>NZ_QOCZ01000370.1 GCF_018207095.1 Nocardiopsis sp. MG754419 | reverse complement strand
GCCTCTTCGACCAGGACACGGTGGACCGTGTGGCCCTTGATGTCCATGCCGAGGATCTGCTCGGCCTTGGCCTGAGCGTCCTCGGGGCCCTCGGCGACCCTGACGCCACCGGCCTTACCGCGGCCACCGGTCTTGACCTGGGCCTTCACGACGACCTTGCGACCGAGCCGGCCCGCCACGGACCGGACCCGCTCGGGGGTGTCCGCGATCTCGCCCTCGACGAGCGCGACGCCGTACTCGCCGAAGATCTGTTTGGCCTCGTACTCGTAGAGATCCATCGGTGGCTCCTCCGTTCGTCCTGCGTCGAGCCCCCCTTCAGTGATACTTCATACTGTATGCAGTATTCAATAGGCATCCTCGACGGATCACCTCTTCACAACCCGGCCCCTGTTTTGCATACTGCATACAAGGAGGTGCCGACATGCCAGGCCGTCACC
>NZ_QOCZ01000369.1 GCF_018207095.1 Nocardiopsis sp. MG754419 | reverse complement strand
GCCTCACGATGCCCCGCATCCGCCACGCGACGGAGACCGACGAGGGAGGCCGCGGGCTGCAGTTGATCACGGCGCTCTCCCAGCGTTGGGGTGCCCGGTACACGCCGAACGGAAAGTGCATCTGGACCGAACAGACACTGCTCGGCCCGGACGGCCGCCTGGACCGGCCGTCCGATACGCAGGACCTGCTGTTCCTGAACCCCGAGGGCTTCGCGGGAGATCTGGACGCACTGTCCTTCGAGAGCCAGGAGCAGTAGAGCGAGCTCAACGCCGCACAGCCGTGGGCCCGGACGACACCGCGAGCACCCGGGGCAAGTAGTGGAATTTTCAACTGCCCCGTAGGGTTGTACGCCGCGAAGGAGGTCACGAGTGGACACGACGTACTACGACCACGGGACGGCCGCGGAGCGCTGGGAGCGGGCGCGGTTGTTCTTCGAGGCCAA
>NZ_QOCZ01000368.1 GCF_018207095.1 Nocardiopsis sp. MG754419 | reverse complement strand
GCCGGATCCGCCGGGACCGGAACACCTGCGAGGGGTCACCACCCCTCGCCCCGAACCCCTGCTCCCGCCGGTGCCGCCGCGCGGGTCCGCACGTGGGTCGGGACCGCGCCCGGCACCACCACAGGAGAACAGACCGGGGCCGACGCCCCCGCCGGGTGTCGAGGCCGGACCCGTGCCACCGCCTCCGGCTCCGACGGCGCCCGCCGGCCCGCCGGCTCCGTTGGCACCCCCCGTCCAGAACGAGCCCGCGTCGACGGACCCTCGGCGGATCGACCCGTCGGTTCCCGGGGCTCCGCCTCGGCAGGACACGGGGCCGCGTCGGGCACCACGATCGGAGCACCCGGGCGAGGCTGCGAGTGCCTCCGCTGCGCCGCCCGGACCCGCACCGGCCGCTGCTCCCGCGCCGGCCCCCGCGTCTGCTCCGGCATCGAGCCCCGCTCCCGCAC
>NZ_QOCZ01000367.1 GCF_018207095.1 Nocardiopsis sp. MG754419 | reverse complement strand
CATCCAGATTCCGGACTCACCCCCGGCGCCGGCGTCCGAATCTCAAACTCACCGACTCAAACCGTCCAGGCGGACTCCAGGTCCACGATGTCACCGGCGAGCGCCGCGACATCGGCCTCGATCTGGGCTCGCAGGGCGAGCCGCTCCACGCGTTCGGTGCGGTACTTTCCGTGCTCGGCGGCCGACAGCCACATGGAGAGGATCATGAACTCGTGGCCCGGCGCCTCACCGAAGAGGCCCCGCACCATGCCGGGAGAGCCGGCCATCGCGGGGTTCCAGACCTTCTCCTGCATCAGCGCGAAGTGCTCGGCACGCTCCTCATGAACGCGACAGTGCGCCACCCGCACCAGATCGGCGTCCGTGAAGCGCGGTTCGAAGCCGGTCTTCACATCGAAGCGGTAGTCGAAGAGCTTGACCTGCGGGTCCTTGAAGGTACCGGACTGTGAGGCGGCGAG
>NZ_QOCZ01000366.1 GCF_018207095.1 Nocardiopsis sp. MG754419 | reverse complement strand
GGTGAGGGGGCTTCCGTCGGGGATCGAGAGTGGTGGCCATGGGGGTGTCGGACGTCCGAGGTGGGCGCCCTTCTCCTTTTCCTCACTCGTTCGGCCGGTCGGGGGTCCGCCGTGACGGTGTCATTGCCTGCACCACCAGGGGTATCACGCGAGAGTGACGTTCGGTGGATACGGAGCGTGCCTGTGGATGAACATGGAGGACCGGGAATGTCGGAATACGCGGGCCCGTACGAGGGTTCGGCATGATAGTTTCATAGAAAACAATTTCCTGGGAAGCTAGTTGGATCGGGGAACGGTCATGCAGTTCGGAATCTTCTCGGTCAGTGACGTCACGACCGACCCCACCACGAGGGGCACGCCGACCGAGCGTGAGCGGGTCAAGGCGATGATCACCCTCGCGCTCAAGGCCGAGGAGGTGGGGCTGGACGTGTTCGCGACCGGCGAGCACCACAACCCC
>NZ_QOCZ01000365.1 GCF_018207095.1 Nocardiopsis sp. MG754419 | reverse complement strand
GTTCTCTCCGCGGTCTCGGAACGGTAGACGCGCGCGCCGTGGACGGTGGACTCGGTCATCGGGCACCTGGTTTCGGGTAGGGGTCGGCCTTCGCCGACCAGTCTTCCCGGCACACCTGGAAGAACTGTACGCCTCTCCCGAGCGCCCGGCCACCTGAGTGCGCCTTCGAGACCGGCTCGTTGGCGAAGGGTGATTTTACCTGTTCAGGGGCTACCTTGAAGTCAGAGTCAGCGCGCCCGTTCGCCGGACTCTCGTCTGCGAAAAACGTCCGTAACTGGACATCCCAGCCCGGATGGACGACCATGGGCGCGGCGTCGTACGACGTCACAGGTGTGCCGGGAAGACTGGTCGGCGTCCCTACCGACCCATGCCCACGGAGCACACAGGATGATCCCTTCGGCCATCGCACCCGCGTGCCGGCTGCGTCGCAGCCGCTTCGGGGAGCGCTCCAAGCTGCCG
>NZ_QOCZ01000364.1 GCF_018207095.1 Nocardiopsis sp. MG754419 | reverse complement strand
GGAGATCTACAGACCACTGGAGGAGGCCGGTTCGGCGCTCCTGGAGACCCTCAGTGTGTATCTGGAGCAGGCGTCAAGTCTGGAGGGGGCCGCACGGATGCTTTTCGTTCACCCCAATACCGTGCGCTACCGGCTTCGACGTGTGACTGACGTCACCGGATGGTCACCGTCTGATGTACGCTCCGCGTTCACCCTACGCATCGCACTGATCCTGGGGCGCCTGGTCGACGGGGACCCCCCGGCCTAGGGTTTTGTCGAGGGCCCACAAAACGCTCTCGTGTTCTTCGTCCCTGTCCCCACGGGCGGCCCCGGCCGTCCCCAAGAGAGAGTGTGAGAGTGCTCGTACTCGTCGCTCCCGGCCAGGGCGCCCAGACGCCCGGCTTCCTGACCCCCTGGCTCGAACTGCCCGGCGCCGCCGACCGAATCGGCATGTGGTCGGACGCCATCGGGCTGGACCTCGCCCACTACGGC
>NZ_QOCZ01000363.1 GCF_018207095.1 Nocardiopsis sp. MG754419 | reverse complement strand
GTATCGCACGGGTGACCTGGTGCGGTGGTCGTCCTCGGGGGATCTGGACTACGTGGGCCGGGTGGACGACCAGGTCAAGATCCGCGGTTTCCGGGTCGAACCCGGTGAGGTCGAGGCCGTCCTGGCCGGAGTTCCGGGGGTGGCCCAGGCCGTGGTCGTGGCCCGGAACGACCACGGCGGACCCGCGTCCCTGGTCGCCTACACGGTCCCGGTGGCCGGAGCCGAGCTGGACGGCGCCGCCGTGCGCGGTGGGGTCTCCGACGTCCTGCCCGAGTACATGGTGCCGTCGGCGGTGGTGGTGCTGGACGAGCTTCCGCTGACCGCCAACGGCAAGCTGGACAAGAGGTCCCTGCCCGCGCCGGACTACGCGGCCTCGGTCTCGGGCCGGGAGCCGCGCGACCCCCGGGAGGAGATCCTGTGCGGGTTGTTCGCCGAGGTCCTGGGCCTGGAGCGGGTCGGGATCGATGACTCCT
>NZ_QOCZ01000362.1 GCF_018207095.1 Nocardiopsis sp. MG754419 | reverse complement strand
GTATCGCACGGGTGACCTGGTGCGGTGGTCGTCCTCGGGGGATCTGGACTACGTGGGCCGGGTGGACGACCAGGTCAAGATCCGCGGTTTCCGGGTCGAGCCCGGTGAGGTCGAGGCCGTCCTGGCCGGGTCGTCCGGTGTCGTGCAGAGCGCCGTGGTGGTGCGGGAGGACCGTCCGGGTGATCGGCGGCTGGTGGCCTACGCGGTGGCCGAGGTGGGTGTGGAGGCCGACCCGGCCGCCCTGCGGGCGGACCTGGCCGCCTCACTGCCCGAGTACATGGTGCCGTCGGCGGTGGTGGTGCTGGACGAGCTTCCGCTGACCGCCAACGGCAAGCTGGACAAGAGGTCCCTGCCCGCCCCGGACCACACGGCTCCGGTCTCGGGCCGGGAGCCGCGCGACCCCCGGGAGGAGATCCTGTGCGGGTTGTTCGCCGAGGTCCTGGGCCTGGAGCGGGTCGGGATCGATGACTCCT
>NZ_QOCZ01000361.1 GCF_018207095.1 Nocardiopsis sp. MG754419 | reverse complement strand
CAGCATGGCGACATCCGCGAGGCAGTCGCCGCCCAGCGCAACCGCCAGGGCCACGTCCAGCAGGACCTTGCCCGGGTCGTGCACCGCCCGAGCCTTCCGCCACGGCGTCAGCGCTGCTGATATCGCGGTGTCCAGGCCGGCCTTGCGGACGGTCTCGACCAGCAGCACGCCCCCGGCCTGCGAGACCACCGCCCGGCCGCCGCCCTCGATGCGGACACGCGGGTACGACCCGATACGCTTCTTCACCTGGAGAGTGCTTCTTTCCCTGCAGCCAACAGGACCCTAGACAAGTCCCATCGTTGCAGGTCAGGAGCACTCTCCACTTATTTGATCAAGCCTCGGACACTCCACCTCGTGAAAGCGCGAGGTTAGACGAGGGGGGACCATGATCGGTGACGCGTGCGCGGAGCAACTCCGGGAGTACGCGCTCGGAGTGCTGGAAGACTGGCGCCGGCCGACAAGATGGCGGCCAGCTC
>NZ_QOCZ01000037.1 GCF_018207095.1 Nocardiopsis sp. MG754419 | reverse complement strand
CACCCCCGCGCACCCGTCCGCTCGCCGCCGTCCCCGCACCGGAACCACCCGTGCCGCTCCCCGAGGGTCGCACGCGCACCGTCCCCCTCGGCCTGGTATTGGGCGCGCGCAGCGGTGACAAGGGCGCCGACGCCAACGTGGGGGTGTGGGCCACCACCGACGAGGGGTGGCGCTGGCTCGCGCACGCCCTGACCGTCGACGCGCTGCGCGAGCTCCTGCCCGAGACCGCCGGCCTGTCGGTGACCCGCCATCCACTGCCGAACCTGCGTGCCGTCAACTTCTGGATCGAGGGCCTGCTCGCCCCGGGGACCGCCCGGCGCGAGGGTGTCGATCCCCAGGCCAAGGGGCTCGGCGAGTGGTTGCGCGCCCGCCCCTTCCCGGTCCCCGAGTCCCTGCTCGACCGACCCGGACACGCGGCGACGGTCGACCCACCGACCCCGGCGAACGAGGAGACCCCGTGAGCGTCCTGCCCTCCCGACTCGACACCCGGAGCCCGGCCTACTCCGAGGCCCGGGAGACCATGCTCGGCAGGCTCGCCGAGATCGACGAGCAACACGCCAAGGCCCTGGCCGGCGGCGGTGAACGCTACGTGGAGCGTCACCGTTCGCGAGGCGGCCTCCTCGCCCGCGAACGCGTCGAACTGCTCCTCGACGAGGGCTCCCCGTTCCTGGAACTGTCCACCCTCGCCGCCTGGGGCAGCGACTTCCACGTCGGAGCGAGCGTCGTCACCGGTGTGGGCGTGGTCTCCGGGGTCGAGTGCGTGATCGTGGCCAACGACCCCACCGTGCGCGGCGGCTCCAGCAACCCCTGGTCCCTGAAGAAGTCCCAGCGCGCCGGCGAGATCGCCGAACGCAACCGCATGCCGATGATCAGCCTGGTGGAGTCGGGGGGCGCGGACCTGCCCACCCAGAAGGAGATCTTCATCCCCGGCGGGGGCACCTTCCGCCACCTCACACGGTTGTCCCGGGCCGGTATCCCCACCATCGCCCTGGTCTTCGGCAACTCCACCGCGGGCGGCGCGTACGTCCCGGGCATGAGCGACCACGTCGTCATGGTGCGTGATCGCGCGAAGGTGTCCGGGCTCGCCGACCACCTCGCCGAGGACGAACACGACGCGCTTCGCATCGGGCGGCGCATCGTCGCCCGCCTCAACCACACCAAGGCCGGTCCCGCACCGCGCGCCGCCGCGCCCGAACCCGTCCACGCGAGCGAGGAACTGCTCGGCGTCATGCCTCCCGACCTCAAGATCCCCGTCGACCCCCGCGAGGTCATCGCCCGGATCGTCGACGGCTCCGAGTTCGACGAGTTCAAGCCCTCCTACGGCGCCGGACTGGTCACCGGACTGGCCACCCTGCACGGGTATCCCGTCGGTGTCCTGGCCAACGACAACGGTGTGCTGTTCAGCGAGGAGGCACAGAAGGCCGCCCAGTTCATCCAGCTGGCCAACCGTTCCGACACCCCGCTGATCTTCCTGCACAACACCACCGGGTACATGGTCGGCGCGGAGTACGAGCAGGGCGGCATCATCAAACACGGCTCGATGATGATCAACGCCGTCTCCAACAGCACCGTCCCGCACTTCTCCGTCCTCATCGGCGCCTCCTACGGCGCCGGGCACTACGGCATGTGCGGCCGCGCCTACGACCCCCGCTTCCTCTTCGCCTGGCCCAGCGCCCGCTCCGCGGTGATGGGCCCCCGCCAACTCGCCGAGGTGGTCTCCCTCGTCTCACGGGCCTCGGCGGCCAAGAAGGGCCACCCCTACGACGACGCACAGGACGCGGCCATGCGCGAACTGATCGAGAACCAGATCGAGGCCGAGTCCCTGCCGATGTTCCTGTCCGGGCGGGTCTACGACGACGGTGTCATCGACCCGCGCGACACCCGCACGGTCCTGGGGTTGTGCCTGTCCTTCGCCCACAACGCACCCGTCGCCGGTACCGACGCCTTCGGCGTCTTCCGTATGTAGAGGAGGCCAGGCCATGTCCCCGATCGACCCCGCCGCCACCGGCGCCGGCCGTCCCGTCACGACCCTGCTCGTGGCCAACCGCGGCGAGATCGCCCGCCGGATCCTCCGCACCTGCCGCACCCTGGGCGTCGCCTCCGTGGCCGTGTACGCGCCCGGCGAGGAGAACGCCCCCCACGTGCGCGAGGCCGACGCCGCCGTGGCGCTCACCGTCCCCGAGGGCCGCGGTCCCGTGGACGCCTACCTCGACCCCGACGCCCTGGTGGCGGCGGCCCGTACGGCGGGGGCCGACGCCGTCCATCCCGGCTACGGCTTCCTCTCCGAGAACGCCGACTTCGCCCGCGCGGTCGTCGAGGCCGGACTCACCTGGATCGGTCCCTCCGCCGAGGCCGTCGAACGGATGGGCTCCAAGACCCGCGCCAAGAAGGTCGCGCGCGACGCCGGGGTGCCCGTCGCCGACGCCCTCGACCCCGCCGACGTGCGCACCGAGGACCTTCCCGTGCTGGTCAAGGCGGTCTCGGGCGGCGGTGGCCGAGGTATGCGGGTGGTCCGTGACCTGGCCGACCTCCACACCGAGGTGGAGGCGGCACGCGCCGAGGCGGCCTCCGCCTTCGGCGACGCCGGCGTGTTCTGCGAGCCCTACGTCGAAGGCGGTCGGCACGTGGAGGTCCAGGTGCTCGCCGACGTCCACGGCACCGTGTGGGCGCTCGGCGAGCGCGACTGCTCGGTGCAGCGCCGTCACCAGAAGGTCGTGGAGGAGACCCCGGCCCCCGGCCTGACCGAGGCCACCCGTGAACGCCTGCACCGGGCCGCGCGGGACCTGGCCGCGGCCATCGGCTACACCGGCGCCGGCACCGCGGAGTTCCTCGTCCCCGTCGACGCCACCGGCCCGGGCGAGCCGGTCTTCCTGGAGATGAACACCCGCCTGCAGGTGGAGCACCCCGTCACCGAGTGCGTCACCGGACTGGACCTGGTCGAGTGGCAGCTGCGCGTCGCCGAGGGCGAGCCCCTGCCACCGGACGGTCCGCCCGCCCCGCGTGGGCACGCCATCGAGGCACGTCTGTACGCCGAGGACCCGGGCGACGCATGGCGACCACGCACCGGGGTCCTGCACGCCTTCGACGTGCCCGCCGCCGACGTCTCCTTCGTCCCGCGCACCGAACCCGGGGTGCGCCTGGACCACGGGGTGGAGCCCGGCGACGAGGTCGGTACCGACTACGACCCCCTCCTGGCCAAGGTGATCGCGGTGGGGAGGGACCGTCGCGACGCCCTGCGTCGGCTGTCCGCGGCCCTGGCCTCGGCCCGTCTCCACGGGGTGGGCACCAACCGGGACCTGTTGGTGCGCGTCCTGCGCCACCCCGACATGGCCGGCGCCGAGGCCCACCCGGCCGGCCTGCACACCGGCTTCCTCGGCGGGGACCGGCTCACCGCGCTGTCCCGGCCCCTGGCCGACCCCGCCACGGAGCGACTGGCCGCCCTGGCCGCGTCGATCGCCGGGGTCGAGGCCGCCCGGGCCGGCGCCACCGTTCCCCCCGGGGTGCCCGCGGCCTGGCGCAACGTGCCCTCCGCCCCTCGCAGGCGCGAGCACGCCACGCTCGACGGGCGGACGATCACCACCGCCTTCCGTTCGGTGCGCGGAGACTTCCGCCCCGAGCAGGAGGGTGTGCGGGTCCTGTCGGCCGCCGCCGACCGGGTCGTGCTGAGCGTGGACGGGGTGCGACGCGCCTTCGACGTCCACCGGGTTCACGGCCGGGGACCCGGCGTCACCGGCGCCGTGTTCGTGGAGTCCCCGATCGGCATGGTCGCGCTCGTCCCCGTCGATCCGCTGCCGGCACCCGAGTCCCGGGTCGACCCCGGAGCGCTGCCGGCCCCCATGCCGGGCACCGTCATCGCCGTCGACGTGGAGGTGGGCCAACGGGTCGACCGGGGCCGGACCCTGCTGCGCATGGAGGCCATGAAGATGGAGCACCGCATCACCGCCCCCGCCGACGGCACCGTGCGAGAGCTCCCCGTGACGGTCGGGGAGCGGGTCGCCGCGGGGACCCCGCTGGCCGTCCTCGACCACACCCCCGACGCAGACGTCACCATCGCCACCAGCGACGAAGGGCCGAACCCGTGACCGGTGCCATGACCTTCAACGAGACCACCGAACGCGTCGAACTCCGGGCGGCCGTGTCCGCGCTCGCCTCCCGCTACGGCTCCACCTACTACCGCGCCAAGGCCGATGAGGGCGCCTACCTGACCGAACTGTGGGCGGAGGCCGGCAAGCTCGGCTACCTCGGCGTCAACATCCCCGAGGAGTACGGGGGCGGGGGCGGCGGCATCGGCGACCTGGGCGCCGTCCTCGAGGAGTTCAGCGCCGCGGGCTGCCCCACCCTCATGATGGTGGTCTCCCCGGCCATCTGCGGTACCGTCCTCGGCCGCTTCGGCACCGTCGCGCAACGGCGGCGATGGCTGCCCGGTCTCGCCACCGGCGCGACCATCATGGCCTTCGCCATCACCGAACCCGACGCCGGATCCAACGCCCATCGCATCACCACCACCGCCCGGCGCGACGGCGACGGGTGGGTGCTCACCGGGCGCAAGACGTTCATCTCCGGGGTCGACGTCGCCGACGCCGTGCTCGTGGTCGGCCGGATCGAGGACGCCCGCACCGGGCGTCTGTCCGCGGCCCTGTTCGTCGTGCCCACCGACGCCCCGGGTTTCGAGAAGCGCCGGATCGAGATGGACCTCGTCAGCCCGGACCACCAGTACCAGCTGTTCATGGACGAGGTCCGGCTGCCCGCCGACGCCCTGGTCGGTGACCCCGAGGCCGGACTGCTCCAGTTGTTCGCCGGGCTCAACCCGGAACGCATCATGGCCGCGTCCCTGGCCACCGGCAGCGCCCGGCACGCCCTGGACAAGGCCGTGGCCTACGCCAAGGAGCGGGTCGTCTGGAGCGACCGGCCCATCGGCTCCCACCAGGGGATCGCCCACCCTCTGGCCCAGGTCAAGATCGAGACCGAGCAGGCCCGGCTGATGACCCGGTACGCCGCGCTCCGCTACGATTCCGGCGATGACGCGGGCGCCGGGGAGGCCGCCAACATGGCCAAGTACGCCGCCGCCGAGGCATGCGTGCGGTCCGTCGACCAGGCCGTACAGACCCTGGGCGGCAACGGGCTGGCGAGCGAGTACGGGTTGGGTGCGGCGATCGCCGCCTCCCGCCTGGCCCGGATCGCCCCGGTGAGCCGGGAGATGATCCTCAACTACGTGGCCCAACAGTCCCTGGGGTTGCCCAAGTCGTACTGACGCACGAGGAAGGGGCGCGAGTGGAGACGGCATCCGACCGGGAGCCGAGGCAGGAACGCAGTCGGGCCACCCGGGCCCGACTGTTGGACGCCGCCGTCGGCTGCCTGGCCGAACGCGGGGTGTCCGGGGCCACGGTGGGGGCCGTCGCCGAACGCGCCGGGGTCTCCCGCGGCGCCGCCCAACACCACTTCCCCACGCGGGAGGAGCTGTTGCTCGCGGCGCTGCGGCACATGGTGGACGGCCGTGGTGAGGACCTGCGCCGCCGGGTGGAGAACGTCCCGGCCGGTCCCGGCCGCACCGAGGCGGTGGTCCAGCTGGTGGTGGACGCCTTCAGTGGTCCCGACTTCGACGCCGCCCTCCAACTGTGGGCGGCCGCCGCCAACGACCCGGCGCTGCGCGCCCAGGTGATCCCCCTGGAGGAACAGGTGGGGCGCGACGTGCACCACGCGGTGGTGGACCTGCTCGGCGCCGACGAGTCGCTGCCCGGCAACCGCGAGGCCGTCCAGGCGACCCTGGACCTGGCCCGCGGTCTGGGGCTGGCCAACCTGCTCACCGACGACCGCGCCCGACGCCGCCGCATCGTCGGCCAGTGGGCCCGCATGCTCGATCACACCCTCCATGGGAGGCCGGGGACCTAGCTGTACTGACCACGGAGCCGGGCTCCGACCGACGCGCCCCCGGTGACTCAGGCGCCGAGGTTGTCGATCAGCGCCCGGGTCACCTCCTCCGTGCCGGCGGTGCCGCCCACGTCCCGGGTGAGCACGCCCTGACCGGTGGTGGCCTCGATGGACCGGTGGATCCGCGCGGCCTCGTCGGACAGCCCCAGGTGCTCCAGCATCAGGGCCGCGCTGCCGACCGCGCCGATCGGGTTGCACACGCCCTGACCGGCGATGTCCGGGGCCGAGCCGTGGACCGGCTCGAACATGCTGGGGAAGCGCCGTTCCGGGTTGAGGTTGGCGCTGGCGGCCAGGCCCAGGCTGCCGGCCAGGGCACTGCCCAGGTCGGAGAGGATGTCGGCGTTGAGGTTGGAGGCCACCACCACCGACAGGTCCTCCGGCTTCAGAACGAACTTGGCGGACATCGCGTCCACCAGCACGCTCTCGTGTTCGACGTCGGGGTAGTCGGCCGCCACCCGGGCGAACACGTCGTCCCACAGCACCATGCCGTACTGCTGCGCGTTGCTCTTGGTGACGCTGGAGACCTTCTTACGGGTCCGGGTGCGGGCCAGGTCGAAGGCGAAGCGGATGATGCGCTCGCACCCCACCTCGGTGAACAGCGCGGACTGCACCGCCACCTCGCCGCCCCGACCGCGGGCGCTCAGGTTGCGCCCGCCGAGTCCGGCGTACTCGCCCTCGGAGTTCTCCCGCACCACGACCCAGTCCAGTTCGGTGTGGTCGGCCTTGCGCAGGGGGCTGGTCACGCCGGGCAGGAAGGTGACGGGGCGGACGTTGGCCCACTGGTCGAAGCTCTGGCAGATGCGCAGGCGCAGCCCCCACAGACTGACGTGGTCGGGGACGGTGGGCCAGCCGACCGCGCCGAAGTACAGCGCGTCCAGGTCGCGGATCCGGTCCAGACCGTCCTCGTCCATCATCCGCCCGGTGCGCGCGTGGAAGTCGCTGCCCCAGGGGAACTCCTGCCAGTCGAAGCCGAAGCGACCACCGGAGTCGGACGCGAGGGCGTCCAGGACGCGGCGTCCGGCCGCGACGACCTCGGCCCCCACACCGTCGCCGGGGATCGCTCCGATACGAAAGGTCCGGATGTCGGTCATTCTCGCTCCTCACGGATGGGTTGCTCGACACGAGTCAAGCCCCTCGCAGGGTCGCGGGTCCAAGACCGATCCTGGATCGCACCCATAGGAAACGCCTATGGGTGCAGGTCGGCGTGGTCGCGGGCCACGGCCACGAAGGCGCGCGCCGCCGGGGTGAGGTCCTCGGCGCGGCTCACCAGTGCCACCTCCAGGTGGGCGTCGGGCTCGATGGCGCGCACCTGGGCGCCGGAGCGCAGGGCCAGGGGCGTCCAGGAAGAAGGCACCACCGCGTGCCCCACCCCGGCCAGGACCAGGGGCAGGAGCGAGGTCCGGTGCGCGACCTGGGCGGCGATGCTCACCAGGGTGCCTCCGGCGAGCAGGTCGTCCACCAGCGACCGCATCAGGCTGCCGGGTTGCGAGACGACCATGGGGCGCCCGTTCAGGTCCTCGCGGTGGACCCGGTCCGGGGGCAGGTCGGTGCCGGGCGGGGAGAGCAGGACCAACGGTTGGCGCTCCAGACGCAGGAGCGAGAGTTCGCCGCTGCGCGGGTCGCCGGGTGAGCCCAGCAGGCCCAGTTCGGTGCGTCCCGAGCGCACACTGTCCACCACCTCCTCGGGGGTGAAGGCGGCCTCCACGTCGACCATCAGGGCCGGATGGCGTCCCCGGAACGACGCCACCAGGGTGGTGAGCGGTTCGATCCCGGGGGAGGGCATGGTGACCAGGTGTACCCGGCCCCGCTGGAGCCCGTTGACCGAGTCCACCACCGCCCGGGCCGCCTCGACGTCGCGCAGGACCCGACGGGCCGGTCCGACCAGCCGCCGGCCCGCGTCGCTGAGTACCACGCCGCGGCCCACCCGGTGGAACAGCCGGGTCCCCAGGTCCCGCTCCAGGCCCGCCACCGCCTGCGACAACGAGGGCTGCGCGATGAGCAGGTGCTCCGCCGCCCGCCCGAACCCACCGTGGTCCACCACGGCGAGGAAGTAACCCAGCCGACGCACGTCCATGACGCCTCCTTCACGCGGAACTCATAGGCCGAGCCTATGGGAGGGGGTGGAAAACGGTCTTGGACGTGACCTGCGCCACGGGATCAGTGTGGTGGCGATCACCCCCGAGCCAGGAGGTACGGCATGGCCGGCGAACCCACGACCCCCACCGACCAGGAAGGGCGCCCGCGCACCGACGTCACCCGCGCCCTGATGGAGGGGGGTGGCTACGGCGGCTCCGACACGAACGAACTCTCCCCCGGGGAGGCCCGGTTCGAGCGGATCCGACACACCGTGGGCTGGATCCTCACCCCCGTGGTCGTGGTGGGGTTCGCCCTGCTGCCCCTGGGGATGGACCCCCGTCAGCAGCTGCTCGCGGCGGTCCTGCTCGGTGTCGTCGTCATGTGGGTGTGCGAACCGATCCCCATCCCCGTGGCCGGTCTACTCGGGGTGTGCGCGGTGGTCCTGCTGGGGGTGGCCCCCGCGGGCGACGTCCTCGCCCCCTTCGGCTCCACCACGGTGTTCACCTTCATCGGGGCCTTCATCCTCGCCCAGGCCATGCTCCGCCACGGCCTGGCCCGGCGGCTCGCCTTCTTCGTGCTGTCCCTCCCCGGGGTCGGGAAGTCGACCCTGCGCATCATCATCGCGTTCGGTCTGGTCACGGCGATGCTGTCCGCGCTCATCTCCAACACGGCGACGGTGGCGATGCTGCTGCCCACCGCGCTCGGGATCCTCGGCGTCATCGCCAAGCTGATGCAGGACCGGGGTGCGGTCCGCCCCGACTTCGACCCCAAGCGCTTGCGCGTGGGGGCCGCCCTGATGCTGATGCTCACCTACGGAGCGGGCATGGGCGGCCTGGTCACGCCGGTGGGCACCCCGCCCAACCTGATCGGGCGCGGTCTCATCGAGGAGGCCACCGGTGAACGGATCTCCATCGTCCAGTGGTTCCTGACCGCGCTGCCCATCGCGCTCATCATGCTCGTCGCGGTCGTGGTGGTGTTGTTCCTGGTCAACCCGCCGGAGATCCGCCGGATCGAGGGCGTGGAGGAGCACATCCGCGAACAGCGCGCCCTTCTCGGTCCGATGGCGCGGGCCGAGGTCAACACGCTCGTCGCCTTCGCCGTCACCGTCTCCCTGTGGCTGGCACCCGCGGTCGTCGGACTCGTCTCCGGGACCGACTCCACGGTGTACGCGGCCGTGGACGACACCCTCGACGAGGGCATCGTCGCGGTCCTGGGCGCCTGTCTGCTCTTCCTGCTGCCCGTGGGGCGGGGGAGGGCGACCATGCGCTGGAAGGACGCCCAGGCCATCGACTGGGGGACCATCCTGCTCTTCGGCACCGGCATGATCTTCGGCTCCCTGCTCACCGGCACCGGTCTGGCTGCGACGATCGGCAACGGGGCCCACGGGCTGTTCGGTATCGGTACGCAGTTCGCCCTGGTCGCGTTCTCCGCACTCCTGGCCATGACCATCTCCGAGACCACGAGCAACACGGCGACCGCCGCGGTCGTGGTGCCGATCGTCATCCCCCTGGCGGTGGCGGCCGGGGTGGACCCGGTCGTGCCCGCGATGGCCGCGACCCTGGGCGCCTCCTTCGGTTTCATGCTGCCGGTGTCCACGCCGCAGAACGCCATCGTCTACGGCTCGGGCACCGTCCCCCTGCTCACCATGATCAAGACCGGCATCGGTCTCAACATCGTCGGGACCGTGACCCTCATCGGGCTCATCGTCCCCCTCACCGCACTCACGGGCATCAGCGGCTGAACACGGTCGAGGCGTCGGGGTCGTGCCGGTGAGGGGACCGGGACGACCCCACCGTGGATACCGATCGGTAACCGCCTACCTCCTTCGGCCTCACGCGGCTTATGATCAAGGTCCGGACCGGGGTCGGACCGCGACCCCGTCCCGGTGACGCGACAACGGGATCGATGGACAAGGCGGTGTGTCGGTGGGTGCGGAAACGGGCAGGGACCTCCCCGGCCTGGCCAAACGGGCGGTGGACGCGTTCGCGGAGAGTGCCGCGCGGCGCCGGGACCGCGACGCCTTGATGGACACGGCGTTCGCCCGACTCTTCGAGGTCTACCGGGCCACCAGCCCGGCCGAGCGCCGGTCCCCGGCGGGCCGGAACCTCAGTGCCACCCTCGCCGAACTCCTGGTCAGCGGTAGCAACCCGGATCGGGTCGGCCTGTACGTGGTGCGGACCCAGACGGCCGCCGACAACGGCCGCCACGAGGGGTACCGGCCGGCCTGCTGGCGCCGTTCCATGTTGCAGATCCTCGGCGACGAGTTCGTGCGGTGGGAACTGTTCATGCGTCCGGGCGACCTGGAAGCCCTCCCGCGCATCGACGACGCGCTGGAGGCGGTGGCCGACGACGCCGCCCCGACCACCGTCGAGGAGATCCCGTCCTGGGTGCCCGAGACGCACTGGTGGTGGTGGGAACCGGCCCGGCGGCGCGGCGAGGAGGTCTCCGGGATGACCCGTGCCGACACCGGTTCGATGGACGCCGTCGCCGAGTGAGTCCCTGACGAAGGAGGCCCGTATGCTCTCCGAACTCGCCCGTCGACCCTTGACCAACGCGGCCGGCCCGGCGGTGATCTCCGCCGTCGTCCTGGTGCCGTTGCGCGCGCTGATGGGTGACACCTGGCCCCAGGCGTTGGCCTACGGTGCGCTGTTCGGCGTGCTCTTCTTCGTCATCGCCTACGTCTGCCTGCGCTGGGCCCGCTGACCCGGCGGGTCGGCGAGAGTGTCGATCCCGCCCGTGTCCGGTCGCATGTGCCTCTCTCCGGGGCGGCTGGTGTCCACGGTCTCCTCCAGGTGCGACCGGAACAGCGCGAACGCCTCGATGAGGCCGCCGGAGCGGCGGCTTCCGAAGACCGTGACGGCCTCCTCCACCAGGGTCCGCAGATGCGCCGCGAACCCGGTCGGGTCCGTGTGCGGAGTCATCGGGGTTCCAGGTCCCGTCCGTGGAAGCGGAGGACGCGGATCCCGCGCTCTCCGGGCAGGACCTCGGCTCGATCGGTGGCGCGGTAGGTCACCGGTTCCCCCACACCGCCCGGCTGCACCGTCATCTCGGTGCCCTCGGTCAGGTCCAGGGCCAGAATGTTCCACAGTTCCCGGTCGTCCATGGCTCCATGCCGGACCTCACCCGACCCCCGCGCCACCCCCGCCACGGACGGGCCGAACCGGGACGGGGCCGTCAGCGCACGCCCCTGATCCGCCAGACCGCGGCGGCGCCCAGCAGGGAGAGGACCCCGCACACGGTGTACAGCACCGGGTAGCCGCCCAGATGGACCACGATCGGTCCGGCCAGCGCCGGGGCGATCACCTGGGGACCCGAACTGGCGATGTTGACGATCCCCAGATCCTTGGCGCGCCCCTCCGCGCTCGGCAGCACCTCGGTGACCAGGGCGTTGTCCACCGACAGGAACACACCGAAACCCACGCCGAGCACCACCGCGCCCACCAGCAGGGTCGGCCATGTGGGGGAGAGGGCCACCATGAACGCGGGCACGCCCATGACCGCACCCGCGCAGGCGACCATGGCGCGTCGTCGTCCCCGCCGGTCGGAGACCCATCCGGCCACCACCGTGGTGGCCACGACCGCCCCCGTGTAGACCAGGATCAGGGTGAGGAGTCCGTCGGTGGCGTCCGCGCCGGGGAAGAGTTCCTCGTACCCCACGGCATCGCGCAGGAAGTACAGCAGGTACAGGATGAACATGGCGTTGCCCGTGCCGATGAGGAACCGGGTGAGGAACGCCCACCCGAAGTCCGGATGGCGGCGGGGCGAGACCCACAGCCCCCGGAGCAGACCGCGCCAGGAGGGACGCGCCGAACGGGGCAGCGGAGGGTCGGGGGACAGCAGCGCGAACGGCAGCGCGCACACCAGAGTGAGCACCCCGATGAGCGTGTAGCCGGGTGCGATCTCGGTGACCACCACGGTCACCAGCACCACCGCGACGACCACTCCGGCGGACTGGGGGATGCCGATCCAGCCGGAGACCGCTCCACGCTGGCTCCGCGGCACGTGGTCGGGGACGGCGGCGAGGAGGGTCGCGTTCAGGCAGGACAGCGCGGTCTGCACGAACGACCAGCCCAGCAGCACACCCGCGACACCGTCGCGGGTGCCGAGGACCACGAGCCCGGCGCCGCCGAGCACCGCGCCGGCCAGGACCCAGGGCCGACGACGCCCCAGTGGCCCGGTGGTGCGGTCCGACAGGGCTCCGACCAGCGGTGTGGCCACGAGCGCCAGGGCGGCGCCCACCCCGGTGACCCACGCGAGCACGGTCTCCTTGTCGGCGGGGGCGACCCGGCCGATCTGCTCGGGCAGCAGGACCTGGAGGGGCCCGAAGAACGCCATCCACATGCCGAGGTTGGCCAGGCTGATCCCGGCCACCCACACCGCCCGGACGCGGCGGGTGGGTTCGGCGAGCGCGGCGGGCACGGAGTGATCGGGCGAGGGCGGAGGCGCGGGGGGTGTGCGCACGGTGTGACCTGCCTAACATGAAGATGCTTCAGGTTAGACCGCCGGGTGGTCCGAAGGAAGGGCATGTGCATCTAGTCAAACTTGACTAGTAAGGTGAGGCGATCGCGACGACCACCGGAGGAGACCATGGCGGAGACGGTCCGCGCCAACGAGACGCCCATCGTGACCCTGCACACCCACGACGCCGAGGCCACGCTCGCCTTCTACACGATGCTCGGCTTCGAGACGACCTGGAAACAGCTCAAGCCCTACGTCTACCTCGCGTTCCTCTGGAGCGCCATCGAACTGCACTACAGCCGGGCGCCCAAGGGTCTGGACCCCACCGAGGAGAACGGCGGCGGCGCGCTGATCATGGTCGACCACGTCGCCCCGTACCACGCCACCTTCACCGCCGCGATGCGCGCCGCGCACGGCAAGGTCCTGTCCCGCGGGCTGCCCCGGATCACCCGGCTGCGCCCCGGTGCCACGCGCTTCTCCCTCCTGGATCCGACCGGCAACCACCTCATCTTCATCCAACGGGACGAACCCGAGGAGCTGGAGTACGGCGGTTCCGCGGAGCTGGCGGGCCTGGCCAAGGTGTTGGACCAGGTGCGGATCTACCGGGAGTTCAAGAACGACGACCACGCGGCCTACCGGTACGCCAAGTCCGGGCTGAAGCGTCACCCGGACGCGCCGGCGGTGGAGCGCGCCACCGCGCACGCCGTGTTGGTGGAGCTGGCCACCGCGCTCGACCGCCCGGAGGAGGCCGCCCGCCGGCGGGACGATCTCCAAAGCATCATGGACGACGAACTGACCGAGGAGGAGCGGCAGGAGGTGGAGCGGGAACTGGACCACGCCGAGGAACTGCGCGAGTGGCGCGGTGACGGCCCGGACGACGGCGGGGGCGAGCGCACCTGAGCCGTCCCCGGGCCGGCTCCGAGGGTCGCCGGTCCTGCCATGGGGCTCCCGCACAGGGCCGGAAGCGCGGCGGAGGCCCGGAAGAGCACCGCCACCACCTAGGTCGCCGCGGCCTCCTCGCCGTCGGGCAGACCCGCCGGGCGCCAGGAGCCCTCTCCGGCGAAGACGTGGGCGCCGCCCTCGATCCGTGCGATGAGCGCCCGTGTCCACGCCGTCATGGACTCGGCCGAGTGCACCCAGAACCCCAGCACCTCGCCCACGGCACCGGCCTCCTCATGGTCGGGGGCGTGCGGGTCGTGGTGGACCACCACGCTCGCCCGCCACCCCTCCAGATGCCCCGCTCGTCGACGCAACAGCTCCAGGACCTCGGCGCGAGGCAGGTCCGTCATCAACCCCAGCCCGGCCGAGACCACGTCCACCCGGGCGTCGTGGTCGGCCGCGAGCGCCGCCCGCAACAGGTCGGTGTACTCCGCCTCGCCCCGCTCGGTCAGCGCGTAGGCGGTGCGGGGCGGGCCACCGGCGTCGGAGGGCGCCACCTCGTCGGCGGCCAGCAGTCCCTGGCGGGCCATCTGCTTCAGCGCGTGGTACACCGATCCGGGCTTGGCGGTGGACCACTCGTGCGCGCCCCACGACTCCAGGTCGCTCCGGACCTGGTAGCCGTGGGCGCGCTCGTGCGCCCGGACCGAACCGAGCACCAACAACCGGATCGCCGACATTCCCCCACCTCACATGGTCGAACGGCATGAGCATAGGGGAGCCGGGACCGGTGGTGTCACTCGCCCTGACGACGGTGTTCGGCACCCAGGGCGATCGGCGCGCCCAGCCACTCGTCGCGCAGCCCGAAGGCGTCGACCAGGCGCACCGCGTACGGCCGCAATCCCCGGCACAGGTCGTTCACGGCCGCCGTGACCGCCTTGGAGCGGGAGGTGGAGAGCCGTTCGTGCTCCAGGAACCAGCCGCGGTTCTCCTCGATCACCGACAACACGTACAGGTCGCACAGGCGGTTGAGCAGCTTGGCGGTGGACTTGTCACCGCAGCGGTCGATCCCCGCCACGAACGCCTCCAAAACGACGCGGTCCATGTGCGCGCGGCCCGCCTCCAGCACGTGGTCTTGGGCCACGTTGAACACCTCGAAGGCGTCGCCGCCGTCCTTCCTGGCCCGGCGCAGGCGGCCCGCCAGTCCTTCGAGCACGTGCTTCTCCCGGTCCTCGAACAGTTCCAGGTGCCAGCCGCGGTTGTACAGGCCCGCCTCGTCGCCCCGGCCCGGGGCCGCGGCGATGAGCCGTTCGATCAGCGGAAGGGCCGCGGTGCGCTCGATGACCGTCTCGAACGCCTTGCCCGCCATGAACCGGGCCAGGCCCAGCTGGTCGAGGTCGCCGAAGGAGTCCTGGAAGTTGGTGAGCAGCGCCTTGGTGAGCTGCTGCAGCAGGACCGTGTTGTCGCCCTCGAACGTGGTGAAGATGTCGGAGTCCGCCTTGAGCTGCGGGATCCGGTTCTCCGCCAGGTACCCCGAGCCGCCGCACGCCTCGCGGCAGGTCTGGATGGTCTCGGTGGCGTGCCAGGTCGCGATCGCTTTCAACCCGGCCGCGCGCGACTCCAGCTCCCGTTGGGCGTGCTCGTCGCGCTCCTCAACGCGAGACAGCTCGTGCAGTCGGGTGACCAGCTCCTCCTGGGCGAAGTGCAGCCCGTAGGTGCGGGCCAGCGCCGGCAGGAGCTTGCGCTGGTGGGCCAGGTAGTCGAGGATCCGCACCTCCTGTTCGGGGCGGTCCTCACCGGCGGGTCGGGTGAACTGGCGGCGCGTGTCGGCGTACCGGATCGCGATGCCCAGGGCCGCCTTGGTGGCGGTGCCGGCGCCCCCGGCCACACTGATCCGTCCCCGGATGAGGGTCCCCAGCATGGTGAAGAACCGGCGGTTGGGGTTCTCGATCGGGCTGGAGTAGGTGCCGTCCGCGGCGACCTGGCCGTACCGGTCGAGCAGGTCGGTGCGCGGCACCCGCACCCCGTCGAACCAGAGCCGACCGTTGTCGACCCCGTTGAGCCCGGCCTTGGGCCCGCAGTCCTCGATGCCGACACCGGGCAACGGTCGACCGGCCTCGTCGCGGATCGGCACCATGAGCGCGTGCACGCCGTGGTCGAGGGGACCGTCCTGGCCGGGCGTGCGCAGCTGGGCGAAGACCACCGCCATGCGTCCGTCCCGGGCCGCGTTGCCGATGTAGTCCTTGCGCGCCGACTCGTCGGGCGTGTGGACCACGAACTCCTCGGTGGCCGCGTCGTAGGTGGCGGTGGTGCGCAGACGCTGTACGTCCGAGCCGTGTCCGGTCTCGGTCATCGCGAAACAGCCGGGGAGCGCCACGCTCATGACGTCGGGCAGGTACCGCCGGTGGTGCCGGTCGGTGCCGAGGGCCTTGATCGCGCCGCCGAACAGCCCGAACTGCACCCCCATCTTCACCATGAGGGACATGTCGGCGACGAGCATCTCGAAGGCCACGACGGAGGCGCCGATGTCGTCGGTCCCCCCGACCGACTCCGGGAAACCGTAGGCGGGCATACCGGTCTCGGCCAGCCCCAGGAGCTGTTTGGAGGTGCGGGCGCGGTGCTCCTCCATCGACAGGCCGTGCACCGGAGCGTACTCCTCGCCCTGGACGACGTCCCGGGCCTTCTCGCGCACGTGCGCCCAGCACCCGTCCAGAAGACCGCGCAGTTCGGCCTCGTTCAGTGTCAGCGGTGCCTGCTCGCTCATCTGCTCCCCCTATGGTCGTCGTCGACGCGCACCCGTGCCCTCACGTGACTACCACCGGCGCACCCGCGGGTGTCCCGAACACGCCCGGACACGGGTGTGTCGATCCAAACTAGGTGGTCGCCGGACGGGGCCGGGCACGAGGGGAGGCGGAGGAGACCGCCGATGGTCACACGGCGATGTCGTGAGGGGCGGGGGCGACGGTGGCGTCGGTCCGGGTGAGGAGGTCGTCCAGGGACAGGCCCAGGGTGGCGGCCACCGCCGCGACGGTGAAGAAGGCCGGGGTGGGGATGCGGCCGCCCTCGATCTTGCGCAGGGTCTCCACGGAGATCCCCGAGTGGCGGGCGACGTCGACCATGGTGCGCCCCGCACGGGCTCGACGCAGCAGGGCGCCCAGGACACGGCCTCGCTCGATCTGCTCTTCGGTCAGCGGTTCACGAACCATGCGTCGAGTCTAACCGGGGTTCTCCGGCGCGCCGGAGCCCCGCGTCCCGGTCCCGTCGGTGGCCGAACACGTGCCGGCCGGTCGATCGGTGCCGGGCCGCCACCGTGGACGATCCGGCACCGACCGGCCGACGGCCGCGGCGCGGCGCGGGGTTCCCACCTCGCCGTGAGGCACCCGAACGCGGGCCGAAGCGCGGCGCGGGCCGTGGAAGCACGGCTCAGCGCAGCCGCACCCACGCCGCGGTGTCGCGCGGCAGTCGTCCCCCGACCACCACGTCGCTGGCCAACAGGACCTCCGCGCCCTCGGGCAGGTCCACCGGTTCCGTTCCGAGGTTCACCACGCACCGCACCCCCTCGCGGTCGAAGGCCAGCACCTGCTCACCCGCGTCCACCCACGTCATGGCCTCCCCGGCCAGTCCGGGGACCTCCGAGCGCAGCCGCAGCGCGTTCCGGTAGAGCGAGAGCATCGAGTCCGGGTCCGCGGCGGCCCGCTCGGCGGTGAGCTCGGCCCACCCCGCGGGTTGCGGCAGCCACGGCTCGGCACCGTCACCGAACCCGAAGGGCGGGGCCTGGCCGGACCACGGCAGGGGGACCCGACAACCGTCCCGTCCCGGGTCGGTACGCTCCGACCGCTCCCAGGTGGGGTCCTGCAACACCTCCGGGGGAAGGTCCTCCACCTCCCACAGGCCCAGTTCCTCGCCCTGGTAGAGGTAGACGTTGCCGGGCAGGGCCAGTGACAACAGCGCGGCCGCGCGGGCGCGTCGCGTCCCCAGCTCCAGGTCGAGCGGCGCGTCGCGCAGGGCCGAGAGCGCCTTGTGCTGGGCGTGGTCGGGACGACCGAACCGCGACACATGGCGCACCACGTCGTGGTTGGACAGCACCCAGGTCACGGGAGCCCCCACCGACCCCAGCGCGGCGAAGGAGGCGTCGATCGACGCGCGCATGCCCTCGGCGGTCCATGGAGCCTGGAGGTAGTGGAAGTTGAACGCGGTGTGCAGTTCGTCGGCGCGCAGGTAGCGCGAGAGCCTCTCCGGTGTGGGCACCCAGGCCTCGGCCACGAAGATCCGCGGCGGATCGTAGGAGTCAGCCACCCGACGCCAGTCCCGGTAGATCTCGTGGACCCCGTCGAGGTCGGCGTAGGGGTGCACGTGTCCGGGGGCGGGCAGGTGCTGCTCTCTCGGGTGCTGCTGGAAGTCGGGCAGCAGGGGGTCCTTCACCAGCCCGTGCGCGACGTCGATGCGGAAACCGTCGACGCCGAGGTCGAACCAGAAACGCAGGATCGACCGGAACTCCTCGTGGACGTCGGGGTGCTCCCAGTTCAGGTCGGGCTGCTCGGGGGCGAACAGGTGCAGGTACCACTGACCGGGTGTGCCGTCCGGGTTCGTCGTCCTGGTCCAGGCGGGGCCGCCGAAGTTGGCGCGCCAGTTGTTGGGCGGCTCGTCCCCGTCAGGACCCCGACCGTCCCGGAACAGGAACAGTTCGCGCTCGGGTGCGCCCGGCCCGGCGGCCAGCGCCTGCCGGAACCACGCGTGCCGGTCGGAGACGTGGTTGGGCACGATGTCGAGGATGACGCGGATCCCGTGCCCGTGGGCCTCCTCGATGAAGGCCCGGCCCTCCTCCAGGGTGCCCAGGACCGGGTCGATGTCCCGGAAGTCGGCCACGTCGTAGCCGCCGTCCGCCATCGGCGAGACGTACCAGGGGTTGAGCCACACCGCGTCCACACCCAGGTCGCGCAGGTAGGGGAGACGGGCGCGCAGGCCGGCGACGTCGCCCACACCGTCACCGTCACCGTCGGCGAAGCTGCGCACGTAGACCTGGTAGATGGAGGCGGTGCGCCACCACAGGGGGTCGTCGCGGTGGAGGAGACGCTCGGTCATGGAAGCTCCCGGAGTCGGAGGGGAAGAGGCTCGTGTGCATCAGGGGGACGGGGCCCGCCCCCCGTGGTCTGCCCCGACCGGGCGGTGCCGACCCCTGCTCCGGGAACCCGATCGCCATCGGGCCGACACGTCACTCCAGTCCGGGGACCGCGAGTTCCAGGCTCGCCCGTTCGGTGTCCAGGGTCGCCAGGACCCCCAGCGGCAGCGTGAGCTGGGCGGCGCAGTGGCCGAACTCCAACCCCCACAGCACCGGCACCCCCAGTGAGGACAGGCGATCCCGCATGAGGTCGGCGATCGCACCCGGGTCCGGCGGGCAGTCCGTCCACGTCCCGATCGCCACCCCCCTCACCCCGTCCAACCAGCCGGTGCGCAACAGGTGGGTGAGCATCCGGTCCACCCGCGCGGCGTCCTCGTTGACGTCCTCCAGGACCAGAACGCCGCCGTCCGTCGCCAGGCGACTGTGCGGCGTGGCCAACCCGTCGTTGAGCAGGCTGAGGTTCCCGCCGAACAGCACGCCCTCGGCCCGCCCCGGCACCAGGGCGTGGGCGCCCGGTGAGGTGAGCAGCATCCGCCGTTCGGGGGTGAACAGGGTGGTGTGCAGTTCCCGCTGGGCCACCTCGTCGCCCACGAAGTACCGGGTGCCCACCACGGGGCCGTGCACCGTCGCCACCCCCAACTCGACGGCGAACGCCTCGTGCAGCGCGGTGATGTCGCTGAACCCGATCAGTGCCTTGGGCTCCGCCCGGCGCATCCGCGCGAAGTCCAGCAGGTCCAGCATCCGGTGCGCCCCGTCACCGCCCCGGGCGCAGAAGACCGCGCGCACGTCCGGGTCGCACCAGGCGTCCTGGAGGTCGCGTGCCCGATCCCGATCGAGCCCGGCCAGGTAGGGCAGCAGGGGGTGCCGGTCGCGCACGTGCGGGGCGAGTTCGACCTCCAGTCCCCAACCGGTGAGGATCTCCACGGCCGCGTCCAACTGGGCGTCCGGCACCGGGCTGCACGGGGCCACCAGCCGTACCCGGTCACCTCGGCGCAGTCTCGGCGGTCGACGCAGTGTCGACGGACGGGCCTTCGCCACCCGACCGCCCGTGAACCCCTCACGCACCTCGACCACCGACTCGCCCACGTCGTCCCTCATCCTTTTCGTCGTCCCCTCCTCGGTGCGCCCGCGCACGGGCGGCACCCGGGCACCGGCCGTCCCGACCGGTGCCCACGCGGTCCCTCAGGAGCGCAGGAAACCGTCCAGCACCCGTACCCCGAACCGCAGTCCCTCCAGCGGCACCCGCTCGTCCACCGCGTGCAACAACCCGGGGTAGTCCAACCCCTCGGGCAGACGCATGGGCGAGAAGCCGTAACAGTCGATCCCCAGCCGTGCGAACACCTTCGCGTCGGTGCCCCCGGCCAGGCACACCGGCACGACCCGCGCCTCGGGGTCGTGCGCCAGCACCGCGCTCCGGAGCGCGTCGAAGGCCGGTGAGTCCACCGGGGCGGCCACCGGATCCGACCCGTGCGCGTACTCCCACGTGACGCGGTCGCCGGTCAGCGCGTTCATGGTGGCGGTGAACGCGTCCTCTCCGCCGGGCAGGACCCGGCCGTCGATCCCCGCGCTCGCCTCTCCCGGCACCACGTTCACCTTGTAGCCGGCCGAGAGCATCGTCGGGGTGGCGCTGTTGCGGACCGTGGGCGCCACGAGCGGCGCCGCGGTGCCGAAACGGGCCACCAACGCGTCCATCGCCTCGTTGGAGTCGGTGTCGCCCGGAGCGCGTTCCACCCCCAGCGCGTCCGCGATGGCGTCGATCGCCGAACGGACCACCGGGGTGGGGTGCAGGGGCCACTCGTGAGCGTCGATCCTGGCCACGGCGGCGGCGAGCGCCCCCACCGCGCCGTCCTTCGGCGGTCGGGAACCGTGCCCGGCGGTCCCGTGCGCGCGCAGGGTCAACCAGGCGCTCCCACGCTCGGCCGAACCGATCGGGTACAACCGCACCGGCGCTCCGCCGGTGCCGCGGGCGTGGACGGTGTGGCCGCCGCCCTCACCGATCGCGACGGTGCAGCCCTCGAACAGGTCGGCGTGTCCGCGCACCAGGTAGTCGGCGCCGTAGGCGGCGCTGTCCTCCTCGTCGGCGACGAACGCCAGCACGATGTCGCGCCGCGGTCGCAGCCCCAGCCGCGCCCAGTACCGCACCACCGCGGTGACCATGCCGATGGTGTTCTTCATGTCCACGGCGCCGCGCCCCCACAGAGCGGGCACCCCGGTGTCCGGACAGTCGGCGATCTCCCCCGAGAAGGGCGGCACCGTCCAGTCGCTCGGGTCGGCGGGAACCACGTCGAGGTGGCCGTGGACCAGCAGCGCGTCGGCGTCGGGGTCGGTACCGGGGATCCGCACCACCATGTTGGCGCGGCGGTCGGCGGACTCCAACACCAGGGGGGACAGGCCCGCGGCCCCCAGCGCCTCGGCCACGAACTCGGCGGCGGCGCGCTCGTCGCCCCGCCCTCCGCCGTGGTTGGTGGAGTCGCGGCGGATCAGCTCACGGGTCAGGTGAACGGCGTCCTCGCCGGCGGCGACCAGCGCCTCTTCTCTGACGCTGTCGGGCAGGGAGGTGTCGGTGTGGCCCACGGGCTCGGCCTTTCTTCGGGTGCGGGTGGTGATGTGCGGCGAACCGCGCACGGGGCGTGTGCGGTGGTCCGGACCGGGTCCCGGGCACAGTTCTACCGGTTGTTCCTGGTGGCTGTCCGCCGAACCGCCCGGAAGTGCCGTTTCCGGGCGGCGGTACGGGTCAGCCGTAGTCCTTCTCCATGTGCTGGGAGATCATCGTGGTCACGGTCTTGAACGTCCGGATCATCTCGTAGGCGTCCGGAGAGGTGTAGCGGACCCGACGGTCCCCGGTCCGGGTCACGCTCGGCACGATCGCCGCCGCCTGGGCGAGCTGGGCGGAGTCCACCTCCACCTCTACCGTCCGAGGGGCGGGGGCGACCGGGTCGGTCCGTCCCGCCGACGTCATCGCCCCCTCCGCGGCGGCGCGGATGTCGGCGGCGGTGCGCGCGGGCGGTCGGCAGCGTGCCGCGTACCGGCTGACGTGGTCCTTCACCGCGACGGTCCGGGCGAAGGGGGCGTAGGACGCGGCGTCCTCACAGGCGCGGTCGTCCCCGGTCACGAGGATGACGGGTGTGCCGTACTCGGCGACCACGGCGGCGTTGAGGCGGCCCTCGCTCGCCGGCGCGCCGTCCAGCAGAACCTCGGTGACGGCGTTGGGCAGGTAGGTGTGGGCCAGGACCCCGTCGTCCCCGGCGCCGCAGTGATAGCCGAGGAACACGATCCCGTCCACGTCGCCGGCCTGCACGCCCTCCACCATGGAGAGCTCCTTGTGCCTGCCGGTGATCATCGTGGCCCGCTCGTCCAACTCCTCCAACAGCAGGTTGCGCATGGTGGAGTGGGCCTCGTTGACGAGAACCTCGGTCGCGCCGCCCGCGAGGAGACCGCCGATCGTGGCGTTGACGTCACCGGTCAACATCGACCGACAGCGCTGCCACTGCTCGGTGCCGGGTTCGCAGTCGGCCGGCCAGGTGACGCCGGTGGCGCCCTCCATGTCCGCGGAGATGAGGATCTTCATCCGGCAGAGCCTACGACCTGTGCACCTCGCGAAGCCAGGGATCCGCCGACCCGTGACGGTCAGTCGCCGCGCACCTGCTCCGGGATGGCCCGGCCGAGGTCCACGACGGCCTCGGCCGGGGCCGCCATGGGTTCGGGTCGCAGCCGTGGGAAGGCGCCGTTCAGGGGATCCGGCACGACCTGGGCCCGGGGTTGCAGGGCCGACACGTACCCGGTGGTCCACCGGACCTCGCGGATGCGCTGGACCTCGCCCCGCAGCACCGGTCGCGGGACGACCACCTCCCAACCGCCGGGGTCCTCCAGCTCCCGGACCACGCGGACCGCCTCCGCGGCGGTCACGCGCCGGGCGTCGCGGTCGTCGAAGTGGCCCACGGTCACGGGCTCGTCGTCCGGCAGACGCACGTCGACCGCCACCAGTCCGTGCGGTCCGTGGTGCGGCCCCAGCGCCCCGAACCACTGGTGCGTCACCGAGTAGGAGGGCAGGAGGGGGAAACAGAAGACCCCCCGGACGTCACCGTGCCCGTTGGAGGGACGCACACCGGACCGCTGGACGCGGGTGATGTTGGGGCGAGGGGTCAGGTGGACGAACAGCGCCATGGGGTGGATCCCTGTCGATCGGGAGACATCAGTGGTCGATCTCGCGAGCCTCGTCCAGGGGTCTCACCGGCAGGCGCGGGGTCGCCCACCGTCGGTGTGCAGCGGGCACCCGGTGCAACAGGTGCCCTCGACCGGCGCGCTCTGGTGCATGATGCGGAATCTCGGCCCCTTCGGAGCGGGGTCGAGTCACCACCCTACGTGCACACGGGCGTCGTGGTGACACCCGTGACGCCGCGTGGTGCGGGTTCGGAGAAGTGACCCTGAAGTCTCATGATGTGCGCGGGGCCGGCCTCGCTCCGCACCCGTGGGACGCCGCCCCGGGGCGATCCGTTCGACCTCCGTCCCGGCGGGTCTTCGGCCGGTGCGCCTTCCCGGTCGCGGGCGTGGTTCGGCGGCGGTGAGGGCTCGTCCCACCGGGGGAGTGCGAACGTCCTCACGTCGACCCCGCCCCACCCCCGGGGCCGGCCGACCGCCGGACATGCGCGGGCCCCGGTGCGGTGACCGGGGCCCGAGGACGTGCGCCGCTAGGGGAGGGTGAGGATCTCCGCGCCGGAGTCGGTGATGACCAGGGTGTGCTCGAACTGGGCCGTCCAGGAACGGTCCGCGGTCACCGCGGTCCAGCCGTCGTCCCACAGGTCGTAGTCCACGCCGCCCAGGGTGATCATCGGCTCGATGGTGAACACCATGCCCGGCTCCATGATCGTGGTGGCGCGCGTGTCGTCGTAGTGCGGGATCACCAGGCCCGAGTGGAACTCCGGTCCCACGCCATGGCCGGTGAAGTCCCGGACCACGCCGTAGCCGAACCGCTTGGCGTAGGACTCGATCACCCGGCCGATCACGTTGATCTGCCGCCCCGGGCGGCACGCCTTGATGGCGCGCATGGTCGCCTCGTGGGTGCGCTCCACCAGCAGACGGTTCTCCTCGGCGACGTCCCCCGCCAGGAAGGTGGCGTTGGTGTCGCCGTGCACCCCGTCCTTGTAGGCGGTGATGTCGATGTTGACGATGTCGCCGTCGGAGACCACCGTGTCGTCGGGGATGCCGTGGCAGATGACCTCGTTGAGGGAGGAGCACAGCGACTTCGGGTAGCCCTTGTAGCCCAGGGTGCTCGGGTAGGCGCCGTGGTCCAGCAGGTACTCGTGGCCGATCCGGTCCAGCTCGTCGGTGGTCACGCCCGGCTCGACGTGCTTGCCGACCTCTTCGAGGGCCCGCGCGGCGATCCGACCGGCGACTCGGACGCGCTCGACCGTCTCGGCGTCGTGGACGTCCCCCAGGACCCCCTCGATCGGGCGCTTTTTACCGACGTACTCCGGGCGGACGATGTGCGGGGGGACCGAACGTTGCGGCGAGATGCGCCCAGGAACCAGCGGAGTAGTCATGGACACTGAGTGTAGTTCGTGGGTGGCACCGGACGGTCGGGACGGTGGGTGTGATGAGCGTCCCGGGCGTGGGTAGGTGCCCCACGAGAACGACGAGGTGAGGGAGGCGGTCGACCGTGGTGGACGTCCAGGACGACGGTTGGTGGTTCTGTCTGCGGCACGACGAGGTCGAGCAGGGCAAGGGGTGTCCCAACAGCCAACGCCTGGGTCCCTACCCTGACCGCGAGACGGCGGCGCGGGCGCTGAACATCGCCGCGCGGCGCAACGAGGCCTGGGACGAGGACGAGGAGAACGAGGGTGATCGTTGAGTCCGGCCCTGCGCGTTCCGCGCCGGGGCCTGCTCTGACAGGATCGGCCCCATGAGCGAACAGAGCGTGCCCCAGGGCGTGGACATCTCCGGGAAGACCATCGCGGTTCTGGGCGGGACCGGCGACCAGGGGCGGGGACTGGCCCGCCGGTTCGCCCTGGCCGGTCACACCGTCCTCATCGGCTCCCGTAGCGCCGAACGCGCTTCCAAGGCCGCGAACGACCTGGTCGACGCGGAGTCCGTCGAGGTGCGGGTGCACGGGGCGGACAACGCCGAGGCGGCCGCGCGGGCCGACATCGTCATCGTCGCGGTGCCCTGGGACGGTCACCGGGACCTGCTGGTCGCGTTGGCCGACAAGCTCGCCGGGAAGATCGTGGTGGACTGCGTCAACCCGCTCGGCTTCGACAAAAAGGGGCCCTTCGCCTTGGAGGTCCCCGAGGGCAGCGCCGCCCAGCAGGCCGCCGAGGTCCTGCCGGGCAGCCGGGTCACCGCCGCGTTCCACCACGTGTCCGCGTCGTTGTTGCTGGACCCGCGGGTGGCCGAGGTCGACCTGGACGTGCTGGTGCTGGGCGAGGACCGTGAGGCCACGGACGTGGTGCGGGCCCTGGCCGAGCGCATCCCCGGTGTGCGGGGCGTGTTCGGGGGTCGGTTGCGCAACGCGCACCAGGTGGAGGCGCTCACGGCCAACCTCATCGCGGTCAACCGCCGCTACAAGACGCACGCGGGGATCCGGATCACCGGTCTGTAGCCGGCACCGTCACCGCCACCCGGTCCCGTACGCCCGTTCCCGTCCACGCGGCACCGATCTCCGTGGCGCTCCCGGGGGCGGGGTCGGGGCCGAGGCTCTGCGCGTCGCACGACGAGGTGTTCCCCCGTACCGGTGTGGGCGGGAGTGCCCCCTCGGCCCGGGGTGCGGTGGGTGGGATCGTGCGGAACGATCCCCCTGTGGCGCCGCGGCCCCGGTGGCGTCGTGGGGCGCCCGGACACGGGCCCGACCACGGTGGAGGCAGCGAGGAATCCGGCCTAGGAGGCCCACTCCTTGACCTTCGCGATCAGCTCCGCGGGGTCGCCGCCGACCGGGGTGACGTTGAGGCGGGTGACCCCGGCGGCCCGGAAGGCCTCCACCCGTTCCCGCACGTACGACTCGGGGCCGACCAGGTTGGTCAGCTCCACGAACTCGTCCGGGACCGCGGCGGCGGCCTCGTCCTTCTTGCCGTCCAGGTACAGGTCCTGGATCCTCTCGGCCGCCTCCTCGTAGCCGTAGCGCCGGGCGACCGTGTTGTAGAAGTTCTTGCCCTTGGCCCCCATGCCGCCCACGTACAGGGCGATCATCGGACGGGTGAACTCCAGGAGGCTCCTGGTCTCCTCGCCCTCGCCGATGGCCAGCAGCCCGCCCGCGGTGATGTCCAGGGGGCCCAGGGAGGCGTCGCGCGCGGCCGTCCCCTTGGCCAGGGCCTGCCCCCACACCTGGTCGGCCTTCTCCGGGATGAACAGGTGCGGCAGCCAACCGTCGGCGATCTCGGCGGTCATCTCGACGTTCTTGACGCCCAGCGACGCCACGTGGATCGGGATCCGCGGGCGCTCGGGGTGGTTGATGATCTTGAGCGGCCGACCCAGACCGGTGCCCTGCTCGGGCGGCAGGGGGAGGGTGAACACGTCGCCGTCGTGGGTGAGGCGCTCCTCGCGCGCCCAGATCTTGCGGCAGATCTCGATGGTCTCGCGGGTGCGGGTCAGCGGCTTGGTGTAGGGGATGCCGTGGAAGCCCTCGATCACCTGGGGACCGCTGGCGCCCAGCCCGAGGATCGCGCGACCTTCGGAGAGGTGGTCCAGCCCGGCGGCGGTCATCGCGACGAGCGCGGGCGTGCGGCTGTACATGGGAAGGATGGCCGAACCGATCTCCACCCGCTCGGTGCGGGCGGCCAGGTACCCCATGAGGGTGGGGCTGTCGTACCCGTAGGCCTCGGCGACCCACACGGTGTCCAGCCCGGCCTTCTCCAGCGCGACGACCTGCTCGACGGCGGCCTTGGGCTCGCCCGCGTACTGGAGCGGCATCGAGATGCGCATCTGCTGTCCTCCCGGTGGGGCCGGGGGCCGACCCCGTGGCGGTCCTGGTGTCGCCGTCACTGTACTACCGAGCGACGTTCGGCCGGTGATGTGGCTCACGCCCTCGCTTCTTCTCCTGCAATGCCCAAGAGTTCTTGGCCAAAGAGTCTTGGCCAAGAACTCTTGGGCATCTAGGGTGTGCCCATGACCCACGAACACGAGCCCACCGCACACGACCCCTTCGAGAACGCCGCCGTCCTGGACGCCCGCTCCCTGCGCGGTCTGGCCCACCCCCTGCGCATGCGGGTCTACCTGCTGATCCAGAAAAGGCCCGCCACCGGCAAGAGCATCGCCGAGCGGCTCGACATCTCCTCCGCCTCGGCCAGTTACCACCTGCGCCAGTTGGAGTCCTACGGGTTCATCGAGGAGGACACCTCGCTCGGGCACAGCCGCGAACGCTGGTGGCGCGCCGTCCATCAGGGCTTCCGGTTGCCCGAACGCCTGGACACGGAGGCGCCCGAACTGACCACCGCCCTGCGACACGCCCTCGCCGCCGGGTGGTCCGAGCGTCTGGGGGCCGCGGTCAACCTGTGGTCCGCCCAACCCGAGCGGTGGCGTGAGGCCCAGTTCATGGCCGACCGCACCGTCTCCCTGACCCTCGAACAGATGGAGCGCTTCCGCGCCGAGGTGATCGGGCTGCTCGACCGCTACGCCGACGAGGGAGGCACGGACGAGCGCACCGTCAACGTCCAGTTCGCGGCCTTCCCCACCCCCGGCCCCGAGAACGAGCCTGAGACCGACGTGCCTCCCGTCCCCCCGGGCGACGCCTCGTGAGACCCGTGACCGGTCTGGTCCTCGCCCAGGCCTGTGCCTATCTCGGCACCCGCCTGGCCATGATCGCCATCCCCTGGTTCGTCCTGGAGAGCACCGGCAGCCCGGCCCACATGGGTCTGGTCACGCTGTTCGAACTCGGTTCCTACACCCTGGCCCGGTTGTTCGTCGGTCCCGTTCTGGACCGATGGGGTCAGCGGGCCGTGAGCGTCCGGGTGGACGTCCTCGGAGCGGTCGCCCTCGTCAGCGTGCCGGTACTGTTCACCGCCGGTCTGCTGCCCTTCCCGGTCCTGCTCGCCCTGGTCACCGTGATCGGGCTGGCCACCGGCCCCTCCGAGGCGGCCAAGGTGTCCTTGTCGCCCTTCGCGGCGCGCGCAGCCGGGGTACGCGTGGAACGGGTCACCGGGCTCACCGGCACCGTCGACCGGCTCTCCATGACGGTCGGCCCCCTCGTCGCCGGGGTCGTGGTCACCTCCCTGGGCGCCCTGACCGCCCTGTACCTCAACGCGGCGCTCATGCTGCTCGCGGCGTTGGTCATGACGGTGTTCCTGCGTCGGGACATCGAGGCGACCGCGGGCGACGGGCCGGATCCGGAGGCGGACCAGGGGTACCTGACCCGCCTGCACGCCGGATGGCGGGCGGTCTGGGGCGACCTGCCGCTGCGCACCCTCACGGTGATGATCCTGGTGACCAACGTCGTGGACGTCGCGGTGATGAGCCTGGCCCTGCCGGTGTGGGCCCACGAAGGCGGATGGGGGCCCGAGGCGATCGGTCTGGTGGCGGGAACGCTCGGCGGAGCCTCGGTTCTCGGGTCGCTGTGCGCGGTGGCGATCGGTCACCGCCTGCCCCGACGCGCGGTCTTCTTCACGGCCCTGGCGGTGGCCGGTCCGCCGCGCATCCTGGTCCTGGCCCTCGACGTGCCGTTGTTGGTCGTCCTCGTGGTCTGGGGCGTGTCCGGCCTGTTCGGCGGGCTCATCAACCCGATCCTGTCGGCGATGCTCTTCGAACGCCTGCCCCTTCCCATGGTGGGTCGGGGCATGGCGATGCTCGGCGCCCTGACCCGGGTCGGCGCACCCATCGCCGCACCCGGTGTCGGTGTGGCCATCGGCCTGTGGGGCGTGGCCCCCGTCCTGGTCGCAGGTGCCGTCGTGTACCTGTCCGCGGTGGTGTGGCCCGCCTTCGGCCCGTCCGCCGAGGCGTTCGCGCGTCCCGCGGAGGAACCGGTGGGCGCGGACCCGTGAGCGTCCGGAGGGGCACGCGCGACCCCCTCGACCCCCTCGACCCCGGCGGCGCCGTCGTCCCGAGAAGGGCGCCCCGGCCGCACGGTCCGACGACCGTGCGGCCCGGGCGCACGCCGTCCGCGTCGGTGCCCGACGGACGCCCGATCTACTCGGGTTCGTCGCCGGTCACCAGGGGGAGCGCGGGGTCGGCGGCCCACGCCGTCATCGAACCGTCGTAGACGGCCACGTCCGCGCGGCCCACGAGGGCCAGGGCGTGCGCGACGCCGGTGGCCGCGATCCCTCCACCGCAGTAGGTCACGGGCGTGATCCCCGGGTCGAGCAGCCCCTTGGCGGCGAAAAGGGCGCGCAGTCGCTCCACGGACTTGAGCGTCCCGGTCTCGGGGTCGGTCACCTCGCTCACCGGCAGGTTGATGCTGCCGGGGATGTGGCCGGGGCGGGCGTAGGTCCGCTTCTCACCGCTGTAGGTCTGCGGGTCCAACACGTTGACCAGCACCGTCCTCGGGTCGCCCAGGGAGACGGACACCTCGGCGGTGGAACGCAGCAGTTCGGGACGGCGACGCGCCTCGAAGGACCGAGGGGTGGGAGCGGGCGAGGGCGTGTCGGTGACCTTGTGCCCGGCCGCCGTCCAGGCCGCGAGCCCGCCGTCCAGGACCTCCACGTCGTCGAAACCCTCCAGCCGCAGGTGCCACCACAGGCGCGTGGCCCAGAACCCGCTGGACTGGTCGTAGACCACCACGCGGGTCCCCGGGCCGATGCCCAGGGCGCCCGCGCTCGCGGCGAACCGTTCCGAGGAGGGGACCGTCCACGGCTCCGTGGCGTCGGGGTCGGCGAAGTCGGTCAGCAGGTCCGCGAAGAGCGCGCCGGGGATGTGCGCCGCGTCGAAGGTCGCCCGCCCCGACTCCAGGGTGTAGGGACCCTCGGCGGGCATGCTCAGGTGGGTGGTCGAGTCGAGGAGGACGAGGTCCTCGTCGGCCAGGTGCTCGGCCAGCCAGTCCACACTGACGGTCGGCGCGGTGCTCGGTGCCATGGTCCGGTTCCCCTCGGGTTGGAAGCTTCGGACAACACCAACCTCGCGTGGTACACGCTTGTTCCGGCCCTCGGACACGAGAACGCCGGCCGGGACGGACCCGACCGGCGTGGTGCGCGTGGTGCGATCAGCTCGCGTAGGTGTGCTCCGCGGCAGGGAAGGCGCCGTTGACGACCTCGTCGGCGTAGGTGGACGCGGCCTCGCGCAACGTCTCGCCCAGGTTCGCGTAGGTCTTGACGAACTTGGCCACCCGCGGGCTCAGCCCGGCCATGTCCTGCCAGACCAACACCTGCGCGTCGGTGCCCGCACCCGCGCCGATACCGACGGTCGGGATGGACAGCTGTTCGGTGACCTGGACGGCCAGGTCCGCCGGGACGGCCTCCAGGACCACGGAGAAGGCGCCGGCGCGCTCCAGTTCCTTGGCGTCCTTGAGCAGACCGGCGGCGGCCTCGCCCCGGCCCTGCACACGGTAACCGCCCAGGGTGTTGACGGACTGCGGGGTCAGGCCCACGTGCGCCATCACCGGGATGCCCGCGGAGACCAGCATCTCCACCTGCGGGGCGACGGCGTGGCCGCCCTCCAGCTTGACGGCCTGGGCGTTGCCCTCCTTCATGAACCGGGTGGCGGTCTCCAGCGCCTGGCCGGGGGACCCCTGGTAGGAGCCGAACGGCAGGTCGGCCACGACCAGCGCCCGCTGGGTGGAACGGGCCACCGCCGCGGTCAGGGGGAGGAGTTCGTCGACCGTGACCGGGACGGTGGAGTCGTAGCCGTAGACGACGTTGGCGGCGGAGTCGCCGACGAGGAGCACGGGGATGCCGGCCTCGTCGAAGATCCGGGAGGAGAGCGCGTCGTAGGCGGTCAGCATCGGCCAACGCTCGCCGCGCTCCTTGGCGCGGGCCAGGTCGCGGATGGTGACGCGCCGATTGGTGACCCCGCCGTACAGGGCGTTCCCGGCGGAGGGGGTCTGGGCTGTGGTGCTCATGATGTTCTTCCTCCGATGTCTCGAAGCACCCGTGTGGGTGTCCCCGGACGTGTGGACGAGAAGGGTGGTGCGTGCTCGCGCACGCGTGGTTCCCCGAGGGGAACGGTGTGCTCGTGCGGCTTGTTCCCCTCCACCGGCCCCCGGACCGCCCGGACACGCCGGTGCGAGAGGAACAGGTGTGCGGGGTCCGCACCCCTGCATCATCGCACGGCGCGGCGGTGTGGTCGGCCCCGGGCCGGAGGTTGTTCTCACACCGATGCACAGCGCCGGCATCGCCACCGGCACGGGGGTGCGGGCCCGGCGGGCGTCGGTGGGCGGGAGGGAATGTGAAGACGTGTGAAGGTGTTCCCAGGGGGCGCGTCCGCGGCGGATCTCCCTGGTGAGCCGGGTCCCACACGCGTCGCCGGGTGGTTAGCATGGCGGGACACCCGGCCCCGGCGTCGGCTCCGACGGCCGCGGGGCGCGTGGCGCCCACGGTGGGCCGGCGTCGTGAGCGGGAGGTGGCGGCGTGGACCAGCGGACGGCGTACCGGCGTAGATGGGGCGGGCTGGCGGTGCTCGTCATCTGCCTGTTGGTGGTCGTGGCCGACAACACGATCCTCAACGTGGCCCTACGGACCCTGTCCGACCCGGTGGACGGTGTGGGGGCGAGCCAGGCCCAACTGGCGTGGGCGATCAACTCCTACACCCTGGTGTTCGCCGGACTGCTGTTCACCTTCGGCGTCCTGGGCGACCGCTGGGGGCGCCGACGGCTGTTGGCCTGCGGGCTGCTGGTGTTCGGTGCGGCCTCGGCCCTGTCCGCGTACTCCCAGAACCCCGAACAGCTCATCGCGGCGCGCGCGGTGATGGGGTTCGGCGCCTCCATGGTGATGCCGCAGACCCTGTCGGTGATCACCAACGTGTTCCCCTCCGAGGAACGCGGCCGGGCGATCGGTATCTGGGCCGGAGCGGTCGGTCTGGCGATGGCCATCGGTCCGTCCGCGGGCGGGTTGCTGCTGGAGAACTTCTGGTGGGGCTCGATCTTCCTGGTGAACGTGCCGTTCGTCCTGGTCGGACTGGCCCTGATGTTCGTCCTCATCCCCGAGTCCAAGGACCCGAACGCGGGCCGTCCCGACGTGGTGGGCGTCGCGCTGTCCATCCCCGGGTTGGTGCTGTTGATCTACGGGATCATCACCGCGGGGGAGCGGGCCTCGTTGGCCGACTGGGACGTGTACGGCGCCCTGGTGCTGGGGGTGGCGGTGATCGCGCTGTTCCTGGTGCACGAGTCGCGCATCCCGAACCCGTCGTTGGACGTGCGGTTCTTCCGCGACCCGCGGTTCAGCGTCTCCATCGCCACCATCATGGTGCTGTTCTTCAGCATGGCGGGGATCATCTTCTTCCTCAGCTTCTACTGGCAGAGCGTGCGCGAGTTCACCCCGCTGGTCGCCGGGCTGTTGGTGCTGCCCGCCGCCATCGGCCAGATGATCTTCGCGCCGCTCAGCACCACACTGGTCCGGTGGGTGGGCGCGCGTGCCCTGGCGGCCACCGGGGTGGCGATCGTGTGCTGCAGCTTCGTGTTCTACACACAGATCGGGCAGGACACCCCGCTACCGCTCATCATCATGTTCTTCTTCCTCCAGGCGTCCGCGATGGCGGTGGTGCTCACCCCGGCCACGGACGCCATCATGTCGTCGGTCCCGCCCGGCAAGGCCGGGTCCGCGTCGGCGGTGCAGAACACGGTGCGTCAGGTCGCCACCGCCATGGGCGTGGCGGTCCTGGGAGCGGTCATCTCCTTCCACTACCGGTCGGCGATGGCGCCCACCCTGGACACCGTCGCGGCCGAGACGGACACCGATCCCGCCCGGGTCCGAGCGGCGGGGGAGTCCATCGAGGGCACCATGGCCCTCGCCCGGGAGCTGGGGGCGCAGGGGCGGGCACTGGTGGACCCGGCCAAGGAGGCCTTCCTCGCCGGCCTGCACCTGGCGGCGATGGTCTCCCTGGGGTTCGGGTTGGTGGGGCTGCTGGTGGTGCTGGTCTGGATGCCGCGCGGTGCGCCCGGGCCCCGCCGCGGTGACGGCGACGACGCACCCGCGGTCGGGGGACGGGACTCCGCCGCCGGGCGTGAGAGCGGATCCTGAGCGCGGATCGGGACGTGGCCGGTGGAGCACGGTCGGCGCACACGCCACGCCCTCCGATCGGCCTCTTCCCAGGTGCCGGGCGAGGCGCGGAAACCCGGGTGTCCGCGACGGTGCGGAGCGGACATACTGGGCGGCATGCGGATCCATGACCCCTCCGCCGTGTTCGTCGGACGCCACCCCCACCTGTCCACCCTGGCCGCGGACGGGCGCAGGGCCCGCAGAGACGGGGCCCGCGCCGTCCTCGTCTGCGGCGAGGCCGGCGTCGGCAAGACCCGTCTGATCGAGGAGCACCTCCGCAGAGTGCCCGGGGTCCGGTCCGCCGTCGGCGGGTGCCTGGAGGTGGGGGCGGACGGTCTGCCCTTCGCCCCCTTCACCGCCCTGCTCCGCGCTCTCCTGCGCGCGGGCGGACCCTCCACCGCCCCCACCGCGGACCTCGGCCGGCTCCTGCCCGAACTGGGCGGGGCCGGCGGCGGCACGGACGAGGGGCGCGCCCGCCTGTTCGAGGCGGTGCTCACCTTCCTGGAGGAGCGGGCCCGCCCCGAGGGGCTCACCCTGGTCCTGGAGGACCTGCACTGGGCCGACGCCTCCACCCGTGACCTGCTGGTCTTCCTGTTGCGCAACCTCGGCTCCGCCCCGGTCCACCTGGTGGTGAGCGTGCGCACCGACGACCTGCACCGCGCCCATCCGTTGCGCCGCCTGCTGCCCGAACTCCAACGTCTGTCCCGGGTCGGGCGTCTGGACGTGGGGCCGCTCTCACGTGAGGAGGTCGGGGCGCAGGCCACCGCGTTGCGGGGCACCGGGCCCGACCCCGAGGACCTGGACCTGCTCTGGGAACGCAGCGGCGGCAACCCGCTGTTCGTCGAGTCCCTCGTGAACGGTCCCGCGCACATCGGATCCGCCCTGCCCGAGGGCCTGCGCGACCTGCTCCTGGCCTCGGTCGCGTCCCTCTCCGAACCCACGCGCGGTGTCCTCGGCCTGGCGGCCACCGCCGGTGGCCGGGTCCCGCACACCCTGCTGGCCGCGGTCGCCCGCCGGGCGGGGATCAGCGAGGAGGACCTGGAGGCGGCGCTGCGCCCGGCCATCGACGCCCAGGCACTGCGCACCACCGACGAAGGCTACGTGTTCCGACACGCGCTGCTGGCCGAGGCCGTTCACGCCGACCTCCTGCCCGGGGAACGCGTGCGCGCCCACCGGCGCTACGCCGAGGCACTGCACCGCGGCGTCCCCCGCATGTCCGAGCGCGAACAGGCGGTCCGTCTCGCGCACCACGCCCACGCGGCGCACGACCGCCCCCTGGCGTTGGAGGCGGCGTGGCGGGCCGCCGACCACGTCGCCGCCGTGGACGCCTATCCCGAACAGATGTCCCTGGTGGAGCGGGTCCTGGAACTGTGGGACCAGGTCCCCGACGCCGGCGAACGCCTCGGGTCGGAGCGCGTGGACGTCCTGGTCCGCGCCGCCGAGGCGTGCCTGGTCGCGGGGGCGGTGCGCCACGCGGTGGGCCACGCCGACGACGGGCTGGCCGCGCTCGGGATCACCGGCCACCACGGGACGATCGACAAGGAGAACCCACCGGCCGAGGCGGAACGGATCGCCCTGCTGCGCCACGCCCGCGCGCTGGCCCTCATGGAGATGGGCCTGGACGGGGCGCTGGAGGATCTGGCCGAGGCCTCCGTCCTCTTGCCCCGACACCACCCCCGGAGCGCCGCGGTCCTCGCCACCTTCTCCGCCACGCTCCTCATGCGCGGACACCACCAACACGCCGACACCGGCGCGCGCCGCGCCCTCGACCTCGCCCGGGAACTGGGGGATCGACGGAGCGAGGCCGACGCCCTCGTCACCCTGGGCTCGCTGTTGGAGCATCGCGAACGTGGCTGCGGGCTGGCCGACCTGGAACGGGGCATCCGGCTCGCCCGGGAGATCGGGGACGTCCAGGCCGAGATCCGCGGACTCACCGACCTCGGCGGGGTGCTCAAGAGCCACGGTCGGGTGGAGGAGAGCGCCGAGGTCTCACTGGAGGGGTTGCGCCGGTGCCGCGCCCTGGGTCTGACCCGCACCAGGGGCGGCGCCTTCGTCTACGGGATCGCCGTCACCCGCTTCGACCAGGGGCGGTTCGACGAGGCCGAGGCGCTACTGGACGGGATCCACGACAGCGGGGTGGTGGGGGCGCGCGCGTTGGTGCTGCGCATGCACCTGGACCTGTACCGCTGGCGACCGGACGCCGTGCGCGCCGCCGCTGACCGCTTCCGGCGCGTGCTGCCCGAGCGTGACAGCGCACCGGTGGAACACCTCCCGGCGCACATGGTCCGGCAACAGCTCGCCCTGCACGAAGGGCGTCTGGAGGACGCCGGACGGATCTCCCTGACCCTGCTCACCAGTGCCGACGGCAGGCGCGGGATGGCCGCCGTCACCCACGGGCTGTACCGCTCCACCCTGCCCTGGCACGCGTGGGTCCTCGCCCTGCTCGCGGAGGAACCCGACGGGGAGTCCCGGCTGCTGGCCGCACGGATCGAGGAGGCCCTGGACGCCCTCCCCCCGGACGTGATCCATTCCGACGCCCGCGCCGCCGCCCTGGCGGCCCGAGCCTGGCGTGGGCGCGACCCCGCCGCGTCCCTGGAACTGTTCGAGCGGGCCCTCGACGAGCTGGGCCCCACCGGCCCGGTCGTCTCCCACGCCGAGTACCACTTGGGCGCCGCCCACGCCGCGCTGCGGGCCGAGGCGCGCGACGCCGCGGTCCGACACGTGGACGCCCTGTACGACCGGGCCGTCGCCCACGGGATGACGCTCTTCGAACGGGAGGCGCTGGTGCTCCGTGCCCGCCACGGGTGGCCCGAACCGGGGCGGCCCCCGGTCGTCGGAGCGGCCGTCGCGCCTGCGGCTCTCACGGCGGGTCACGAGTCGGCGGCCTCCGGTACCGCCGCCTCCACCGCGTCACGGTCCGGCCTGACCCGCCGTGAACTGGAGGTGCTGACCGAAGTCGCCCGCGGATCCAGCAACCGGGAGATCGGTGCGACGCTGTTCATCTCCGCCAAGACCGTGAGCGTGCACATCACCAACCTCATGAACAAGCTGGACGTGAACAACCGGACCGCGGCCGCCGCCAAGGGCAGGGACCTGGGGCTCCTCTGAACCGCGGGGCCGGACCGAGCGCGCATGGCGCCGGACCCGGCCGCGGGCCTCCTCCCGGGCGGAGCCCTCCACCGGGCATACTGGCCTCCATGTCCCCCTCCGCGCACTCCGCCTTCGTGGGCCGCCGGCGCCACCTCGACCTCCTGCTCGGCGACGCCCGCCGTGCCCTGACCGGGGAGGTGCGGACCACTCTGCTGTGCGGCGACGCCGGGATCGGCAAGTCACGCCTGCTCGCCGAGTACCTGGACCGGACACCCATGGGACGCACGGCCCTCGGCGCCTGCCTGGAGTTGGGCACCGAGGGCGTCGCCTACGCGCCGTTCACGGCCCTGCTGCGTCGGCTGCTCCCCACCGAGGACGGTGCCACGGAGCGTGGCGCGCTCACCCGGATCCTGCCCGGCCCGGACGAGCCCGCGGCTCCCGCCCGCGCCCACGACGAGCATGGCCGCGCACGGCTGTTCGAGGCGGTGCTCACCTTCCTGGAGGAGCGGGCCCGTCCCGACGGGATCGGTCTGGTGGTGGAGGACCTCCACTGGTCGGACGCCTCCACGCGCGACCTGCTGGTCTTCCTGCTGCGCAACCTCCAGGCGGTGCCCCTGCACCTGGTGGTGAGCGTGCGCACCGACGACCTGCACCGCACCCATCCGCTCCGTCCCCTCCTGCCCGAACTGGAGCGGCTGCCCCGGGTCACCCGCCTGGACCTGGAACCGCTCTCCCGCCCCGAGGTGGCCGCGCAGGCGACGGCGCTGGGTGGGTCCCTGTCCGCCGCCGACCTGGACCTGCTGCACGAACGCAGCGGCGGCAATCCGCTGTTCGTCGAATCGTTCCTCGGTGCCTCCGGTCTCGACGCCGGTGTTCCCGACGGTCCCCGGGACCTGCTCATGCGCCGGGTCGAACCGCTCGACCCCCTCGTGCGCAAGGTCCTGGGCCTGGCCGCGATCGCCGGCGACCGGGTCGACCACGCGCTGCTCGCCGAGGTGGCCGAGCGTTCGGGCATCGGCGAGGAGGACCTGGAGGAGGCGCTGCGCGGAGCGGTGGACGCCCGACTCATCGGTCCGACCGACACCGGCTACGTGTTCCGGCACGCGCTGCTCGCCGAGGCGATCAGGAACGACCTCCTGCCCGGGCAACGGGTCCGGACCCACCGCCTCTACGCCGAGGTCCTGGACGCGGGGGTGCCCGGAACTCCGCGGGCGGAGGAGGTGCTCCGGCTCGCGCACCACGCCTACGCCGCCCACGACCATCCGCGCGCCCTCGTCTCCGCGCTGGAGGCGGCCGAACGGTGCCTCGCCGTCGCGGCCCACCCCGAGCACCTGGAGCTGCTCGAACGGGTGGTGGAACTGTGGGAGGCGGTCCCCGAGGCCGCCGAGCGGCTCGGCCTGGCGCGCGGCGCACTCCTGCTCCGGGTGTGCCTGGCCGCCCAGGTGGCCGGCGACCTGCGTCGTGCGGTCGAGCACGCCACCGACGGCCTCGCCGACCTGGACGCCACGACCGACCCCGACACCGCCGCCCGCCTGCTCGTGGCCCGTGCCCGTGCCTACAAGGACCTCGGACGCACCGCGGCCCTGGAGGACCTGCGGGCCGCCGCCGCGCTGCTGCCGGAGGACCATCCCGACCAGGCCCTCATCGGCGCCGCCACCGCCTCGGTCCTGATGCTCCAGGGGCACCCGGAGGAGGCCGAGGTGGTCGCCGCGGCCGCCATCGACCTGGCCCGCCTGTCCGGGGACCGGGCGAGCGAGGCCGACGCCCTCGTCACCCTGGGCACCCTGCTGGACGTCACCGGTTCGGACCAGGCCGTGGAGATGCTGTGGTCCGGGATCCGCCTCGCTCGGGACCTGGGCGAGGTCCAGGTGGAACTGCGCGGGCTCAACAACCTGGCCGGCAACCTGCGGCTGCGGCTCGAACTGGAACCGGCCCTGGACCTGGCGCGGGAGACCCTGGAGCGGTGCGCCGAACTCGGCATCCTGCGCAGCCAGGGTGGCGGCTACGCCAACGGTGTCGCCGTCTACCTCCTCGACCTGGGAAGGGTCGAGGAGGCCGCCCGTGTCCTGGACGCCCATCCGGGCGGCGGGGACCTCATCGAGGCCCGCCGGCAGGGGATCGCCGCCCAAGTGCACGCGGCGCGCGGTGACCGGGACGCCGCCGAGAACGCGCTGGAGGAGTTCGCCCGGTTGCTGCCCCGGGAACGCAGTTCGCCGATGGAGTACATGTCGCACTACTTCGGGCGACTGGCGGCCCTGATGGACGGGTCGGAGGAGCGTTGGGCCGACGCCGCCCGCCTGATCCTCGAGGCCGAGGAGGACATCGGGCTCATCAGCCGGGTCCGGTACGGCTTCCAGGGGCAGCCGATCTCGGCCGAGGTCGTCTTCCGGCTGCGCCGGCGCGGCGCCCCCGGGGACGCCGCGCTCGCCCTGGACCTGACGGCGCTGCTGCGCGGCGCTCTGGCGGTCCAGGGGTGGCCGACCTCGGCCTCGGGGCGGCTCTGTCGTGACCTGGTGTCGGGGTGGCTGGCGACCGATCCGGCCGAGGCCCGCGCGCACTGGGAGCGCGCGCTCCCGCTGGTGGAGGCGGCCGCGTTCCGCACCAGGGTCAACGCCTGGTACGGGGCGTTCTGGGACCTGCTCGCTCTGGGCGACCGGGCCCGTGCCGGGGAACTGACGGAACGGCTCGCGGAGCTGGGGGAGCTCGGCCCATGAGCGCCCCCGTGGCGCCCGCCGGTCTCACGCCGCGTGAGGTCGAGGTCCTGGCCCAGGTCGCCACCGGGGCGTCCAACCGGGAGGTGGGGGAGGCGCTGTTCATCTCGGCCAAGACCGTGAGCGTGCACGTCACCAACCTCATGGCCAAACTGGGCGTGCACAACCGGACCGCCGCCGTCGCCCGGGCCCGCGAACTCGGTCTCGGCTGAACCCGCGCCCGGTTCACCCGGTGCGGGGGTCGACCTCGCCGTGCGGGCCGCCGTGGACGGCGGTGTAGACGAGTTCGGCGTACCCGTCGAGCGTGCGGGCGCACGCGCGGAGCAGCTCGGCCGCCGTCCGCGCCTCGGGCAGGGCCAGGACGTCGCGTTTCTTGAGGTCCCGGAACCAGCGGCGCAGCCGCTCCAGGCTCTGTTCCTCCTCCTCCAGTTCGGCGAAGGTGAACTTCTCCTTGGCGATCTCCTTGGCGATCTCGTCCTGGAACTTGCCGCAGTCCGCCGTGAACTCCCGCCATTCGTCGATCCGCGCGGCCGTGAAGGCGTCGACGATGAGCACGCGCGACTCCGTGTCCCGCGGTTCGACGTCGAACACCGCCACCCGACCACCGCCCTCGACGGCCAGTTCCGCCGCGCGCTCCACGGCCGCGCGGAAGGCGTCCGTGGCCGGCAGCGCCCAGGTCCCCTGCGACACGGGCACGGCCCCCGCGCGTCGCAGTTCGCGCCACACCGCGACCCTGTGCCGGGAGGGCTTGGCCGGCACCTGCACCACCGCGAGGATCCATCGCACCGCTTCGTCTGTCACGCCCCCGACGGTAACAGCGCCTCGGTCAGGACGAACGGATCCGGCCCACGTCGCGGTGAGTAACACGTGTTACCGTCGAGAATGTGACGAAATCTCCTTCCGTGTGGTCGGTCGCGCCGCTGTACCTCGCCGGGTTCACCACCGCCTTCGGTGCCCACGGTGTCGCCGGCGTGCTCGGCACCCAGAGCGAGGACATCGGACTGAGCCTGCTCGGCCTCGGGCTCATGCTGGCCCTGTACGACGTGGCGGAGGTGATCCTCAAACCGCTCTTCGGGGCGCTCAGCGACCGGATCGGGGTCAGGCCGGTCATCCTCGGCGGTCTGGTCGCGTTCGGTGCCGCGTCCCTGCTCGCGGCCACCGCCCCGACCCCCTTCGTGCTGGGCCTGGCCCGGTTCGGACAGGGAGCGGCGGCCGCCGCCTTCTCCCCGGCGTCCTCGGCGGCGGTCGCGCGTCTGGCGGGGAAGGAGCGTCTGGGGCGGTCCTTCGGCCGGTACGGGGCGTGGAAGAGCCTCGGGTACGTCCTCGGTCCGCTCTGCGGAGTCGCCCTGGCCCAACTGTGGGGTATCCAGGCCCTCTACCTGGTGCTCGCCGTCCTGGCCGTCGCCGCCGCGGCCTGGGTCCTGTGCGCGCTCCCGAGGCTGCCGGTCATGCCCCGGACCCGCTACACCGTCGCCGACCTCGTGCGCCAGTCGACCGAACGCGGGTTCCTCGTCCCCACGCTCCTGCTCGCCACGACCACCGGGATCCTCGGTGTCGCCGTCGGGTTCCTGCCGTTGCTCGCCGTCCGACTCGACCTGCACCCCCTGGCCGGAGCGTTCGCCGTCACACTCCTCGCCCTCGTCTCGGCCCTCGTGCAGCCGGTCGTCGGGGGGCTGCGCGACCGGCGGAGGATCACCACCCGCGACGGCGGGGCGATCGCCCTCGGCCTCGCCGCCGTCGCGCTCCTCGTGCTCGCCCTCGTCCCCCACGGGATCACGCTGTACGCCTCGGCCGCCGTGATCGGCCTGATGGTCGGCACCGTCACCCCGCTCTGCTTCGCCCACCTGGCGGAGGTCACCCCGGAGGAACGCCTGGGCCGCACCATGGGCAACGCCGAACTCGGACGCGAGGTCGGTGACGCCGGCGGGCCGCTCCTGGTCGGCGCGATCGCCGGGGCCACGACCCTGCCCGTCGCGTTCTTGGCGCTGGCCGCCGCAGGTCTCGGCGCCGGCGCGCTCGCCCGGGGAGCGCTGCGCGATGACGCGGAGCGGACACCGCGCCCCTCCCCGGGCTGAGGGAGCGGGATCCGGTGCCACGGGTCACCGCTCACCGACGCGCGCGACCACCGCGTGCACGGTGGTCCTGAGGCAGCGGGTACCGACGGTCGCGGCGCCGACCGATCGACCCGCCCACCGGCCCGGGAACGGGAAGGAGCCCCCGCCGGCCGTGCCGGCGGGGGCTCCTTCGGAGCGGGTGTGCCTACAGCGTGGGCAGGTACCGCTGGAGCTCGTACGGTGTGACCTGGCGGCGGTAGGAGTTCCACTCCGACTTCTTGTTGCGCAGGAAGAAGTCGAAGACGTGCTCGCCCAGCGTCTCGGCGACCAGCTCGCTGTTCTCCATCAGTCGCAGCGCCTCGTCCAGGCTCTGCGGCAGCGGCCGGATACCCAGCGCCCGACGCTCGGCGTCGGTCAGCGCCCACACGTCGTCCTCGGCGCCCGGGGGCAGCTCGTACCCCTCCTCGATGCCCTTGAGGCCGGCGGCCAGGATCACCGCGTAGGCCAGGTACGGGTTGGTCGCGCTGTCCAGCGAACGGATCTCGATCCGACTGGAGTTGGACTTGCCCGGCTTGTACATCGGCACCCGCACGAGCGCGGACCGGTTGTTGTGCCCCCAGCAGATGTAGGCGGGCGCCTCGCCGCCCATGCCGGCCGAGGCGGCCGGGTCGTCCCACAGGCGCTTGTAGGAGTTCACCCACTGGTTGGTCACGGCGGCGATCTCGTCGGCGTGCCGCAGCAGACCGGCGATGAACCCGCGCCCCACCTTGGAGAGCTGGTAGTCGGCGCCCGGCTCGTAGAAGGCGTTGCGGTCGCCCTCGAACAGGGACAGGTGGGTGTGCATGCCCGAACCCGGGTACTCCGTGAACGGCTTGGGCATGAACGTGGCGTAGACGTCCTGCTCCATCGCCACCTCCTTCATCACCAACCGGAAGGTCATGATGTTGTCGGCGGTGGTGAGCGCGTCCGCGTAGCGCAGGTCGATCTCCTGCTGGCCCGGGCCGCCCTCGTGGTGGCTGAACTCCACCGAGATGCCCATGGCCTCGAGCATGTTGATGGCGTTGCGCCGGAAGTCGTGCGCGCTGTTGTGCGGCGTGTGGTCGAAGTAGCCGCCCGAGTCGTTGGGCTCGGGGAACTCCCCGTGCTCGGGGAACTTCTTCAGCAGGTAGAACTCGATCTCGGGGTGCGTGTAGAAGGTGAACCCGAGGTCGGAGGCCTTGCTGAGCTGGCGCTTGAGCACGTGCCGCGGGTCGGCCGGGGAGGGCGAACCGTCGGGCATGAGGATGTCGCAGTACATGCGCGCGGTGCCGTGCGGTTCGTTGCGCCAGGGCAGCACCTGGAAGGTGGACGGGTCGGGTTGGGCGAGCATGTCGGCTTCGTAGACCCGGGCGAAGCCCTCGATCGCCGAGCCGTCGAACCCGATGCCCTCGGAGAACGCGGCCTCCAGTTCGGCGGGCGCCACCGCCACGGACTTGAGGTACCCGAGCACGTCGGTGAACCACAGCCTCACGAACCGGATGTCGCGCTCCTCCAGCGTGCGGAGCACGAATTCCTGCTGTCGATTCACGATCAACCTTCCTCGATGCCGATCGGTCCCGGCCCCGGTCCGTCGGTCGCGGAGCCGAGCCGGACACGTTGTCCCAGGACCCAGTGTGCCGTGCGGATATTTCCAGGGTATTTCCGCGCCCGCTCAGGGGCCTGCCCGGTCCGTCACCCGCACACGCATTATGACCGCTGACGGCGGCGCTGCGGACCACCCCGGCCGCGAGGCCCCGGGCCGGACGCGGCCACGTGTTTCCGGGGAACGAAACACGCGAGGGATAGGCTCGAAACGTGGCACAGCTGAGAATCGCACTGGCCCAGGTCGATCCCACCGTAGGGGACCTGGAGGGCAACGGTCGACTGGTCGTGGAGTCCGCCCGGGCCGCCGCCGACGACGGCGCCCACCTGGTGGTACTGCCGGAGATGATGGTCACCGGTTACCCGGTCGAGGACCTGGCGCTGCGCGGCTCGTTCGTGTCGGCGTCGATCCGCGCCACCCGGGCCCTGGCCGCCGAACTGGACCGCGAGGGTCTGGGGGAGCTACCGGTCGTGGTGGGATTCCTCTCCCGTGGGGAGGGGCCGGGGGAGCGGTTCGGCCGGCCCTCGGGCAGTCCGCGCAACGCGGTCGCCGTGCTGCACCGGGGGCGCATGGCGGTCACCTCCGCCAAGTACCACCTGCCCAACTACGGGGTCTTCGACGAGTTCCGCAACTTCGTCCCCGGCGACACCCTGCCGGTGGTGCGGGTCCGCGGTGTGGACGTCGCCCTGGTGGTGTGCGAGGACCTGTGGCGCGACCGCGGCCCGGTCACGGCCGCCCGCGCGGCCGGGGTGGGCCTGCTGGTCTCGCTCAACGGTTCCCCCTACGAGCGGCACAAGGACGACACGCGCCTGGAGCTGTGCCGGCGCCGGGCCCGGGAGGTCGGCGCGACCCTGGCCTACGTCAACATGGTCGGTGGCCAGGACGACCTGGTCTTCGACGGCGACTCCCTGGTGGTGGACGCCGAGGGCGAACCGGTGGCCCGTGCGCCCCGGTTCGCCGAGACCCTGCTGGTGACCGACCTCGACCTGCCGGCCGCGGGCGCGGATCCCCTGCGGCCGGAGGCCCCCGACGGCACCGTGGTGGACGGTCTGCGGATCACCCGTCACCTGCTCTCCGAGGATCCGGTCCCCGCCTACGAACCCCGTCCCGCCACGGTCACCCCGCGCCCGGACCCGCTCTCGGACATCGGCGACGTGTACAGGGCCCTCGTGCTGGGGTTGCGCGACTACGTCACCAAGAACGGGTTCGACTCGGTGATCCTCGGGATCTCCGGGGGGATCGACTCCGCGCTCACCGCCGCCGTCGCGGTGGACGCCCTCGGCCCCGAACGGGTGCACGGGGTGCTCCTGCCCGGTGCGTACTCCAGCGGGCACTCGATCACCGACGCCGAGGAGCTGGCCCACCGGCAGGGCTTCACCGCCCGTACCGTCGCCATCGCACCGGTGGTGGAGGCGTTCGAGGCGGCCGCCGCCTCCGTCGACGCCCCGCTGGGCGGACTGGCGGCGGAGAACCTCCAGGCCCGGGTACGCGGCACACTGCTCATGGCACTGTCCAACCAGGAGGGCCACCTGGTGCTGGCCACCGGCAACAAGAGCGAGGCCGCGACCGGATACTCCACGCTCTACGGTGACTCCGCGGGCGGGTTCGCGCCCATCAAGGACTGCTGGAAGACCCTGGTCTGGGAGTTGGCGCGGTGGCGCAACGCCGAGGCCGGCCGGCTCGGGCGGGTACCGCCGATCCCGGAGTCCTCCATCACCAAGCCGCCCAGCGCGGAGTTGCGCCCCGACCAGCTCGACGCCGACTCCCTGCCCGACTACGCGGTGCTGGACGCGGTGCTGGACGCCTACGTGGGCACCGACCTGGGGGAGGCGGAGCTGATCCTGGCCGGGCACGACCCCGCGTTGGTGCGCAAGGTGATCCGTCTGGTGGACCGGGCCGAGTACAAGCGTCGCCAGTCCGCCCCGGGGACCAAGATCAGTGCCCGGAACCTGGGCCGGGACCGCCGACTCCCCATCACCGTCCGCTGGAGGGTGTGAGGGGCCCGGACGGTCCCGGCACCGGACGGCTCACGTCGTCCCGGACGAGGCGCGACGGAACAGCGTGTAGTCGCTCCCGTCCTTCAGGATGGTGCCGCTCACCCGGGTGAAGGCGGTCGGGTCGAACGCGGCGCCCTCGAAGAAGGTCTTCCCGGACCCGGCCACGACCGGGTAGCGCTTGATCATGAGCGCGTCGATCTCCGGCAGCAGGACCCCGGCGATGGACGGGCCGCCGACCAGGCAGACGCCCAGGTCGGAGTCCTCCTCCTTGAGCCGTCGGACCGTGCCGAGGGGGTCCTCGGACACGATCGTCACGTCGGGGTCCAGGTCGGCGGGCAGGGTGCGCGAGAACACGTACTCCCGCAGGTGCGCGTAGGGGCGGGTCACCCCCACGTCCAGCGCGACCTGGTAGGAGCCGCGCCCCTGCACCATGGTGTCGAAGTGCCGGTGCGGCGCGTCCACCCCGAGGTGCGTGCGCACGTGGGTGGGCAGCAGTTCCGGGTACTCGTCGACGTGGAACGCGCCGCCCTCCCCGAGTTCACCGTCGCCGTCACCGTTGGGAAAGAAGTCGAAGGAACCGTCGGGTCCGCACACGTAGCCGTCGAGCGAGACCGCGACGAAGTAGGTGAGGTCGCGCATGGATCTCCCGGGGGTGTGTTCGTGGTCGGCTGACCACTATGGTTGAAGTACTACGGATAAAGTACTCCAGGCGTAGTGGTTTGCCAAGTCGATTGTAGAAGAGGGGAAAGGCCATGGTCAGGAACCCGGAGCGGCGTGCCGCGCTGTTGGACGCCGCCATCGAGACGCTCGCCGAGGAGGGGGCGCGCGGGCTCACCTTCAGGGCGGTCGACACCCGGGCCGCCGTGCCCGCCGGCACCGCCTCGAACTACTTCACCGACCGCGGCGATCTGCTCGCCCAGGCCGGTGGGCGCACCTACGAGCGCTTCATGCCCGAGCAGGCCGAGTGGGACGACGTGCTGACCGGCCCCCGGGACCGGGCCAGACTCGCCGAGATCATGCGCGCCACGGTCCGGCGCCTGGTCGCCGACCCCCACGTCCACCTGGCCACCCTCGAACTGCAGTTGGAGGCCACCCGGAGACCCGCTCTGCGAGCGGACATGACCGCCCGCGTGCGCGCCGACCTCGAGGCCAACGTCGCCTTCCACGACCAGGTGGGCATGCCCGGTGGCCGCGACACCGTGCTGGTCCTCTATCTGGCCCTGAACGCGCTGGTCACCGATCACCTCACCCTGCCCGGCGTCCTGGCCCCCGAGGGCGACCTGGACGCCCTGGTCGACCGCGTGGTGCACCGCCTGGACCTCGACGACTGAGCCCCGGGCCCCGCCCCGCGCCTCGTGGGCGGTCGCGGTGCCGCGGCACCTTCCGGCGCCGCCCGTCCTGCTGCTGCCCCCTTCCGTGCGGGCCGTTCGACGCAGTGCCGCGGGGTCTCGACGTGGAACACGGGTCCGTCCCCTCCTGGCGGCGGCCGACCCTCGGCCGCTCCGGTCTCCACCATCGCCCTGACGAACCCGGCCGGGCGCCGGGCGGGAGCCCGATTCCCCGGATGACGCGGCCGAGGGGGCGGGGCCGTCGCCTGAGAAGGGCGATCACGGGCCTAAGGAACATTCAGGGCGGGGTGGAGTCGGGGCGAAGCGGACGGGGGCGTGTCACCTGGCGCCCCCGTGGCCTCACCCGTAGTTGTCTGTTCCTGTCACGCAGTGAACATGGGGAGGCGTGGGATGACTCTGATCGCTTTCGGGAGCGCCGCCGGCCGGGCCGGGGCGCCAAGGGCCGGCCGTGCGGTCGTCGGCGCGGTCACCGGGGTGGCGGCCGTGGCGCTCTTGGCCGTTCCCGCCTCGGCGGATCGTGCGGGGGATCGTTCGATCCTCGCCGATGGCGGCGCCGACACGGCGCTCGTGGGACTCTCCCTGTCCGGGTCCGCGCAGCCGTCCGCGCCGGGGGAGGAGATCGTCTACCGGGCGACGGTGGCCAACGACGGCGAGGAGGCGATCGAGAACGGTCTGCTCGCCCAGCACGTGCCCGAACCCCTGGAAGTGGTGGAGCTCGGTCAGGGCGGGGTGCTGGAGGAAGGGGTCGCCAACTGGCGGGTCGACGTCCCCGCGGGCGGAGAGGCGGAGTACACCGTGCGGGTCAGGTTGCCCGAGAGTGCGCCGGAGGAGGAGCGGGCGGTGAGCACGGCCTGTCTGTTGCTGGACCGGGACGCCGAGCCCGCGGCCTGCGCGAGTGACACGCTCCTGGTCGCGGAGTCGACGATGCTCTCCCGCATGGGGGAGGTGGTCGACCGTGAGGGTGTGCTGCGCGCGGTGGGCGTCGGTGCCTTGATGCTGTTGGTGTGGCTGCTGTGGCGACAGTGGGGTGTACGCCGGCGCGGCTGACCCCGCGAGGCGTGCGGCGGAGTGTCCGTTTTGTTACGTCAGAGCGTCAGAAAGACGAGATCAAGAACTACAGCGCGTAGTAGTGTGTCGACATGGACTTTCTCTACTCCGCGCTCGTCTTCCTGCACATGATCGGCCTGGCCGGCATCCTCGCCGGTGTCCTGATGCAGCTGATGACCGACAACGTCAAGGCCACCAAGGTCCTGCTGCACAGCTCCCTGCTCCAGTTCGTCACGGGGCTGCTCCTGGTCGGTGTGGCCGAGATGGCCGATCTCACCGACCTCGACCACGTCAAGATCGCGGTCAAGCTGATCGTCTCCCTGTCCGTGGTCGTGCTGGGCGTGCTCAACCTGCGCAAGCCGGCGAAGAACCTGGCGATCATCGCCGGGGTGCTCGCCATCGTCAACATCGCGGTGGCCGTCTTCTGGTGATCCCCTGAGGCGCCGTGTTCCCCACGACCCCGCCCGTGAGGGGTCGTTCCGCCGGTGGCGGGTCGGAGTGCTCCGGCCCGCCACCGGCTTTTTCGCGCCCGCGGCGCGAGGTCCGGTGTCGCCTTTCAGAAAACTTGCAGACTCTTTCGTAGAGGTCAGTCCTCAAAGGCTGTTCAGGAGCAGGAAACACCCGGTTCACATGGCCTCGTTCTCGTGTTACCTTCATCACTCCTACGCAAACTCTTGCAGAATCTGCAAGGGATTGGCGGTGGGGCAGTGTGGCCCCGTCGCGGAACCTCCCCCCAAGGAGCGCACATGAGAACACCCCGACTCGGCGCCCTCGCCGGAGCCGCGGTGCTGGGAGCCGGCCTGCTAGCGGTTCCCGGTCCGTCGGTCTCCTCGGACGGACCGATCGTCACCCCCGTCGCCGCGGCCGAGAGCACCGGCGACACCATCGTCCACCTGTTCCAGTGGAACTGGGACTCCGTCGCCACCGAGTGCGCCGACTTCCTCGGTCCCCAGGGCTACGGAGGCGTCCAGGTCTCCCCGCCCCAGGAGCACATCGTCGTCCCGCACGCGGAGGGCGGCGACCACCCCTGGTGGCAGGACTACCAGCCGGTCTCCTACAGCATCGACAACACCCGGCGGGGCACCGCCGAGGACTTCGAGGACATGGTCGCCACCTGCGCCGACAACGGTGTCCGTATCTACGTCGACGCGGTGATCAACCACATGACCGGCCCCCTGCAGGCCGACCTGCCCGGCAGCGCCGGCACCGAGTGGGAGCAGTACGAGTACCCCGACCTCTTCGGTGACGGTGAGGCCTCCTACACCCGCGACGACTTCGGGCCCTGCTACGAGGAGATCACGAACTGGGACGACAAGGAGGAGGTGCAGAACTGCCAGCTCCTCGGTCTGTCCGACCTGAACACCGGTGACCCGCACGTGCGGGACCAGATCGTGCGCTACCTCAACGGGCTGGTCGCCCTGGGCGTGGGCGGCTTCCGGGTGGATGCCTCCAAGCACGTCCCCGAGGACGACATGGGGGCCATCATCGGCGCCCTGGACGAGGTGCCCGGCTTCGGCGGCGCCCCGCACGTCTTCCACGAGGTCTACGGGGACCAGACGATCCCCTACACCGCCTACACGCCCTACGGTCAGGTCACCAACTTCGACTACAAGCGCGACGTCGCCTCGCGCTTCGCCGACGGGAACATCGCCGACCTCACCTCGATGCCCGACCACGGCGCCCTCACCTCCGACGAGTCGGTGGTCTTCATCGACAACCACGACACCCAGCGCTACGAGCCCACGCTCACCTACGTGGACGGCGACCGCTACCACCTCGCCACCGCGTTCATGCTCGCCCACCCCTACGGCACGCCCGTGGTGATGTCGAGCTACGACTTCCGGGGCAACGACGCCGAGGGGCCGCCCAGCGTCGGTGAGGTCGACGGCAACCCCGCCGGGTGGATCACCGCCGACAGCGACTGTTCCGACGGCGACTGGATCTGTGAGCACCGCGACGCGACCGTCAGCGGCATGGTCGGGTTCCGCAACGCCGTGAGCGGCGCCGACCTGACCGAGCGTGCCCGCGAGGGGTCCGCGCGGGTGGCCTTCGATCGCGGCACGGCCGGCTTCGCCGCCTTCAACGCCTCCGGTGCGAGCTGGACGGTCACCGCGTCCACCTCCCTGCCCGACGGCGAATACGACAACGCGGCCGGCCCCGGGGTCGCCACGGTCTCCGGTGGCGAGGTCTCCGCCACCGTTCCCGCCGACGGTGCCCTGGCACTGCACGTGGGCGGCGAATGCGCACAGGACTGCGGCGGCGACCCGGGGGAACCGGGGGAGCCCGGTGACACCCTCACCGCCACGGTCGAGACCGACCCCGGGCAGGAGGTCCACGTGGTCGGCTCCACCGCCGAGCTCGGGTCGTGGCAGCCCGCCGACGGGGTGGCGCTGACCACCGACGCGGACACCTACCCCGCGTGGACAGGCACCGTCCCCCTCGGATCCGACACCGCATGGAAACTCGTCAAGGTCGGTCCCGACGGCTCCGCCGAGTGGGAGCCCGGCGACGACCGGGTCGGTCCGGCCACCACGGTCACCTGGGGCGAGCGCTGACCCACGACCGTCGTTCGGGGCCGCGCCCCCGATCCGGCGCCCTTCGCCCCCTGGCGGGCGAGGGGCGCCCTCGTCTTTCTCCGGTCATCGCTCCGAGGCGTCCGCGACCGGTTCCGGGCAGGTGTCCCCGGGCTCCACGGTGAGTTCGTAGTGCCAGATCTCGTTGGCGAAGGTCTGGCACAACCCGAACTCCGATCCGTGCCGCGCGAACCAGTAGGCCGCGTCGGTGTACCCGACGTCCACGGCCTCGCCCCGCACGTGCGCCGACTCCTCCGGGGTGGCGACCCAACGCCCGGCCTCCTCCTCACCGCCGTACGTCCGGACGGCGTCCTCCCACAGTGAGGCCTGGTAACGCTCCGCCCGCCAACCGCCGGTCACCACCACCTCGATCCCCTGGTCCTCGGCCGCGGCCGCCGCCTCCCGCACCGCCGCGAGCAGGTCCGGGTCGAGTCGGTGCAGCGCCGGGGCGTCCGCGTCCGGCGCCAGCCCCTTCCCCTCGGGGACCAGACCGTCGGCCTCGTCCAGCGGGGAGAACAGGGACACCGGCGACCGTTCGGCCCCCGACGTTCCCTCCGGCCACGCGTCCCCGGTGGGCGCGCACGCCGCGGCCGTCACGGCGGACAGAAGAACGAAGGGGAGGGTGCGACGGAACCGGACGGGCTCGGGACACGAGGGGCGTGCGGACCTGTGGGACATCGGTGCGACTCCTGAGCGGTGGGGTGGGCGCGAGGGCCCGTCGAACCACACCAGGAGAGCAACGGGGGCGTGGAGGGACTGTTGCGCGTGACGCACACGTTTTCGCAACACGAGACCGACTACCGTCGGTCCCCCTCACCCGACCAGACCCAGGGGGAAGCCGGTGCGTGTGCTCATCGTCGAGGACGAGGTCTTCATGGCCGAGGCCCTGCAGTCCGGGCTCGCCCACGAAGCGATCACCGCCGATGTCGCCCTCGACGGCGACCAGGCCCTGGAACGGGTCGGTGTCCACGACTACGACGTGGTCGTGCTGGACCGGGACCTCCCCGGGACCCACGGGGACGACGTGTGCGCCGCCGTCACCCGCGACCACCCCGGCACCCGTGTGCTCATGCTCACCGCCGCCACGCGGCTGCGCGACAAGGTCGACGGGTTCTCCCTCGGCGCCGACGACTACCTCACTAAACCCTTCGACCTGGAGGAACTGGTGATGCGGTTGCGGGCGTTGGCCCGCAGACCGGCGGCGGCCGTCCCCCCGGTCCTGGTCCGTGGAGACCTGCGCCTGGACCCCTACCGGCGCGAGGCCCATCGGGGCCGGCGCCCCCTGCGTCTGCCGCGCAAGCAGTTCGCCGTCCTCGAACTGTTGATGCGCGCGGAAGGGGGCGTGGTCAGCGCCGAGACCCTGTTGGAGAAGGTCTGGGACGAGAACACCGACCCCTTCACCAGCGCGCCCCGGGTCACCGTCTCCCAACTCCGCAGGGTCCTGGGCACCCCCGACCCCATCGTCACCGTCCCCGGGGTCGGCTACCGCCTGGTCGAGGTGAGCGCGCGGTGAACACCCCCTCGCCGGCGGGGCCGGACCCTCGTCCACGCTCGCGCGGGCCCCGGGTGACCGCCCGAGCCCGCCTGGCCCTGAGCTACGCGCTCTTCCTCGTCGCCGCCGGCGTCGCCGTGCTCCTCGGTGTGTACGTCGTGCTGCGCTACGTCCCCGACTACCCGCTCACCACCTCCGACCCCTCGGTCCAGGGGGACCCGGTGGCGAGCCGCACGGAGATCCTCCAGGCCCTGCTGCGCATGTCCGGGGGCGTCCTGCTCTTCCTGGCCGTGGTCGGCACCGTCGGCGGATGGTTCCTCGCCGGATGGGTGCTGCGTCCCCTGCACCACCTCAACGACGCGGCGCGTGCCGCCGCCGAGGGCCGCTTGGACCACCGCATCCGCATGCGCGGCCGCAACGACGAGTTCCGGCAGCTCGCGGACTCCTTCGACCACATGTTGGAACGTCTGGACGACACCTTCGCCGCCCAGGAACGGTTCGCCGCCAACGCCTCGCACGAACTGCGCACACCGCTCGCGGTCACCGGGGCCATCCTCGACGCCGCCCGCCTCGACCCCGAGGGCCGGGACGTGCCCGAGGTCCTGGAACGGCTCCGCGCCACCAACGCGCGCGCCATCGGCCTCACCGAGTCGCTGCTGCGGCTGGCCGACGTCCAGGCGGTCCACACCGTCTCCACCCCCCTGGACCTGGCCCGGGAGGTGCGCGCGAGCGTCGACGAACACGCGGAGGAGGCGCTGCGGCGCGGACTGCGTCTGGAACATCGACTCGCGCCGGCGCCCGTGCGGGGCGACGCCGCCCTCTTGGCCGGGGTCGCGGACAACCTGGTGGACAACGCCCTGCGCCACAACGCCGACGCGGGGCACGTCCTGGTGACCACCGGGTACGACCCCGCCACCGGAGCGGTGTTCCTGCGTGTGGCCAACCCCGGGCGCGTGTACGGCGCGGCGGAGGCCGACCGGCTGCGCGAGCCCTTCCACCGCGCCGGCCGCACCCGGGACGGCGACGGTGCGCGCGGCTACGGGCTCGGGTTGGCCCTGGTCGACCGGGTGGCCCAGGTCCACCAGGGTCGGCTGGAGATCGTGCCGCGCGCGGGCGGTGGACTGGTCGTCACCGTCCACCTGCCCGCCTCACCCGAGGTGTGGAGGGCGCCGGCCGTCCACGACACCCGGGCTCAGTCGTCGTAGAAGACCCGTTCCATGATCGCCCGCGCCCTTCGCGTGGCCCGCAGGTACGCCTCGGTCAGCTGTTCCGCGGGCCCCACGGTCTCGGCGTCCTCGTCCTCGGAGTCGGCCCGATAACCCATGGCCTCGGCCAGGGCGGCCCGCACCCGCAGATCGGAGGGGAGCGAGTCGCCGCCCCGCCCGCGCACCAGCATCACCATGCCGCGCACCCGGGAGGCCGACCGCCAGGCCTGCTCCAGGACCGCGCCGTCGTCGGCGGCCAACAGTCCGTGCGCCACGGCCACCCGCAGCGCCTCCAGGGTTCCGGTCGTGCGCAGGTCCGCGAACTCGTGGGCGTGCCGCAACTGCAGGAGCTGGACCACCCACTCCACGTCCGACAGCCCACCGCGCCCCAGCTTCGTGTGCAGGGTCGGGTCCGCCCCGCGCGGCAGCCGTTCGGCCTCCATTCGCGCCTTGAGTTTGCGGATCTCCAACACCGAGGTCCCGTCGATCCCGCCCTCGGGGTACCGCAGTGGATCGATCAGGGCGGTGAAGGCCGCGCGCAGTTCCGGGTCGCCGGCGATCGGCCGGGCCCGCAGCAGCGCCTGGCTCTCCCACACCTGCGACCAACGGCCGTAGTAGGCCGCGTAGGAGTCCAGAGTGCGCACCACCGGACCGCTCTTGCCCTCCGGCCGCAGATCGGTGTCCACCTTCAACGGAGGCTCCGCCTGCGGCATCTCCAACAACCGGGCCAGTTCCCGCACGATCGACAGAGCCTGCTTGGTGGCGGCCCCCTTGTCCGCCCCCGGCATCGGGTCGTGCACGTACATCACGTCGGCGTCGCTGGCATAGGTGAGCTCACCCCCGCCGAACCGCCCCATCGCCACCACGCACACACGCGTGAGCTCCTCGCCGCCCGCCTCGGCCACCACCTTGGTGTAGGCGGCGCGCAGCGCGGCGTCGACGGTCACGGCGGCGATGTCGGTCAGCGCGCTCCCGACCTCCTCCACCGACGACACTTCGAGCAGGTCCGCCGCGGCCGTGCGCAACAGCTCCCGGCGGCGCAGGGCGCGGACCGCCGACACCGCCTCCTCAGGGGTGTCGTACCGGCGCAGGGCCGAGTCCGCCTCCGCCATGAGCGTCTCGGCCGGCCGACGGCGCAGGTCGGCGTCGTCGGCCAGTGTCGCCACCGAGTCGGGCGCGCGGACCAACAGCTCGGTCACGTAGCGGCTCGTGCCCAGCAACCACGCCATCCGCTCGGCCACGCGCACGTCGTCGCGCAACAGCCTCAGATACCACGGGGTGGTGCCGAGCGCCTCGCTGACCTGCCTGAACCCCAACAGGCCGGCGTCGGGATCGGGGGAATCGGCGAACCAGCCGAGCATCACCGGCAACAACGTGCGCTGGATGGCGGCGCGCCGCGACAGACCCGAGGTCAGCGACTCCAGGTGCCGCAGGGCCCCGCGAGGGTCGGCGAACCCGAGCGCGCCCAGCCGGTCGACGGCCTGCTCGGGGGAGAGGCGGGCCTCCTCGTCGGGCAGCTTGGCCACGGCGTTGAGGAGCGGCCGGTAGAACAACTTCTCGTGCAGGCGCCGCACCTCCGCCGACACCCGTTTGCGCGCCTCGGTGAGCTCCCGGACCGGGTCCCCGGTGAAACCCAGGGCCCGACCCAGGCCGCGCAACTGGGCGGGGCCGTCCTGGGTCTTGGGGTCGGGCATCAGATGGGTGCGGCGCAACCGCTCCAGCTGCAGCAGGTGCTCCATCCGGCGCAGGAAGCGGTAGGCCTCGGCGAGCCCCGCCGCGTCCTTGCGCCCCACGTACCCGAACTCCGACAGCGCGGTCAACGCCCGGAGGGTGTTGCCCGAACGCAGCCGTTCGTCGGTGCGTCCGTGCACCAGCTGGAGCAACTGCACGGAGAACTCGATGTCGCGCAGACCACCCGGACCGAGCTTCAGCTCCCGGTCGGTCTCGGCGGTGGGGATGTGCGCCACCACCCGCCGGCGCATCGCCTGTACGTCCTCCACGAAGTCCTTGCGGGCGGAGGCCTCCCAGACCATCGGCGTGATCGCCTCGGCGTAGGCGCGGCCCAGGTCGACGTCACCGGCGATGGGTCGCGCCTTGAGCAGCGCCTGGAACTCCCAGGTCTTGGCCCAACGCTCGTAGTAGGTGACATGACTGGACAGTGGCCGCACGAGCGGGCCGTTCTTGCCCTCGGGCCGCAGCGCGGGGTCGACCTCCCACAGGGTGCCCTCGGTGTCGGTCGCCGACGGGATCCGCATCATCGCCGCCGCCAACCGGGTCGCCGCGCGCAGGGCCTCCTGTTCGTCGGCGTCCCCGACCGGTTCGGCCACGAACACCACGTCCACGTCGCTGACGTAGTTGAGCTCACGACCGCCGCACTTGCCCATGCCGATCACGGCCAGTCGGCACAGCGCCGCGTCCTCGGGGGCCTCGCCCCGGGCCACCGCCAACGCCCCGTCCAGCAGGGAGGCGGCCAGGTCCGACAGCTCGGCGGCGACCTCCTCCACCGTGTTCACGGCGGTCAGGTCGCGTCCGGCCAGACGCAGCAGCCGCCGACGGTAGGCCACCCTGAGGGTGTGACGCAGCAGCTCCCACGGGTCGCCGCCCGCACCCTCGACCACCGCCGGATCGGCGACGGGCGCGGGGTCGTCGGGGCGGGCGCCCACGGTGTGCAGCAGACCGCGGCGCGGTTCCTCCGGTTGTGGGGTGCGCGCGGCGTCGGCCCCCCGCAGCTCGCGCCAGTCCTC
>NZ_QOCZ01000360.1 GCF_018207095.1 Nocardiopsis sp. MG754419 | reverse complement strand
CCGGGCCTTGGCGGGGTGGGGGAGACCGGACCGCCGACGAAGGGTGCGACACGAGCGTGTCGGACGGCCGCCGTTCGGTGACCCGGAACGCGCAGGAGGAGGAACGATCGTTGGCCGTGGAGACACCGGGCAGGAGAGGAACGCACCCCGGGCCCGCACAGGACACCGACTCGTCGGCCGGTACGGCCGGGCGGTCGCCCATCACCCACCGGTGTCCGGGTGACCCGTGGGAGGGGGACGTATGACCCGAGCACAGCGGACCCAGGGGTCGCAGCGCCAGGGGAGACGCCGGGAACTGCCCAGACGCACCTCCGCCGTGCGCTCCGGTCAGGCCGCGGAGGCGGTCGCCCCGCAGGCGCCGCCCGCCGGGGACGGACCCGGGGCGGTACCGCTGGAGCGTGTCCTGCACGCACTGGAGGAGATGGAGGAACGGGAGGAGGACGGGCCGGGGGAGGTGCCGTGGCCGCGCAGGGAGGGCG
>NZ_QOCZ01000359.1 GCF_018207095.1 Nocardiopsis sp. MG754419 | reverse complement strand
GGTTCTCGCGGACCTCGACCTGGTAGTGGCCGTTGCCGTCGGGTGCGGTGACGGGGCAGCCGGGGCCCACGACGTAGCCGCCGTGGGCGCGGGTGTCGACCAGCCACCCCAAGTTGCCGCTGGTGTTGCCCAGCTTCGGCCCGGTGCGGTGGGTAAAGTACAGGTGCCACCCGCCCTTCCTCGTGCGTACGGTGAAGGTGTCCAGCGGCAACGGCTCACCGGTCTCTTCGGCCAGGAGCGCGAGTACGTCGGCTCCGTCGGTGATGCCGGGCCGGTTCCACGGGTCGGGCGTTGTCTGTCCGGGTTTGGGGGTGTCGAGGTCGATCACCACCAGGTTGGCGGGGCCGGTGGCGATGCCGTAGTTCGCGGTCGGCCACTGGCGCCACCAGGTGCGGATCTGGTCGGGGTCGGTGGTGGCGGTCTTCTCCCAGTTCCGGACCAGCGGTGGTTTCTTGGAGCGGGGGGTGAGGGGGAAGACGGGCCAGCCGCG
>NZ_QOCZ01000358.1 GCF_018207095.1 Nocardiopsis sp. MG754419 | reverse complement strand
GGTCGGGGTTGTTGGGGATGCCGGCGCACCAGCCGAGTTCGGTTTGGCCGTAGTGGTCGCGTACGGGGATGCCGAACAGGTCGGTGGCCCAGTCGATGACGTCGGGTGCCAGGGGTTCTCCGGCGCTGGCCAGGCGTTGCACGATGATCTCGGGTGGCAGGGTCTTGGTGGCGGCGCGCAGGGTGCGGTAGGTGGTGGGGTCGGAGGCGAAGTTGGTGACCTGGTAGAGGCCCAGGACGTCGAGGGTGAGTTCGGGGTCGAAGAAGCCGGCGCGTAGGGCGAGGGAGTTGTGGCCGGCGAGCAGGGGTGAGATGAGCCCGTGGTAGAGGCCGTAGGCGGAGCCGGGGTCGGCGGTGTTCCAGTAGGTGTCGTCGTCGGTGACGCCGAGGCCGTGGTGGTGGTAGGCGTGCATGGCGGCCAGGGCGCGGACGGGGACGCGGGCTCCGCGGGGTGGGCCGATGAGGTTGGAGACGTAGAGCAGGGCCAGGGTGGTGT
>NZ_QOCZ01000357.1 GCF_018207095.1 Nocardiopsis sp. MG754419 | reverse complement strand
TGGATGTGGCCGGCCCGGTGGTGCTCCAGCGTGTGCTGGAGGGCCTCAAGGCTCTGCCGGGGGTGGTGTGAGTGCGCTACCTCGACCCCCACATCCCCGACCACGACCAGCGACGACCGCGCGGCAGCGTGGCGCCCTTGACCGGCGCGCGGTGGCGACCCACGCCCCTGCCCCACCCGGCCGTGGGCCCGGTGGGCGCGTCGGCACAGAGCGCCCCCGAGGGCCGTCCCGCCGCGCCTGCGCAAGGCGACTCCCACACCCTTGAGGAGACGCGATGACCTTCTCGACCTATGCGGGGGTGTGTCCGGAAGCTGGGGTGGACGCGTTGGGTCGTGCCCGCTGGTGCATTCTGGCCGGTGGCCATGAGGGCGATCACCGCGATGACCACGGGCGTGTCTGGCCGCCTGCGGGGGTGGTGTTGCAGGGGTTGATCGCCCGGTGGGGGCGCACCCACCGCATCGCGTGGACGGGCCGGTTGTGGATGGCCACCGACCG
>NZ_QOCZ01000356.1 GCF_018207095.1 Nocardiopsis sp. MG754419 | reverse complement strand
CCGTTCACTCCCGACGGTGCCGGTAGGAGCAACCCCCAAGGAGGCCCCCAATGAGCAGGAGATCCGGCGGAGGACGGTCATCGGGCGGTCGTTCCGGTGACCGTAGTGGTACCAGCGGCGCCGGTATCCGGGGGCGGGCGCCGCGACGTAGGTGGGCTGGGAACGCGAGGCACGCGAGGGGCGCGCGGTCCGGGAGGCACGCCCCGGGCGGGCCGAGCGACCACTGCGGGAATTGAATCCACCGCCGGAGCTCGCCGCGCCACCACGGGCCGAACGGCCGCTGCGCGAACTGAAGCCACCACCACCGCGGGAGGCGCCACCACCACTGCGCGAACTGAAACCGCCACCACCACGCGAGGAACGACCGCCTCCGGAACGTCCACCACCGGAACGACCGCCACCGGAACGACCGCCCGATGACCGTCCTCCGCCGGATCTCCTGCTCATTGGGGGCCTCCTTGGGGGTTGCTCCTACCGGCACCGTCGGGAGTGAACGG
>NZ_QOCZ01000355.1 GCF_018207095.1 Nocardiopsis sp. MG754419 | reverse complement strand
GGTTCTCGCGGACCTCGACCTGGTAGTGGCCGTTGCCGTCGGGTGCGGTGACGGGGCAGCCGGGGCCCACGACGTAGCCGCCGTGGGCGCGGGTGTCGATCAGCCAGCCCAGGCCGTTGCCCTGGTCTCCGCTGGTGTTGCCCAGCTTCGGGCCGGTGGGGTGGGTGAAGTACAGGTGCCATCCGCCTCTGCGGGTGCGGACGGTGAAGGTGTCGAGCGGCAGCGGGTCACCGGTCTCTTCGGCCAGGAGCGCGAGTACGTCGGCTCCGTCGGTGATGCCGGGCCGGTTCCACGGTTGGGGTGGTTTCTGTCCGGGTTTGGGGGTGTCGAGGTCGATCACGACCAGTCCGGCGGGGCCGGTGGCGATGCCGTAGTTCGCGGTCGGCCACTGGCGCCACCAGGCGCGGATCTGGTCGGGGTCGGTGGTGGCGGTCTTCTCCCAGTTCCGGACCAGCGGTGGTTTCTTGGAGCGGGGGGTGAGGGGGAAGACGGGCCAGCCGCG
>NZ_QOCZ01000354.1 GCF_018207095.1 Nocardiopsis sp. MG754419 | reverse complement strand
GCGGTGGAGGGTGGCGAGGGCGAGGGGGACCTTGACGAGGGAGGCCGAGGCGTACTCCAGGTCGGGGTCGATGCCGATCTCGTGGCCGGTGTGGAGGTCGCGGACGAGGAAGGAGCCGTGCAGTCCGGCTTCGTCGAGTTCGGCGCGCAGGCGGTGGGTGATCATGTGCGGGCTCCGAGGCAGCGGGCGACGTGGTCGTGGAGGTGGGTGCGCAGGGTTTCGGCCTGTTCGCCGGTGGCGGTGTGGTCGCGGGTGGGTCGGATCTCGCCGAGGGGGCTCCAGTGGAGGTCGAGTCGTTCGGCCTGGTGCAGGGTGCACAGCAGGAGGTCGTGGCTGGTGAGGACGTCGGCGGTGGCGGTGGCCAGGCCGGTGGCGACGCTGATCTGGCCGGGGTGGAGTCCGAGGGCGTGGCCGGTGCGGGTGAGGGGGTCGCGGATGTGGGGGGTGTCGTCCTCGGGTTGGATCCACACGCGTCGTCGGGGGCCGGTGTCGGTGCGGCTGTTGCGGAGTGTGTCGA
>NZ_QOCZ01000353.1 GCF_018207095.1 Nocardiopsis sp. MG754419 | reverse complement strand
CCGCCAGACAGCACCCACTCACGCCGGTGCAACGTCTCCGCCAGCCGACTGCGCGTCGAGCGATGCAGGGCAGTGCCTCTTCCCTGGATGCGCGGCGAGCTCAATCAACAGATCCAGCTTCCGCCCCGCCTCCTCAAGCTCGGCAGCACTCGCGGTGATGCGAGCACGTTCGGCGCGCAAGCGCTCGATCATCTCGGGCCCCGCCTGCTTGGCGTCGATGCAGGGCAGGAAGGACGCGATCATGCGGCTGCCGAGCCCGGCGGCGTAGAGCTGCTGGATGAGCCGCACCCGGTCGACCGCTGACTCCGGGTAGTGCCGCTGGCCACTCGGCGTGCGCTCGGAGCTGAGGATGCCCTGCTCCTCGTAGTAGCGGAGGGCGCGCGTGCTCACCTTGGCCCTGCTGGCCAGTTCACCGATTCGCATGGTGTGCCTACTCCACTTTCGTCCCGATCACCGGCGGCCGTCGGCGCACACGATTTGCCTCTGACGTCAACGTCAAGTTCTACCGTAGCCAACGA
>NZ_QOCZ01000352.1 GCF_018207095.1 Nocardiopsis sp. MG754419 | reverse complement strand
GTGGCTGGAGGTCAGGATGATCTGCGACATCAGCGGCTTGTCGCGCTTCTTGCCGTGTTCCAGGCGCTGGAACGCGGTCAGGGCGTACTGGTCCGGCATGGTGGACCAGCTGAACTTCGGGCCCCGGTAGCCGAGGTCGCGGGAGTCGTAGACCTTGTCGAGGCCGTAGAACCTGCCCTCCGGCCAGTTGTACTGGACACCCGGCACGACACCGACCGTCCGCCAGGCACCCGTGCGGTGGAAGGCACCGGGGAGGGTGAGGCGCTCGCCGGCGGTGACGGTGCGATAGCGGTCCTGGTTGTCGATCCACAGACCGCTCAGGAACGTGGAGTGACCGAGCCAGCTGCTGCCGCCGTACGTCGCGGAGGTGAGCCAGCCGCTCTTCGCCGAGAACCCGGCCTCGCTCAGGTCGTCGGTGGCGTCGTCGAGGGTGGCGTTCACGCCGGGTGCGATGGCCGGATCCTGGAGGGCGGCACGGCCGTAGCTCTCGATGAAGGCGAAGATGACGTCCTTGCCGCGCAGGC
>NZ_QOCZ01000351.1 GCF_018207095.1 Nocardiopsis sp. MG754419 | reverse complement strand
ACCCCCTGCCGCCCGTGGGGCCCACTCGTCACCCCCACGTGACACAATCCCGCACCACCACGATCGCCGACACGCAGGGGAGAACCGGGCCTTGTTCCGTACCGACACCGGATGGGTCGTCTCACCCACCGACCTGGTCGACACCCTCGAATGCGACCACCGCACCGCGCTCAAGAGCGCACTGGCCGCACACGTGCCCGGCGCACCCCACCCCGAACCCGTCGACGACCTCATCGCCCAGCACGGCCTGGCCCACGAGAAGGCCGAACTCGACCGGCTGCGCGAGGTGTTCGGCACCATCACCACCATCGCCGAACCCGAACCCGACGACCACGACCTGGCCCGCGCCGCCCGCGAGACCGCCCAGGCCATGCACGACGGCGTCCCCGTCATCTACCAGGGCGCCTTCCACCACCGCCTCACCGACCGGATCGCCTTCCACGGCCGCGCCGACTTCCTCATCCGCTCCGACCTGGACCCCACCACCGGCGACGCACGCCAGGACCACACCGGCGCGTACACCTACGA
>NZ_QOCZ01000036.1 GCF_018207095.1 Nocardiopsis sp. MG754419 | reverse complement strand
GGCGGGAAGGGTCCGAAGGCTGGTGAGGGTTGGACATGGGGCCCCGGAATCTCTGGAGGACGTATGGGAGTGAGCGAGAAGGGAGACGGAGTTCCGCCCGCTCTGCCCGACTTTATGTATCCCCTACGACGCGTGTACCGGCGTTCCGTGATCACCTTCGACCGCATTTTCCTGTGTGATTTGGGTCACATGGGCTTGCGGTCAACTCCCGGACAGGGCCCTGCTCCGGTCCCGAGCGGCCTCGATCGCGTCGGTGAACGCGGCCCGCACCCCGTGCCGCTCCAACTCGCGCAGGGCCGCCGCGGTGGTCCCGCCCGGCGACGTCACCGCCTCGCGCAACACCACCGGGTGCTCCCCCGAACCGTCGAGCATGGCGGCGGCGCCGGTGATCGTCTGACCGACCAGCCTCTGCGCCGTGGCGCGGGGCATGCCCATCGCGACGCCGGCCTCGATCATGGTCTCGGCGATGAAGTAGAAGTAGGCCGGCCCGCTGCCGGAGATGGCGGTCACCGTGTCCATGTGCTGTTCGCCGACCCGGATCACCTCACCGACCGTGCCCAGCAGCTCCTCGGCCCGGTCCAGGTGGTTCGAGGAGGCGTGCGCCCCGCCGGACACCGCGGTCATCCCCCGCCCCATGAGGGCGGGGGTGTTGGGCATCGCCCGCACGACCGGTACCCCGGTGGGCAGGTGGCTCTCCATCACGGCGGTGGTGAGTCCGGCCGCCACCGAGATGACCAGGCGCCGCTCGGACAGGTACGGGGACAGGTCGTCCAGCAGCGCGAGCATGTCCTGGGGCTTGAGGGCCAGCAGAAGGGTGTCCGCGCGCTCGGCCGCTTCGGCGGCCGGGACGGTCTCGACCCCGTAGCGCAGACGCAGCTCCGCGGCGTGTTCCTCACGCGGCTCGGTGACCAGGACGTCCCCCGGGGAGTGGCCCTTGGCCAACAGCCCGGCGAGCAACGCCTCGCCCATCTTTCCTGCGCCGATGATCGCGATCATGAAGGGGTCCTCTCTGCGGATCCCTCCACGCTAGCCGCCTGCGGCACCCCGGATGGACCGGTCGTCCCAACCCGTGGACGACCGACGCCGTGGCCCGATCCGGGGCACGACCGCGCGCCTCACTCCGGGTCGACCGTGCCCTCGTCGTCGACGGCACCACCCGGGTCCACCGAGAAACGTCGGGGCGGGGTCTGGGGACGGCGCCGCAGCAGCGCGATCCGCTCGCGCCGGCCCAGCGTGGGCTCGGGTTCGCGCGGACCGGCGAAGTGCAGCCGGGTGAAGGCGAGCGCCTCGGCCAGCTCCCGCATCCGGGTCTGGCGGTCGGGCGCCTTGCGGGTGCTCACCTCCAGGACGAGCTGGCCCTCGTAGCCGCTGCCGGCCAAGTGCTCCAGGAGCTCGGCGACGGGCTGACTCCCCCGGCCGGGGATGAGGTGCTCGTCCAGGTTCTGACCGCCGAAACCGTCGGTGACGTGCACGTGGGACAGGCGCCCGCCCAACCGTTTGGCCATGTCCATGGCGTCGGAGCCGGACATGGCCGTGTGGGAGAGGTCGAGCGTGACGTCGGGGTAGTCGCGGTCGAGCGGGTTCCAGCTCGGGGCGTAGGGAACGACCTCGCGGTCGCGCACCCGGACCGGATACATGTTCTCGACGGCGAAGATCACGTCCGTCTCGTCCTGCATGCGCGCGACGCCGGTCTCGAAGTCCTTGGCGTACTCACGCTGCCAGCGGAAGGCGGGGTGGACCACGATGGCCTTGGCGCCCAGGGCCTCCGCCATCTCCTTGGAACGGACGAGCTTGCCCCAGGGATCACGGCCCCACACCCGCTGGGTCAGGACGAGACAGGGCGAGTGGACTGCGGTGACGGGCATCTGGTGGTAGTCCGAGAGGCGCCGGAGGAGTTCGATGTCCTGGCTGGCCGGGTCGGAGGAGACGAGCACCTCCACACCGTCGTACCCCAGCTTCGCGGCGATCTCGAACGCGGCCGGGGTCTTCTCCGGGTAGACCGACGCCGACGAGAGGACCACGGGCGCGTCTGGGACCTGGATAGGGCTCACAGGACCCAGACTATGCGCTTCCGGGGGACTTGGGGCGACCGCCCGTGGGATCGCGGCGTGGCGGAGGACCTTCGACCCGACCGTTGCGGTGGCCCCTGGGACACGGGGCGACGGCCGTGGCCGTCGTGGGCCACGGCCGTCGAAGGGCCCGCCGGGGCGGCTACAGTCGCACGCCGCCGGCGAGGTTGTGGCGCGTCACGGCGCGTTCGCCGATCGCACCGCCCGAGCTCGGGGCGTCGATCATGCGGCCGCCACCGAGGTAGATGGCGACGTGGTAGGCGTATCCGCCCCCGTCGGTCCAGTAGAGGAGGTCTCCGCGCCGGGCGTCGGCGTAGCTCACGTGGGTTCCGGACCTCACCTGGTCCTGGGCGACGCGCGGCAGGCTCACACCGGCCTGACCGAAGGCGTACTGGACCAGCCCCGAGCAGTCGAAGGAGTCGGGCCCGGTGCCGCCCCAGGCGTAGGGCTTGCCCTTCTGGGACTCGGCCGCGGCGATGGCCGTGTCGATGGTGCTGGAGGAGAGTGACTGGTGCACGCGTTCCGGACCGCCGCGCTCCGCGGTGTCGGCCGGGGCGTGCGGCTGGGCGAGCGCCGGTGCGGTACCGGCGGCCAGGACCGCCGCGGCGAGCGCGGCGACGGTGAACGCCCGCGTCCCACGTCGGCCCGACCGTACTGAGGCGGCCTGCGATCCCGGGTCCGTGGTGGGACGGCAGGCCCGCGCTCGCTCGTGTTCTCGCGGAAGGCGCATGTCGTGACCCCCTAGGTCGACCGGGGCGGGCCACGCCGCTGTGACGTGGGTCTCCCCGCCTCCGACTCACTCCCATTGGTCACACATGCATAACGGAAAGTCACTCTCCGTGGTCTGTTCGGCCCCGAAAGACGGTAAAGACTGCTTGACCCCGGCGGACATTCCGGTCGATGGAACACCAACCGATCACCATCCGCCGGGGTCGATCACGCCCGGTCGCACTCTCGGTCCGCGCACGGACCGGGGCGCGAGGCTAGGCCGCCGACTACGGCGCGGGGACGCCGAGGGCGTCGAGCACGAAGTCGGTCGTGGCGGCCATGCCCAGGTTGTTCGGGTGGACCGGGGCACCGTCCTCGGGGATCAGGCCCTCGACCCACCGGGTGTCCGAGCCCTGGCAGACGTCGTGGCCCCGCTCGAAGGTGTCGACGAAGACCGCGCCGTGGGCCGCCGACTCCTCGGCGATCATGGCGTTGAGCGCGGTCTGCGCCTCGTCCAGGAGCGGAACGTCGCCCCGGGCGATCGGCGTGCTCGGCCAGCAGCCGCCGCTCTCCGGCATGATCTGCAGGTAGCCGATGGAGAGCACGGTGGCGTTGGGGCTGCGCTCGGCGATGTCCGCGTAGACCTGGGACACCTCGCCTCGCAGACCCTCGATCCGGTCGTCCAGCTCGGTGCCGTAGTGGGCGGAGCACGGGCTGCCCACCGGGTTGCTCAGGCTCTGCTTGGCGCACTCGACGAGGACCTCGGAGAAGCCGAAGTCGTTCCCGGCGATCCCGACCGTGACCAGGTCGGTGTCGGCGCGCAGGGCGTCGAGCTGCGGGTCGGTGTCGTCGAACTGCTTCTCGTAGAGGTCGTTCATCACCGCGCCGGAGCAACTGACGTCGGTGATGTCCTCGATCCCCAGCTGCTCGGCGAGACGCTTGGGGTAGTTGACCGACGACTGCATGCAGCCCAGCAGCGGCATCTGCGCGCTCACCATCGGTCCGGCGGTGAAGGAGTCACCGATGGCGACGTAGTGCGTGTACGCGGCGGCCTCGGCCTCGTCGGCCGCGGCCGGGGAGGCCACCATGGTGACGCCCAGGGCAGCGGCGGCCACGGGGGCGACGATTCCGGCCAGCCGGCGACGGAGGCCGAAACGGGAACGGTGGGGGACGGGGGATTCGTGTGAGCGGGACACGAGTGTTTTCCTCTCTCCAAGGAGCGGGGGCATAGGAGGTGTTGGACACCGCCGGGGAGTGACTCCCCACACATTCTCTAACATGATTTTCAGGATCTACGACCTAACCGGTAGGTAACTTTCATGTGTCGCACCCCGCGCCGCCACGGCGATCGGAGCCGTTGTGGACAACGGTGCGAGGTTGTCGCCACCGGGCGTTAGCGTGTCGACCATGGCAAAAGCAGCGAAGACCTCGTTCCGGTGCGTCGAGTGCGGGTGGACCACCCTCAAATGGGTGGGGCGCTGCGGTGAATGCCAGGCCTGGGGCACCGTCGAGGAGGCCGGGGCGCCCGCGCCCTCCGCCGTCGCCCCCGCGCCGGTCACCGCCCGGGCCCGTCCCATCACCGAGATCAGCGTGGAGAGCGCCGAGGCGGTCCCCACGGGTGTGGACGAACTCGATCGTGTCCTGGGCGGCGGCGCCGTCCCCGGAGGCGTGGTGCTGCTGGCCGGCGAACCCGGCGTGGGCAAGTCGACCCTGCTCCTGGAGGTCGCGGCCATGCGGGCCGCCAACGCGCCGGTCCTGTACATCACCGGCGAGGAGTCGGCCGGGCAGGTGCGTCTGCGCGCCGAACGCCTCGGCGCGCTCTCCGAGCGGCTGTACCTGGCGGCGGAGACCTCCGTGGCGACCCTGGCCGCCCATGTGGACGCCGTGGCGCCCAAGCTGCTCATCGTCGACTCGGTACAGACCATGGTCTCCCCCGAGACCGGCGGCGTACCGGGCGGTGTCACCCAGATCCGACAGGTGACCGGCGCCCTCATCCAGGTCGCCAAGGAACGCGGTATCGCCACCGTGCTGGTCGGCCACGTCACCAAGGACGGCTCCATCGCCGGGCCCCGGCTGCTGGAACACCTGGTGGACGTGGTCCTGCACTTCGAGGGCGAACGCCACTCCCAACTCCGCCTCCTGCGCGCGGTCAAGAACCGGTACGGGCCCACCGACGAGATCGGCGTGTTCGAACTGACCGACAAGGGCATCGAGGGCCTGCCCGACCCCAGCGGACTGTTCCTCACCGAACGCTCCGATCCGGTGCCGGGCACCTGTGTCACCGTCGCCCTGGAGGGTCGACGCCCCCTCATCACGGAGGTGCAGGCGCTGGTCGCGCCCACTCCCCTGCCGGCGCCGCGACGCGCCACCTCCGGCCTGGACACCTCGCGGGTGAACATGATCCTGGCCGTGCTGGAGAAGCGCACCGGCATGAAGCTGGCCAACATGGACGTCTACGCCTCGACCGTGGGCGGCGTGAAACTGGGCGAACCCGCCGTGGACCTCGCGCTGGCCATGGCGGCCGGCAGTTCCAGCAACGACGTCGCCCTCCCGCAAGGGTTCGTGGCCGTGGGCGAGGTCGGCCTCGCCGGTGACGTGCGCGCGGTCCAGGGGGTCCGCCGCCGGGTCGCCGAGGCGCAGCGGCTGGGTTTCACCGACGCGGTCGTGCCCAAGAACTTCGGCGATCCGATCCCGGGCATCCGCACCCACGAGGTCGAGGAGCTGGTCGACGCCCTGACCTGGGTGGGCAAGAGCCGCCGCCGAAAGAAGGGTCGGCCGGAGCCGGAGGCGCGCCCCCGAACCGAGCCCCAGGAGCAGGAACGGCTCACCCTCGCGGAGGACGCCCCGTTCTAGGGGGTGCTCTCCAGGGCCCCGCCGACGCCTCGGCCCGTGTTCGGACCCGCGACGGCGAGACGGGAGCCCTCGGGCCCCGAGGCGGGAGGGTCCGATTCCCCGCCCTCCGGCCTCCGGGCCCTCACCGGCTGTGCGGGACGCACGGTCAGCCGGCGCCCGCATACGGCCATGCCCCCGTGGTCCCACGAACAGGGTCACGGGGGCGTCCTCGTGAGGCCCCGGCACAGGACCAGGGCGCGGGTCACCCTCGCGGACCCGTCCGATCCCACTCAGAAGTCGAAGATGGGGCCCTTGGCCAGGGACATCAGGCAGTCGTTGGCGAAGGTCTCCTCGTAGCGCTCTCCGCCACCGACCGCGACGGCCGTGACCGGCGCGTGGATCGTGGTGCAGAAGCCGTCCTCGTCGCCCTCGACGTCGGAGATCCGCCCACCGGCGGCCTCGATGAGCTCGCAGGCCTCCTCCGCGTGGGGGTGCGCCCCCTGGGCCGGTCCGCACTCCAGCATCATCGCGCGGGACCAGCTCATGGAGGTCTCGCCCCGCTCCTCGGGCGCACCGTAGAGGCTGAGCTGGTACGTGGTGGTCGCCGCCTGCGCGGGCGAGACCAGGGAGAGGGCCAGAGCGGTGGCGGCGGTCAGGCCGAGGGCGGTGCGCACGGTTCCTCCAACAACGACGACATCAGATCACCACGTATAGTAGCGATCTGATGACCAAGAGTTGGATCTTTTGTCGAAACCGGTGGTGCCGGGATCGGCCGGCCCCCGGACTCAGGCCTTGAGTTGGAAGACCAACTGGTCGACACCGCTGACGATGTCGCCCCGGAGGTTGGCCTTGTACCAGCCCGCCCGGGCCTGGGAGGAGCCCGAACGGCAGTCGGTGAAGGAGCGGTCCCGCTCCCAGGTGATCGTGTAGTCGTGCGGGCGACCCTGCTCCAGCTGGCGCTCCTGCTCCGCCTCGCCCTCCACGCAGTCCGAGGTGGAGAAGATGCGGTCGTCGCCCGAGTGGATGATCAGTTCGACCGCCTCCGGACCCACGTCCACGGTGCACGTCTGCTCGGCGACGTTGACCACCGAGACCTTGAAGCCGGGCTCGGCCCCGCCCCCGTACAGTTCCCGGTCCGACTCGGAGAAGTCGAAGGAGACGACCACGTCCTGCGGGCGGCAGGGGTCCTCGTCACGCTCGGGCGCGGCGGCGTCTGCCGAACCCCCATCGGACGACCCCTCGCCCTCACCCTCGGACCCTTCGTCGCCTTCGTCGTCCTCGCCCGCGGAGGGATCGGCGGACGGAGACGGCGACGGATCCTCCTCGGGTTCCTCGGAAGGCTCCTCCGAGGGCTCTTCCGCCGGCACACTGGGAGAGGCAGAAGGATCCTCGACACTCGCCTGGTTGCCGTCCGACGCGTTGTCGCCCTCCGAAGGGCTACAGGCATAGGCGATCAGGGCCAACACCAGCAGCAGGCCGATCAGCACGAAGGCTCGGCGCCTCCAGTAGATGTCCTTGCTGACGGGTGCGGTGTGTCCGGTACTTGACGCCATGGCCCGTAGTATTGCGGTTTTGTGCGCCACCCACCTACTCAACCCGCCGATTCCCCGTTAAAGATGAGCGATAACCCTTACAGCACCGCGGTTCTGGCGTGGTACGAGACCCACGCCCGCGACCTTCCCTGGCGTCGTCCGGACGCCGACGCCTGGTCCATCCTGGTCAGCGAGATCATGCTCCAGCAGACCCCGGTCGTCCGGGTCCTCCCTGCCTGGGAGGCGTGGATGGAGCGCTGGCCCACCCCTGCCCACCTGGCCAAGGAACCTTCGGGCGAGGCCGTGCGCATGTGGAACCGGCTGGGCTACCCACGCCGCGCCCTGCGCCTGCACGCCTGCGCCGTGGCCATCACCGAGGAGCACGGCGGCGAGGTGCCCGACGATCACGCCACCCTGCTGTCGTTGCCGGGCATCGGCGCCTATACCGCGGCCGCGGTGGCGAGCTTCGCTTACGGTCAGCGGCACGCGATTCTGGACACCAACGTCCGGCGTGTCCTGGCCCGAGCCGAAACCGGCATCGAGTACCCGCCGAAAACCCAGACCAAGGCGGAGACCGCGCTGGCCGAGACCCTGCTGCCCCCGGTGGCGTCGGTCGCGGCCCGGTGGGGTGTGGCCGTGATGGAGCTCGGCGCGCTGGTGTGCACGGCCCGCTCCCCCCGCTGCGCCGACTGCCCCATCGCCGGGCAGTGCGCGTGGCGCCTGGCCGGCAAACCCGCCTACGACGGCCCGCCCCGGCGTGGTCAGACCTACGCGGGGACCGACCGCCAGGTGCGCGGCAAACTACTGGCGGTCCTGCGCGACTCACCGGAGCCCGTCGCCAAGACGGTCCTGGACACCGTCTGGGACGACCACGTCCAGCGGGAGCGCGCACTGGACGGCCTCATCGACGACGGTCTGGTGGACCCCCTCGCCGACGGACGCTTCGCCCTGCCCGGCTGAGGGCCACGGGCCCCGTTCGGGCGCCTCGGGGCGACCCGACCGACCCTCCGTGTCCGCAGGCACGGAGGGACCACGCGGCGAGGCCCCGCCTCGTCGCACCACGGCGGTGCGCCGCCCCGGCGACGGCGGCGGTGTGCTCCGCGACCCGGGAACCTGAGGTGGGAGCACGAGCCACGGGTCCACCCACCACGGCCCCGAAGGTCCCCGCCGTGCCGTGGAGCGCCCGTACACGGGCCGCAGCGCGCCGGAGGCCCGGAGGAACGGCCCTCCGGCGCGGTGAGGTGCCCTGCCCGATCCTTCAGTTCATTCGGGCGTCGACGGTCTCCGGGTCGAAGTCGGACTCGGTGTCCCCGTAGGCGCCGCTGCACGGAGCACCGGGCTCGGGTGCGTCGGGACTCTGCTCGTACTCCCGCAGGAAGGCGCCGATCCGTGCGTCCGAGGCGTCGTCGAGCTGGATGCGGGCACCCCAGGCGGAGGCCACGATCGGCGACGGCAGACCCTCCATCGGGCTGACCAGCACGTAGGAGCCGGGCTCGTGGTAGGCGGCCAGCCGTTCGATCTCGGCGGCGTCCAGGGACGGATCGTGGGTGATCCAGACCGCTCCGTGCTCCAGCGAGTGCACGGCGGCCTCGGTCAGCACCGGCTCGTCGTAGACACCGCAGTTCTGCCAGAAGGAGTAGTGCTCGCCGCCGACCGGCGGGAACTGCTCGTAGTCGACCGTCTCGCCCGTCTCCACATGGTCCTTCGACAGGTCCTCGAAGTGCTCGACGTCCGCGAGTCCCACCCCGGCTCCACCCGTCTCCCCGGATGAGGGCCCGAGCGCCCACCACAGGCCGAAACCCCCGGCCGCGACGAGCACGACGGCGAGCGCGGCGCCTCCGATCACCCACGGCAGGGCGTTCCCGCGTCGGGGCGGTGGGCCCTGGTACGGATACCCGGGACCGCCCTGCGGCGGATATCCGGGAGGGGGACCCTGCGGCGGGTAGCCGGGCGGCGGTCCCTGCGGCGGATACCCCGCAGGCGGGCCCTGGGGCGGATACCCGGGCGGCGGTCCCTGGTGGTGCCCGCCCGGGGGCGGCCCCTGAGCGGCGCCCGCGGCCGAGTGACCGGGCGGTGGCCCCTGCTGCGAGGGCGGGGCGGGAAACGGTTCCTGCGGCGGCCGAGGGCCACCCTGGTGAGGATCATGGGGATTGGACACGGGGGCACCCTACCCCGGGGCGACGATCGCGACCCCGGACACGGCAAAGGGGGCACCCCCGCAAGGGGTGCCCCCGTTCGCGCCGGCGTGGCCGGGCGGTGTCGCTATTCGCCCTTGGTGGCGGACTCCACCTCGGGAGTGTCCGGAACCTCGGCGGGCTTCGGCACACCCTTGAAGGTGAACTTGGCGTCCGTACCGGTGCCCTCGGCGTCGATCACCACGATCTGACCGGCCTTGAGGTCGCCGAACAGGATCTTCTCGGACAGCTGGTCCTCGATCTCCCGCTGGATCGTGCGACGCAGCGGCCGCGCGCCCAGCACCGGGTCGAACCCGCGCTCGGAGAGGACCTTCTTGGCGTTCGGCCGAAGCTCGATGCCCATGTCCCTCTCCTTGAGCCTGGTGTCCAGACTCGTGATCATCAGGTCGACGATCTCGAAGATCTCCCGCTCGGTCAGCTGGTGGAAGACGATGACGTCGTCCACACGGTTGAGGAACTCCGGCCGGAAGTTGGTCTTGAGCTCCTCGCTGACCTTGGCCTTCATCCGCTCGTAGTTGGTGTTGGCGTCATCCTCCTTGGCGAAGCCCATGGCCACGCCCTTGGAGATGTCCCGCGTTCCCAGGTTGGTCGTCATGATGATGACCGTGTTCTTGAAGTCGACGTTGCGACCCTGGGCGTCGGTGAGACGACCCTCCTCCAGCACCTGCAGGAGCGAGTTGAAGATGTCGCTGTGGGCCTTCTCGATCTCGTCGAACAGGACCACGGAGAACGGCTTGCGACGCACCTTCTCGGTGAGCTGACCGCCCTCTTCGTAACCGACGTAGCCGGGAGGCGAACCGAACAGCCGCGAGACGGTGTGCTTCTCCATGAACTCGGACATGTCGAGCTGGATCAGCGCGTCCTCGTCCCCGAAGAGGAACTCCGCGAGGGTCTTGGACAGCTCGGTCTTACCCACACCGGACGGGCCGGCGAAGATGAACGAACCACCGGGACGCTTGGGGTCCTTCAGACCCGCACGGGTACGGCGGATGGCCTGCGAGAGCGCCTTGATGGCGTCCTCCTGGCCGATGACCCGGCGGTGCAGCTCGTCCTCCATGCGCAGCAGGCGGGAGCTCTCCTCCTCGGTCAGCTTGAAGACCGGGATGCCGGTGGAGGCGGCCAAGACCTCGGCGATGAGCTCCTCATCGACCTCGGCCACGACGTCCATGTCGCCGGCCTTCCACTCCTTCTCCCGCTGCGCCTTCTTGTTGAGCAGCTGCTTCTCGTCGTCGCGCAGGGACGCGGCCTTCTCGAAGTCCTGCTCGTCGATGGCCGATTCCTTGTCGCGGCGCACCGTGGCGATCTTCTCGTCGAACTCGCGCAGGTCCGGCGGCGCGGTCATCCGACGGATCCGCATCCGCGAACCGGCCTCGTCGATGAGGTCGATCGCCTTGTCCGGCAGGAAGCGGTCGCTGATGTAGCGGTCCGCGAGCTGCGCGGCGGCCACGAGCGCGCTGTCGGTGATGGAGACGCGGTGGTGGGCCTCGTACCGGTCGCGCAGGCCCTTGAGGATCTCGATGGCGTGCGTGATGGTGGGCTCGTCCACCTGGATCGGCTGGAAACGGCGCTCCAGCGCGGCGTCCTTCTCCAGGTACTTCCGGTACTCGTCGAGCGTCGTCGCACCGATGGTCTGCAGCTCACCCCGGGCCAGCATGGGCTTCAGGATGGAGGCGGCGTCTATGGCACCTTCCGCCGCGCCCGCGCCGACCAGCGTGTGCAGCTCGTCGATGAACAGGATGATGTCACCGCGCGTGCGGATCTCCTTGAGCACCTTCTTCAGGCGCTCCTCGAAATCACCGCGGTAGCGGCTGCCCGCGACCAGGGCGCCCAGGTCGAGCGTGTACAGCTGCTTGTCCTTGAGCGTCTCGGGGATCTCACCCTTGACGATCTTCTGCGCCAGCCCCTCGACGACCGCCGTCTTACCGACGCCGGGCTCACCGATGAGGACCGGGTTGTTCTTGGTCCTGCGGGACAGGACCTGCATGACCCGCTCGATCTCCTTGTCACGACCGATGACCGGGTCGAGCTTGGACTCGCGCGCGGCCTGCGTCAGGTTGCGGCCGAACTGGTCCAACACCAAGGAGGTGGAGGGGGTGGACTCGGAGGAGGCGCCGGTGGCCTGCGGCTCCTTGCCCTGGTATCCGTGCAGCAGCTGGATGACCTGCTGGCGCACCCGGTTGAGGTCGGCGCCGAGCTTCACGAGGACCTGGGCGGCGACACCCTCACCCTCACGGATCAGACCCAGCAGTATGTGCTCGGTACCGATGTAGTTGTGGCCGAGCTGCAGCGCCTCGCGCAGCGACAGCTCAAGGACCTTCTTGGCCCGGGGGGTGAAGGGGATGTGTCCCGACGGAGCCTGCTGGCCCTGACCGATGATCTCCTCAACCTGCTGCCGAACCGCTTCGAGGCTGATACCAAGGCTCTCCAGAGCCTTGGCGGCGACACCCTCACCCTCGTGGATGAGGCCGAGCAGGATGTGCTCCGTACCGATGTAGTTGTGGTTGAGCATCCTGGCCTCTTCCTGAGCCAGAACCACCACTCGCCGCGCGCGGTCGGTAAACCTCTCGAACATGTCTCGTCGCTCCTCTACAGAGCGGTCAGGCAGGGACGGTCATTACCGACCCGACTCTTCCGCATATAGGCCCCACAGGGATAACCGCCCCGGGGAGCACTGTCGCACCGCCCGTCCTCACCGACCGTTGCCGGCTCGGACGAACATCTCCGCACGGCCGACCGCAGCCGTCCGTGCCAGAGACTTTCCCCGACGATAGGGCGTTCATCCACCATCCAACTACCAATTGCCGCGTCAGATTTCCCTGTACGCCGAAGGCGAACGGCCCGGACACTCCCATCCTCACGAGAGTGCCCGGGCCGCACGTGCGTAAGCCCGATTATCGGCTCTTAGCGAACAAGCCGAAGGTGTGTTGTTGTTCGGGGCGAAAATGGTCCGCCTCTGTCGAGGCGGCCGCCCCGACCCCACCGGGCCGCCGCGGGTCGGGCGGTGACCCACGACGCGGCCTGGGGGCGTCGCGCGGCCGAGAGCGTGGCCGACTCTGGGCCGGAGCGCGTCGGGGCCGGGCCAAACAGGAGCGGGGACCGCGTGCCCGTCTTACGCGGGGTGTCCTCCAACGAACGGTCTCCGCACCGGCTTGGCGCTCCCCGAGCCGGCGCTCCGACCCGGCGGTGCCGGTCGCCCTCGCCTCCCTCGTTATCCCCTGCATCCGCTAGGTCACGGACCGTCCGACGGAAGACGGTGTCCGGCGGGTGATCGGGTGCGACGTCGGCGGGGCTCAGGTCGAAATTCGATCAAGACCTGACAACATTTCGGCGGGCCGGGCGGCGGCAAACCTAACCCTTGATCGCCTCATATTCGGCGACGATGGCGGCGGGGATGCGGCCACGCTCATTGACCGGCTTCCCGGCGGCCTTCGCCCAGGCACGAATCTCGGCGCTGCGCTCACGGCTGGGGGCATTCCTGCTTCCACGCCGTGCGGTCGCGCGGCCCTGCTTCGACGGAGCCTTGCGGGAGGCCTCGACGAACGGACTAAGCGCGTCGCGGAGCTTGCCGGCATTATCCGCGCTGAGGTCGATTTCGTACGTCGATCCATCGAGACCGAACGTCACCGTCTCCTCGGCCTCGCCGCCGTCGAGGTCGTCGACCAGGAAAACCTGGACCTTCTGTGCCATGGAATCAAACCTTTCAGAAGAGAGGTGTCTGTAGCACCTGAATATAAAGCTATCTCGCGGGAACCCGGAAGACAATTCCCGGCGTGGTGGAAATCCTCAAGATCCACCGAGTCGGGATTCGGGGTCACCGAAGACGCGTGGGACGGCGAGTTGACCCACGCACTCGCGTCCCCCGGCAGCAGCGGCACTCGACGGCCGGTTCGGACCGGCAGCGTATCTAACGCCCGTCGGTTTCGGTGCCTTCCCCGTCCTGGGCAATCGGCGTCTCGTTCGTCGCCACGGTCTCCTCGACCTTGGCCGCGCCCTTGTCACCCGCGCCGTCGTCACCGGCGGTGTCTTCGCTGACCAGGCTTCCGTCCATCCGCCTCGGGGCCATCTCCTTACGGAGCAGCTTGATGACGAACGCACAGAAGACGGCCGCGACGACCACCGGGGGGATGAGCGCGGACAATACGTCGATCAGTCCAGGAGGAAGCACCGATGACAAAAAGTCACCCATCGAAGCGGCCTACCCTTCCTGGTTGTTACTTATTGCAGCAAATACCCGACTCAGTGTCGAGTCGCTCCTGGGGGGATGGCGCGCCGGTTCGGCCGGGCAAACGCATACCAGACATCATAGACATCGTTTGCCCCCGGTTTGACACCGGACGTGCCGGAGAGGTCTCGGCAAAGTCCGACGGCGACCAATGTCCGATCGGATGTTCCCTACCCGCACCGGATCATGAACGGAAGGTGAGGGACCGCCACTCGGAGGAACCGGAAAACGTGGGCGCACACGTCGTCTGATCGGTACTCGACGAACCGGTCGACCCCGTGGACGCAGGTCCACATTACCCGCCCTCTTCCACTCCGATACCACCCGGTGCACTTAAGGGCCCGATGTCGGCACCACATCGACCCGGATGCCTTGGGACGTATGGGAAGCGGACGCCTATCCGCGACCTGAAACCTTTAGCCCGAGGTATCGGCGGTCTCCACGTCGAGGTGCACAAGCATCCTCGTGTTCCCGAGAGTGTTGGGTTTGACCCGCTCCAGGTCGAGGAATTCCGCCACACCCTCGTCATAGGAACGCAGGAGTTCCTCGTACACACGGAAGGAGACGGGAGTGCCCTGGATCGGGGCAAAGCCGTGTTTGGCGAAGAAACCGGTCTCGAATGTCAGGCAGAACACACGCTGCACGCCCAACTCGCGCGCCGCGTCGATCAATGCGGTCACGAGACGGTGACCGACCCCGAAACCGCGCAGGGACGGGTCGACGGCGACGGTGCGTACCTCGGCCAGGTCCTCCCAGAGGACGTGCAGGGCGCCACAGCCGACGACGGAGAGCTCCGGCTCGACCGGGCCCTTCGCGGGCGTGTCGGGGGTCGTCTCCGCCTCGGCCACCCAGAACTCCTGAATGTCCTCGTAGAGATTGACCGTGCTCTTGGAGAGCACACGGCGGTCGACGGAGTAGGTGTCGACGAGGCGGCGGATGTGGGCGACGTCGGGCGTACGCGCCCGACGCACCCGGACATGACGAACGGGCATAGCCGGACCAGACTACGCCTTTGCGACCTCCCACCGGAACGCTCTTCCACCGGTGGGGCACGCGGCGCGCGGGGCCGGTATGCCCGTATGTGTCACCCGGAACCCCGGGTGGGGGCGGCTCAGATCAGCTGCCGCCTGGCGGCCCACACGACCGCCTCGATGGGTGTGTTGACCCCGAGTACGTCGCAGATGTTGCGAATGCGACGGCGCAGGGTCCGGGCGCTGAGCTCCAGGTGCCGGGCCGCCACCTCGGTGGTGACACCGGTGGCGATCTCGGCGAGCAGTTCCAGTTCCTCGTGACCCAGCTCGACCGGGGTGTACAGACCCGGCGGCGCGGGGTCCCGCCGACTCTGCAGGGGTACCACGCTGTCACGTGGGTCGCGTGTGAGGCTCTGGTCCTCAACGGTACGTCGTACGAGTGTGGCCTGTTCCACTCCGTCCTCCCTCATTCATATGAGTGCGGAACATCGACTCGTCGACCGAAGCGCGCATCCGGCCGGCTGCCGGTGCGGGTGAGTCCCGGCCACCCCGACCCATCCCCGACGAACCCCTCTGGCACAGGGGTTGGGGGCGGTGGGGAGCACGAGACACACGCGGGGGCCAGGGCACTGAGGTCTGGGACGGACAGACCACACCATGGCTGCGTGTGCGGTGGACGCGGGCCGATTCTCGACCCGACATCCTGCTCACCGTTCTTCTCGATCCACTTCGGCGAACTCGCGGACCAAAGCCCGCTCTCAGCACGCTAGGCGGCCACGATGTTACCGTCAAGGCCCCATAAATGACCATGAGTGATCATCTCCGGACGATCAGCCACATGATCACGGAACGGGAAATACCCATCATGTTCTGACCTGCGTAAACATTCGACGCCCGAGAGTGCCCGACCACAGAACGAAGTTCTACGGAAAAAGTCCACTCTGGCGTCGAAGTCATCCGGAGATGGCCAAAGGTATGTTCCTTATGACCGGAAAGTGAGCCAAATCTCGCAATGGCCACCCTCGGGGCGTCGGTGCGGATGTGACGCACGAGGGCCGCCGCGTCGATGACGCGGCGACCCTGTGGTGACTCTCGGTCATCCCCTCCCGGGAACACCGTGAGGTCCCGCCGGCGCCGACCGGGATCGACGACCGCGGCGTTACTCTCCGGAGGGCTTCACGATCGGGAAGAGCACGGTCTCCCGAATGTTCTTTCCGGTGAAGGCCATGAGCAGACGGTCGATCCCCAGACCCACACCACCGGTCGGCGGCATGCCGTACTCCAGTGCCCGCAGGAAGTCCTCGTCGAGCTGCATCGCCTCGGGGTCTCCCTCGGCCGCCATCAGCGACTGCTCGGTGAGACGTCGGCGCTGCTCGACCGGGTCGACCAGCTCCGAGTACCCCGTGCCCAGCTCCATGCCGAAGCCGATGAGGTCCCACTTCTCGGTGAGCAGCGGGTCCTCACGGTGCTGCCGGGTGAGCGGGCTGGTCTCGACCGGGAAGTCGCACACGAAGGTGGGGCGCACCAGCGTGTGCTCCACCAGCTCCTCGAAGACGTGCTCGACGAGCTTGCCCTGGCCCCAGGCGTGGTCGAACTCCACACCCTTGGCCTCGGCGAGCCGACGGACCTCGTCGATCGGCGTGCGCGGGGTGACCTCGGCCTCCAGGGCCTCGGAGACCACGCCGTAGAGGGTGACGCGGGGCCACTCCCCACCCAGGTCGAAGGTCTGGCCGTCGCGCTCGATCGTGGTGGAGCCGTACACCGCGCGGGCCGCCTCCTGGACCAGCTCGCGGGTCACGTCGGCCATCACGTCGTAGTCCGCGTAGGCCTGGTAGAACTCCAGCATCGTGAACTCGGGGTTGTGCGTGGAGTCCGCGCCCTCGTTCCGGAAGTTCCGGTTGACCTCGAAGACCTTCTCCAGCCCGCCGACGACCAGCCGCTTGAGCGACAGTTCGGGGGCGATGCGCAGGTACAGGTCCATGTCGTAGGCGTTGATGTGGGTGGTGAACGGCCGCGCCGTGGCGCCACCGTGCACCCGCATCAGCATCGGCGTCTCGACCTCGATGAAGTCGCGGGAGCTCAGGCCCTCCCGGATCGCCCGGATGGCGGCCGAACGGCGGCGCACCATCTGCTGCGACTCGGGGTTGACGATGAGGTCCACGTAGCGCTGACGCACGCGGGCCTCGGGGTCGGTCAGGCCCTTGTGCTTCTCCGGGAGCGGACGCAGGCACTTGGCCGTCAGCGTCCAGGAGCTCACCAGGATGGACAGCTCACCACGGCGGGAGGTGATCACCTCGCCCTCCACACCCACGTGGTCACCGAGGTCGACGTCGGCCTTCCAGGTGTCCAGGCTCTCCTTGCCGACCTGGTCCAGGGACAGCATGATCTGCACGTCCCCGGTCTCGTCGCGCAAGGTGGCGAAGCACAGCTTGCCGCCGGTGCGGTAGAGCATGACCCGGCCGGCGATGGCGACCGTGGCCCCGGTGTGGGTGTCGGGCTCCAGGCCCTGGTGTTTGTCGCGCACAGGGCCGATCGACGTGGTCCGCGGGTAGTTCACGGGGAAGGGGTCGATGCCCTCCTCCCGGAGTCGGTCCAGCTTCTGCCGCCGGACCCGCATCTGTTCGGGCAGGTCGTCGTAGGTGTCGTCGTGCGCGTCATTCACGGCCACGATCCTACCGGCGTCGGCGCCCCCACCCGACCGGATCCGATCCCGCGGACCGGGACGGCGCGGGCCGGGCACCGTGTGCCCCGCCCGCCCTCGACGGAGCGGGATCAGCCGACGTTGCGTTCGAAGACCAGTCTCAGGCCGGTGAGGGTGAGCCAGGGTTCGTGGACGTCGACGGTCTCGCACTCGTCGACCACGGTGCCGGCCAGGCCTCCGGTGGCGACCACCGTGACCTCGTCGGGGTCGTCGGTGAGTTCGGCGACCATTCGGTCGACGATCCCGTCGACCTGACCGGCGAACCCGAAGACGATCCCCGACCTCAGGGCCTCGGTGGTGTTCTTCGCGATCGCCGCGCGCGGCTTGACGATCTCGACCATGTGGAGTTGGGCGCCTCTGCGGGACAGCGCGTCCACCGAGATGTCGATGCCGGGGGCGATGGCGCCGCCCACGTACTCGCCCTTGGAGCTCACCGCGTCGAAGGTGGTCGCGGTCCCGAAGTCCACCACCACGCTCGGACCGCCGTAGAGGTGTCCGGCGGCCAGCGCGTTGATGATCCGGTCGCTGCCCACCTCCTTGGGGTTGTCCATCCGGATCGGCACGCCCGTCTTCACACCGGGTTCGACGATCACGGCGGGCAGGTCGCCGAAGTGGCGCCGGAACATGTCGCGCATCTCGTGCTGGACGGAGGGGACCGAGCAGCACATGGAGATGCCCTCGACCTGGCCGGGACCGTTCAGCGAGCTCCCGTCGATGAGTCCGCGCAGCACGACCGCCCACTCGTCCGCGGTACGCCGGATGTCGGTCCCCACTCTCCAGTGTTCGAGAAGGTCGTCGGAGTCGAAGAGTCCGAGCACCGTCTCGGAGTTGCCGACGTCGATCGCGAGCAGCATTCTGAGGGCCTCATCCTTGGTCGAAGTGGTGGGTACCCATGGAATCTTCCACCACGCGGGCGGCTCAGAACAGGTCGAGTGCGATATCCAGTGCGGGACTGGAGTGGGTGAGGGCGCCCACCGCCAGGTAGTCGACCCCCGTGGCGGCCACGTCGGCGGCCACCGCCAGGGTCAGCCCCCCACTGGACTCCAGACGGGCACGGCCGTCGACGAGCGCGACCGCCTCCCGCAGCCGCGGCACGGAGAAGTTGTCGAGCAACAGCTCCTCCGCGCCCGCTGCCAGGGCGTCCTCGATCTGGTCGATCCGGTCCACCTCGACCTCCAGGGGCAGATCGGGGAAGCGCGCACGGATGGCGCGGACCGCCTCGCCCACCCCGCCGGCGGCGACGACGTGGTTGTCCTTGATCAGACCGGCGTCACCGAGGCAGTAGCGGTGGTTGACGCCGCCCCCGCATCGCACCGCGTACTTGTCCAGCGCGCGCAGCCCGGGGGTGGTCTTTCGGCTGTCCCGAATGTGCGCTCCGGTTCCGGCCACGGCGTCCACCCACGTGCGGGTGGCGGTGGCGATCCCGGACATGTGGGTGAGGAGGTTGAGCGCGGTGCGCTCGGCGGTGAGCAGGTCGCGGGTGCGGGCGGTGACCTTCATGAGGACGTCGCCGCGCTTGACCGCGTCGCCGTCCCGTGCCGGCCGGTCGACCTCCAGCGCCCCCTCCGTCACCATCCAGAACACGAGTTCGGCCAGGGGAAGGCCACTGACCGTCCCGTCGGCTCGCGCCACCACGTGCGCGGTGCGGACCTGGTCGGCGGGGATGGTGGCCACGGTGGTGACGTCGATGCGCGGACCCGCGGTCAGGTCCTCGGCCAGCGCACGCGTGACCGTGTCCACGTGCGACCGGTGCGGCGCGGTCCAGGGCAGCGTGAACTCGGCGCGCGCCTCGGGCGCCGGGTCCGGACCGGCGAGGGGGAAGGCGATGCCGTCGAGTTCGTCGCGGAGGGCGGGCGGGAGCGGGGGCTCGTGTACGGCGTCGGTGGTCACGATGGTGTTCCCTTCCAGTCGGACGATCACGGGCCGCAGACGCAGCTCGGGGTCGGGATCCGGGGTGTCGGCGCGCTGGTGCGAGCCGCGGCTCTCGGTCCGCCGGACGGCGGCGGCCGCCACGAGTCGGGCCACGGTGAGCAGGTTCGTGGTCTCCCAGGCGGCGGTGTCGGGGTCGGCCCCGCTGTCGGTCTCGGCCAAGGCGTCCAGCTCTTCGACGAGCGTCGCCAGTCCGTCGCCGGTCCGCAGCACACCCGCGTACCGGGACATCAGTGCGCGGACCCGCGCGGCGGCGGTCGGGGAGACGAGCGACGCCGGCGTACCGACCGTCACGGCGTCCGCCGACGCGGTGGCGGGCTCGGTCGCCAGGCGGGCGGCGATGCGGTCGGCGTAGACCAGCCCCTCCAACAGGGAGTTGGAGGCCAGCCGGTTGGCGCCGTGCACCCCGGTGCGGGCCACCTCGCCCACCGCCCACAGACCGGGCACGTCGGTCCGACCGTCGATGTCGACCTCCACCCCGCCCGACGCGTAGTGGGCGGCGGGGGCCACGGGGATGGTGCGGGTCAGCGGGTCGATGTCGTGCGCGCGGCAGGACGCCAGGATGGTGGGGAATCGGCGTTCCCAAGTGGCCTGGCCGAAGTGACGGGTCTCCAGGTGGACGTGGTCGGTGTCCTGCTCGGCCATGACCCGGGCGATGGTGCGGGCCACGACGTCGCGGGGGGCCAGGTCCCCCAGTTCGTGCACGCCCTCCATGATCCGGCGGCCCTCGGCGTCGACCAGGTGGGCGCCCTCACCGCGCAGCGCCTCGGAGATCAGGGGCTGGCGCCCGCGCGCGTCCGGACCGAGCCACAGGACGGTGGGGTGGAACTGGATGAACTCCAGGTCGCGCAGTCGCGCGCCCGCCCGCGCGGCCAGGGCGAGGCCGTCACCGGTGGAGACCGGCGGGTTGGTGGTGGCGGCGAACACCTGCCCCGTGCCGCCGGTGGCCAGGACGACGGCGGGGGCCCGGACCGCGCCCACCCCGTCGCGTTCGCCCTCCCCCATGACGTGCAGGGTGATCCCCCCGACCCGACCGGTGGCGGGGTCGCGGAGCACGTCCAGGGCCAGCGCGTGTTCGATGACCTCGACGCGTTCGGCGTCCCGGACCGCTTGGACCAGGGCCCGCTGGATCTCGGCGCCGGTGGCGTCGCCGCCCGCGTGGGCGACCCGGTCGGTGCGGTGCCCTCCCTCACGGGTGAGGGAGAGTTCACCGTCGTCGTCACGGTCGAACTCGGCGCCCAGTCCGATGAGCCAGCGCAGGGCGTCGGGGCCGTCGGTGGCCAGGACGTGGACGGCGTGGGGGTCGCACAGGCCGGCCCCGGCCATGTGCGTGTCGACCATGTGGGCGACCGGCCCGTCCTCGGGGGCCATGGCCGCGGCGATGCCGCCCTGGGCGTAGGCGGTGGAACCGGTGGACAGGCGGTCCTTGGTGACCAGCACGACCCGGCCCGTGTCGGTGCGCTGGACGTAGCGCAGGGCGGTGCTCAGGCCCGCGATACCCGAGCCGACGACCACCACGTCGGCGTGGGCGGTCCATCCGGGTTCGGGGGCCGCGATCCGGGTCTGTCCGTCAACACTCATCTGGGGTCTCTTTCGCGCACGCGCCGTGGTCTCGGGCTCCGGCTCGGCAGAGCGGGGAGGAGTTCCGGAAGACTCACTGCTCAAGGGTCACCGACACGTTGTCGATGAGTCGGGTGGTGCCCACGCGGGCGGCGACGGCCAGCACCGCCGCGCCGCGGTGGTCGGAGGGCGCCTCGGCGAAGGTGGCCGGGTCGACCAGGGCGAGGTAGTCGGGTTCGACGGGAGGGACGGCGGTGGCCGCGCGGTCGAGAACGGCGCGGGCGGCCGCCCGGACGGCGTCGGCCCCGTCCCCGGCGGCGTCGGCGCCGGCGCGCAGGGCACGGGAGAGCGCGAGGGCGCTGGCGCGCTGGTCCTCGTCGAGGTACACGTTGCGGCTGGAGGAGGCCAGACCGTCGGTGTCGCGGAGGGTGGGCGCGCCGATGATGTCGACCGGAAGGTTCAGGTCGGTCACCATGCGACGTACGAGCGCGATCTGCTGGGCGTCCTTCTCCCCGAAGACGGCGAGGTCCGGGCGGACCAGGAGGAAGAGCTTGGCGACCACGGTGAGGACCCCGGTGAAGTGCCCGGGTCGGGAGGCGCCCTCCAGGCGCTCCCCCATGGCGCCGGCGTCGACGGTGATCATCTGCTCGCCGGGGTACATGGTCGCGGCCTCGGGGGCGAAGACCACGTCCACCCCCTCCTCGGCGCACACCCGGACGTCGGCCGGGAGGTCGCGCGGGTAGCGGTCGAGGTCCTCGTGCGGCCCGAACTGGAGGGGGTTGACGAACACACTGACCACCACCGTGTCGGCCTTCGCGCGGGCGAGGCGCATGAGGGTGCGGTGACCGGCATGGAGGGCGCCCATGGTGGGGACCAGGCCCACGACACCCCGGCAGTCGAGGGCACGGCGCAGTTCCTCCGGGGTGCGCGCGACGAGGGGCCCGTCGGTGGCGGGTGCGGGGGCGTCGGTCATCGGTCTCTCCGTGGTGGTGTGGCGGGCACGGTGGCGCGCGCGGGCCGGAGCTCACCTACCGGGGCCCGGCGCCGCGGGGGCCTCAGCGGCGCAGGACGTCGAGCAGACGCGCGGCGTCCTCCGGCTTGAGCAGGCCGGCGTTGATGGCCCGGTCCGCCGTGAGCCGGGCGAGTTCGACGTAGCTGGCCACACTCTCGGGGGCGTTCTCCCGCAACTGCTCGATGTGCCCGGCGACGGTCCCGGCGTCGCCGCGCAGGACCGGACCACTGAGCCCGTGGATGCCCAGCCGCAGGGCGTTGTCCAGTGCGGCCGAGAGCATCGGCGCGAGCAGCCGACCGGGTTCGGGCACGCCGGCGGCGGTGAGCAGGGAGGCGCTGTCGGCCACGAGTGTGACCAGGTGGTTGGCGCCGCCGGCGAGGGCGGCGTGGTAGAGGGTGCGCTTGTCCTCGGCGATCCACACCGGCTCGGCGCCCATCTCGACGACGAGGGCCTCGGCGATGGGGCGGAGCTGGTCGGGGGCGGTGACCCCGAAGGCGCAGTTGGCGAGCCGTTCGATGTCCTCGTCGCGGCCGGTGAAGGTCATGGCCGGGTGCAGGGCCAGGGGCAGCGCGCCGGCGATGGTGGCGGGGGCGAGGATGCCGTAGCCCTGGGCGCCGCCGGTGTGGGCGAGGATCTTGCCGCGCAGGTCGACACCGGTGCCGGCGAGCCCTTCGACGAGGTCGGACAGGGCGTCGTCGGGGACGGTGAGCAGCACCAGGTCACTGGCCTCGACCACGTGGGAGGGTTCGAGGATGCGGGCACCGGGCAGCCGTTCCTCCACGCGTGTCACCGACGCCTCGGAGACGGCGCTGGCCGCCACGACCTTGTGCCCGGCTCTGGCCAGCGCGACTCCGAGGGCGGAGCCGACGCGCCCGGCCCCGATGACGCCCACGCGCAGCCGGGCGGGGCGCCCCTGTGTCGTCTCCATGTGCTCCGTGTCCCCTTCTGGTCCGGTGCGCCCTCACGACCGACGCACCGTGGTCTGAGCACACGATAGTCCTCCCCCGACGGTGCCCCGCCGCCCCGCCCCTGGTGAGGCCGTGGCGGGGAACACGACGTGGGGGCGGGCACCCTCGCCCACCCCCACGTTCCGCTGCGACCTCCCCCGGCGACCTTTCCGCGGTGTCGCTCGGCGACACCCGGGGGGCGTGCGGGAGCGACGGCGCACGGAAGGACCACCGCGCACGCCCGAGGCCACGACCGTCACCGAGAGTGAGAACGATCAACCATGCGTGACAGGTCACTCCACGTGTGCGCCGGAGACGGACCCCGAAGGCCCGCCGGCGCGGCGCGCGCGGCACCACCTCACACCGCGATCGACGCCGGTGCCGATCGCGGCCCACCGACCGGCCGGGCACGCACCCCGCGCACGAAAAAGCGCCATCCCGTCGTCACGGGATGGCGCTACGCGAGCCGAGGCTCGCTGACCCTGGGGCGATTCAGCCAGGACGTCGCCGGCTGAACCTGCTCGCCCGGTCGGGTCGAGTCGACGCGGTGACTACCAGTTCTTCACGGAGGCGCCGGAGTCGGTGCAGTTCGCGCCCGAGACACCCAGGATCGCGATGGAGTTGCCGCAGACGTTGATCGGAGCGTCGACGTCCACAACGGCCTGGTTGCCGCTCAGGATGCCGCCGTTACCGGAGGTGAACACGTTGCTGTTGGCCATGGCCGGGGACCCGGCGAAGAGGACGCCGGCGGCGGCAGCGGTGATGGCGGTGGCGGCGAAGGCCTTCTTCAGCATGAATTTCTCCCGTCAGGACCGTTTGGCGGGGGGCGCCAAACGGTCGAAACCATTGACGATGTGTATGACAGTGAACACTCCCCGTGTTCAGTCACCATTTAGCCACACTCAGCAGCCGCGTGTGACCAGAATTGCGAAGCGCCGATCGCCCGTGACCAGGAAAAACCACCCATAGTGAGCAGACATGTCGGACATGCAACCCTCAACCGGTAGCACTTGCGACCCTCCTTGTGACACACGCCACACTTACGCCTCGGGGGTGTCACCAGGGGAAACCTCCGGTTCCTCGCCCGGATGTTCTCTCTGGGAGGGTCGCGCGTGCAGGGTCGCCCGGGTCGCCCACCGTTCCGTGCCGGCGGAGGGCACCCGTGCACGCCTTCCGTGCTCGATGAGCGCGTCCAGGAACCGCCGGGCCTCCCCCGCGTCCCGGTCGGTGGCCCGCGCCGACACCGGCCCCGGAGGCGTGTCCACGTCGACGGTGGCCCGCCCGCGCAGCCGGGCGATCGGGCCGGACGACAGGCGCAGCGTCTGCATCCGCTCCACCGGGACGATCTCGGTCACCCGGCAGAACACGCCGCGCACACTCACGAACAGCCGTTCGTCCACGCCGGCCGCGCTCGCCCACATGTCCCGGTTGGTCACCAGCGGCACCACGGCCGCCTCGCTGTCCGGGAACACCTCGTTCACCAGGGTGAACGCCGTGGTCCGGGGCGCGACCGGCAGCAGGTCCGCGGAATCGCCCTGGCGCGCGCCCGCGTAGCCGGCCACCGTGGCCTCGACCCGGGCCACCCCGAGGGCACGCCACAACAACGGCTCCACGATCCGTACCGCCTGGACCCTGCCGGGCGGCACGGTCTGCATGCGGCGCTGGAACATCCCGTAGCGCAGGCGCAACCCGTCCCCGGACAGCGACGCGTAGAAGTCCGTGTAGCGGGTCAGCGGCCCCCAGTAGTAGCGCAGCAGCCCCAGCGCGAGCGGGATCACGGCGCCCAGCACGCCCGGCTCCAGGAACACCACGAACGCGGTGAGGAGCATGAGCAGCAGGATGAAGGAGACGAGGATCGGCACACGGAAGGTCAGCGCGCCCAGCAGCAACGGGAAGGGCAGCCGGTAGAACGGCCACTCCGGGGCCTCCGGCGCCCGCCCGGGGAGCCCCGCGGCGTGCGCGAGCACGGCCGCCCGCATACGTTCGGCCGTGTTCACGGGCAGACAGCGCAGCCGGATGGCGCTGCCGTCACCGCCCGCGAGCTCGACGCGCAGCTCCGCCATCCCGAAGACCTGCATCAACAACGGACGGACCACGTCCACCGCCTGGAGCCTGCTCAGCGGGATCTCCCGGGAACTCCGCAGGAGCAGTCCGGTGTGGACCACCAGATGGTCCTCCCTGAGCCCGAAGGTGCCGTACCACCAGGAGGGCAGCGCGTAGGCGAAGGAGCCGAACACCACGGCCATCGCCATGAAGAGCACCCAGGCGAACCCGAACATCACCAGGATCGGCCCGATCAACGCGATGAACACCAACGTCACCGCGATGACCTGCAACGGGATGATCATCCAGTGCGCACGGAAGATCCCGGAGACGATGTCGTCCCGGGGCGGTGGCGGCGGTCCCCAGCCGGGGTGCGGCGGCGCCGCGGTCGGCCCCTGGAACCGTGGATAGGGCCCGGGGGCCGAAGGGTACGGGTGCGGGGCCGGTCCCTGCCGCCACCCTCCCGGAGGCGGACCCTGGGGTGGACCTTGTGGTGGGCCCTGAGGCGGTCCGCCCCGGGGCCATCCCGGCGGAGGTCCCTGGGGCGGCCCCTGCGGTGGACCCGGGGGCGCCGTCGGCGGCCCCTGCGGAGGTCCCTGCGGTGACGACCCCGGCGGTGGCCCCGGGGCCGGTCCCTGCGGAGGCCGATGGGGGCCGCCGCCCGGCGGCGCCCATCCGGGTTCGTGCGAAGACGGTCCGTGCACTTACAACCCCGTGGAGAAACTCTCGCTGCGCGCCGCGAGCCGGTCGCGCAACTGGACGGCATCGGCCAACGGGAGCCCGACCACGCGTGTGTCCGCGGTGCTGGCCGCGGTGCGCACCCGCACCGTCGCGATCCCCAACGCCTGTTCGAGCAGGTCCGCGGTGACGTCCACGACCTGCATCCGGCCGTATGGCACCACCACGAGCTGTCGGACCAGCACCCCGTAGGTCAGGTACAACTCCGCCGAGGCCTCCGCGTACCCCCAGGAGCGCTGGAACAGCCCCGCCAGGAACCACAGGGCCGCGGCGACGACCAACGCCAGGGCGGCCCAGATCCCCGACCACAGGGGACTGCCCCACAGGAGCAGCAGGACACCACCGCCCACGCCGGCGGCCAGACAGCCCGCCGTGGTCAGCAGACGTCGGTACCAGGCCAGAGCGGTCGGGATGCGCCGCCAGGGCACACCCTCGGGCGCGGCGAAGGCCGCGACCTCCGGGCGGTCCGGGTTCGTCGATCCCGCTTCGGACTCGGGTGTCGGTTCACTGGTCTCCACGACCTCAGTCAACCATCAGCGGGCAAGCTCCGTCCGCTTCAGCACCCCGTCACCGTGCCTGTGGCGTGTCGTCGCCGTCGTCGTTCCCGTTGCCGTCGCCCTCCGGCACCCGGCAGGCGTGTTCCAGGTACAGCGCGGCGGCCAAGAGCAGCCCCGCGGACACGGCGGTGCCGAGCGCGATGAGGAAGGTCTCGCGGTGGGTGGGCAGTTCCAGCCGCTCGGTGATCGCCAGGGCGATCCCAGCGAAGAAGCCCAGGCCGACCGAGGCGAACAGGGCGCTCGCCTTGGCCAGGGCCAGCAGGCGGGCGGCGCTGAGCGGCTCCATGGGTTCGGTCCCCGGTGCCCGTCGGATGCGCCGCGCGGTGCGACCCGCGGTGAAGGCCTCCGCCGCCGCCAACAGCAGCAGGGTCGGGATCGCCGACCACGGGATCAACGGAAGACCGGACACCGAGTTGGCGACGAACAGGCCGACCACGGCGCCCGACGCCGCCAGGGCCGACGGGACACGCCATCCGGTCGGGGAGAGCGTGCCCCCGCCGTCACCCGACATCAGTGATCCGCCTCCCCCGAGAGCCGCAGGGCCAGGTCGTCCCGGCGGGACAGCCGCTGTTCACCGGAGGTGTCGGCCTCCTCCACCGCGGCGAGCAGGGTCGCGACCGAGGCCCGCCCGGGCACGACCGCGGCCGGATCGGCGTCCAGCCAGGGACGCAGCACGAACGCGCGCAGGTGGGCGCGCGGGTGCGGCAGCGTCAGGACGGGGTCGTCGTCGACGGTGTCGCCGAAGGTGATCACGTCCACGTCCAGGGTGCGCGGCCCCCACCGGACCTCACGAACCCGGGCGAAGGCCTGTTCGGTCGCCAGGGCCCGTTCGAGCAACTCCCGCGCGGTGCCGTCGAAGTCCACGACCAGCACGGCGTTGAGGTAGGCGCCCTGATCGGGGCCGCCCACCGGCGCGGTCTCGTACACCGGCGAGACCGCGACGGGGGTGGGCGCCCCCGGCCCGGACGACAGCGCCTCCACGGCCCCCCGCAGGGTGGCGTGGCGGTCGCCGAGGTTGGACCCCAGGGCCAGCACGGCGCGGGTCACCACGCACCCCGGTTCCCGCGCGTGACGGTGACCGCCACGTCCGCGAACTCGTGCTCGATGGGCGCCGACGGTTTGTGCACCGTCAGTTCGACCCCCTCCACGAGCCGTTCGGACATGCACGCGGCGGCCAACCGCGCGGCCAGGGTCTCGATCAGGTCGACCGGTTCGCCGGTGACGATCGCGACCAGCCGGTCGGCGAGCAGCCCGTAGTGCACGGTGTCGCCGACGTCGTCGCTGGCCGCGGCCGGCGCCGTGTCCAGGTACAGGACCGCGTCGACGACGAAGTCCTGACCCTCACGGCGCTCGAAGTCGAACACACCGTGGTGCCCCCTGGCCCGCAGACCGCGGAGCGCGATGCGGTCGAGCATCAGTCCTCGGCCTCCGCGTCGTCGTCCTCCTCCATGAGGACCGGTGAGGCGTGGTGCGACCACAGGCGCCACCCCTGGTCGGTGTCGACGAACAGGTTGGTGGTGACCACCTGGCCGCCGGCGACGAACCCCGGGCTGCCGTCCTCGGCGGTGAGGACGTTCTCCTCACACGTCACCATGGCGATGTCGCCGCCCACGCCGATGTGCGTCTCGGTGAGCACGTACTGGATGTAGGTCACGTTGGCCATGATGAGGGACCACGCACGCATGATCTCGGTGCGCCCGCGCAGCAGGGGCCAACCGGGGTTGACGCACACGAGGTCGGGGGCCTCGTGCTCCTCCGCCCACACGGTGCGCATCAGGTCGATGTCGCCGTTCTCGATGGCGCTGTAGAACTGGGCGTTGGCCTCGCCGACGCTCTCCATGACCTCCTGGCGCGAGTTCACAGGCCGCTCCGGTCCACGGGCTCGAAACGGCCCTCGTCGAGGTGGGTACCGCCGTCGGACCAGGCGGCCGCCACCCGCACGGCGTCGGCGTTGGCACGGACGTCGTGTACCCGCACCGCCCAGGCGCCCCGGTCCGCGGACAGGGTGGTCACCGCGGCGGTCGCCGCGTCACAGTCGACGAACGGTCGGTCCTCGCCCTTGGTGTCGCTCAACAGGCGGCTGAGAAAGCGTTTGCGGGAACCGGCGACCAACACGGGACGGCCCAACTCGTGGAACCGTTCCAGGTGGTGCAGCAGGTCCCAGTTGTGCGCCTGTTCGGGACGCTTGGAGAATCCCAGTCCCGGGTCCAGAACGATCTGGCCGGGGTCGACTCCTGCGCTGATCATGGCCTCCATACGGTCGCGGAGCTCATCGAGGACCTCCTGGACGACATCCGTGTACACGGCACGGCTCTGCATGTCATGACTATGCCCACGCCAGTGCATCAACACGTACGCGACACCGGAAGATGCGACGAGTTCCGCCATCTCGGGGTCGGCCAGACCACCGCTCACGTCGTTGACCAGCACGGCGCCGGCCTCGACCGATCGGGCGGCGACCTCCGCGCGCATGGTGTCGACACTGACCGCGATGCCACGTGCGGCGAGTTCCCGCACGACGGGCTCGACCCGGCGCAGTTCCTCGGCGGCGTCCACGCGTTGGGCGCCGGGCCGGGTGGACTCACCACCGACGTCGATGATGTCCGCGCCCTCCTCCGCCAGACGCAGACCATGGTCGATCGCGCGCGCGGGGTCGAACCAGGACCCGCCGTCGGAGAAGGAGTCGGGGGTGACGTTGACGACCCCCATGACCAGGCACCGCCCTCGGTCGGGCAGTCCCGGAAGTGTGTGTTTCGGCGCCATGATCTTCACCCTACGCGCACGAACGGGGGCCGGAGGCACATGGCCCCGACCCCCGGAAGGGTGGTGTCCGGGTCTTTCCCGGCGCCCGCTCGACCCCGGTCGGGCCGACGCCCACGGCGATGCCGTGACCGGCGCCGCCGCGGTGTCAGCGCTGGTCGAGAATGAGGCTCATCGCCTCGGCCCGGGTACGGTCGCTGCCCCGGAAGATGCCGCGCACGGCGGAGGTGACGGTCTTGGCGCCGGGCTTGCGCACCCCGCGCATCGTCATGCACAGGTGCTCGGCCTCGACCACGACGATCACGCCCCGCGGTTCCAGGTGCTCCATGATGGCGTCGGCGACCTCACCGGTCAGGCGCTCCTGCACCTGCGGCCTGCGGGCGTAGACGTCCACCAGCCGGGCGAGCTTGCTCAGTCCGGTGATGCGACCGTCCGCCGCCGGGATGTAGCCCACGTGCGCGACCCCGTAGAACGGCACGAGGTGGTGTTCGCAGGTCGAGTACAGCTCGATGTCCTTGACCAGGACCATCTCCTCGTGCCCGGCCTCGAAGACCGTGGTGAGCACGTCGCCCGGCTTCTGGCCGAGCCCGGAGAACTGTTCCTCGTAGGCGCGCGCGACCCGGTCGGGCGTCTTGAGCAGACCGTCGCGGTCGGGGTCCTCCCCGATCGCGATGAGGATCTCGCGGACGGCGCGGGCGATGCGCTCGCGGTCCACCGGTCTGGCGGGAAGGTCGCTCACGCCTGGTCCCCCTCGTCGCCCTCGCCACCGGAGACCCGGCCGTTGTACTCGGACCCGTGCACGTCGGTGCCGTTGAGCACGGCGCGTTCCTTCTTGGAACGGACCGGCGGGCGGTTGGAGGGCTGGCGCTTGCCGTAGCCGGTGTAGGAACCGCGCGAGGGACGCTTGCCGACCGGGGCGAAGACCTCCAGGACCTCGCTCTTGGAGAGCGTCTCCCGCTCCAGCAGCTGTACGACCAGGTCGTCGAGGACGTCCCGGTACTCCACGAGGACCTCGTAGGCCTCGTCGTGCGCGGACTCGATGAGGCGGCGCACCTCCTCGTCGATGACGGAGGCGATCTCCTCGGAGTACTCGCGGGCGTGCGACATCTCGCGGCCCAGGAACGGCTCGCTGCTGGCGGACCCGAACTTGCGGGCGCCCAGGCGCTCGCTCATGCCGTACTCGGTGACCATGTTCCGGGCCAGGTTCGTGGCCTTGTCGATGTCGTTGCCGGCGCCGGTGGTGGGCTCGTGGAACACGAGCTCCTCGGCGGCGCGACCACCGAGCATCATGGCAAGCTGGTCCATCATCTGCGAACGCGAGGTGAGGAACTTGTCCTCGGTCGGCACCGACATGGTGTACCCGAGGGCCCGACCGCGCGGCAGGATCGTGATCTTGTGCACCGGGTCGGCGTTGGGCAGCGCGTGACCCACCAGGGCGTGGCCGCCCTCGTGGTAGGCGATGACCTTCTTCTCGCGGTCCGACATCACCCGGGACTTGCGCTCGGGGCCGGCCATCACACGTTCGATGGCCTCCTCCAGGACGGCGTGGGTGATGACCTTGCTGTCCGCGCGCGCGGACAGCAGGGCGCCCTCGTTGATGACGTTGGCCAGGTCGGCACCGGTCATCCCGGCGGTCTGACGGGCGATCACCGTGAAGTCGACGTCGTCGGCCATCGGCTTGCCCTTGGAGTGGACCTCGAGGATCTCGCGGCGTCCGTCCAGGTCGGGGCGGTCCACGACGACCTGCCGGTCGAAGCGGCCGGGCCGCAGCAGCGCCGGGTCCAGGATGTCGGGACGGTTGGTGGCGGCGATGAGGATCACGCCGCCCTTGACGTCGAAGCCGTCCATCTCGACCAGCATCTGGTTGAGGGTCTGCTCGCGTTCGTCGTGACCGCCGCCCATGCCGGCGCCGCGGTGGCGTCCGACGGCGTCGATCTCGTCGATGAAGATGATCGCGGGCGCGTTCGCCTTCGCCTGCTCGAACAGGTCCCGGACACGGGAGGCACCGACACCGACGAACATCTCGACGAAGTCCGAACCCGAGATGGAGTAGAACGGCACCCCGGCCTCACCGGCGACGGCGCGGGCCAACAGGGTCTTACCGGTACCGGGCGGCCCCATGAGCAGCACGCCCTTGGGGATCTTGGCACCCATCGACTGGAACTTCTCCGGGCTCTGGAGGAACTCCTTGATCTCGTGGAGTTCCTCGATGGCCTCGTCGGCCCCGGCCACGTCGGCGAAGGTGTTCTTGGGCGTGTCCTTGGTGATGAGCTTGGCCTTGGACTTGCCGAAGTTCATCACGCGGGAGCCGCCGCCCTGCATCTGGCTGAAGATGAACCAGAAGATGACGATGATGATGATCAGCGGCAGGAGGCTGAACAGCGCGGTGGTCCAGATCGGGGTGGTGGCGACGGAGACCTTGTAGTCCCGCAGCTCCCCGTCCGGGTTCTCGCTGGACTCCTGGAGCATGTCGGCCAGCTGTAGGCCCTGGCCCTCGACCCAGTAGGCCTCGCGGATGTCCCCGTCGACCGTCGTCAGCTCGATGCGCTGGTCTCGGTCGATGATCTCGGCATCCCTGACCTGGTCCTGCTCGATGAGCCGGTAGATCTCCGAGGTGTCGGCCTCTTCCGGCTGCGGCCCTCCGCCGACGTCGAACACGCGGAAACCGATGATGAGCATGAGGGCGACGACCAGGATCCATATCCACGGGCCGCGGAAAAAACGCTTCAGATTCATGTGAGCGGAACCCTGTCGGGTCCGTCCCTCCTGACCAGGCCGCCCGCCCCAGAGGACTGTCCGGAGCAGGACCTATCGGACACGTGCTCCCCGCGCTGACGCCGGGATATTCGACGGTACACCTCGCCGCGCCGGGCGGGCACACCGCTGAGGCCGGACGCGAGCCGTCATGAACGCAACGACGACGACCCGTTCCGTTGTTCCCGTGACCCCGCCCGCGTGAGCCCTGACACGGCGGCGCGGGCGGGGGTCGGGGCTACTTCTCGTAGACGTGCGGGGCGAGCGTGCCGATGAACGGCAGGTTCCGGTAACGCTCCGCGTAATCCAGCCCGTAACCGATGATGAACTCGTTGGGCAGGTCGAAACCGATGTACTTGACGTCGAGGTCGACGTCGAAGGCCAGCGGCTTGCGGACCATGGTGCAGATCTCGACCGACTTCGGACCGCGCGAGCGCAGGTTGCCCACCAGCCAGGAGAGGGTCAGGCCGGAGTCGATGACGTCCTCGACGATGAGGACGTCGCGGTCCTTGATGTCGGTCTCCAGGTCCTTGAGGATGCGCACCACACCCGAGGAGGTGGTCCCGGCACCGTAGGAGGAGACGGCCATCCAGTCCATGGAGACCGGGGTGTGCAGCGCCCGGGCCAGGTCGGCCATGACCATGACCGCGCCCTTGAGCACACCGACGATCAGCAGGTCGCGACCCGCGTAGTCCGCGTCGATCCGCTCACCCAGCTCGGCCAGACGCGCCTTGATCTCTTCTTCGGTGACGAGAACCTTCTCCAGGTCATCGCCCATGTCCTTAGCGTCCACGCTCACTGTCCTCGCTGCTGGATTCCCCGTTTGCGGCAACCAGGATAAACGTGCCGAACGCGGCGACGGTGCCGGACGCCACGACCTGCGGGAACGCGGAGCCCGAGCGGTCACCGAACGAAGTGGACACGTCCCGCCGAGCGACGGCCGCGAACCCCACCGGGCAGGTCGATGTGGGCCTGGCCGTGCCAGTCGGTGACCAGACGTTCGAGTTCGCGCACGTGGCGGGCTGTGAGGTCGGTCGCCGGACAGCCGGAGTCGAGGGCGGCGCGGCGCAGGACACGGGTGCGCAACGCGGCGTCGGCCTCCTCCAGTGGTTCCACGGCCAACCCGTCGCCCGCCCCGGCCGCCCGCGCGCGGTCGTGGAGGTCCTCGGCCAGCGCGTCCAGGGTGTCGGCGTCGGCGCGGAGCAGGGTCGCGGTCCGCGCCAGGGCGGTCGCGATGCCCGGGCCCAGCGCCTTCTCCAACGCCGGCAGCGCTTCGTGGCGCACCCGGGAGCGGGCGAACCGCGGGTCGTGGTTGTGCGGGTCCTCCCAGGGGTGCAACCCCATGAGGCGGCAGGCCTTGCGGACCGTGGCCCGGTCCAACTCCAACAGGGGACGCCGGTAGTCGCCGAAGACGGCGGGCATCCCCGCCAGGGAACGGGCTCCCGATCCCCGGGCCAACCCGAGCAGGACCGTCTCCGCCTGGTCGTCCATGGTGTGCCCGAGCAGCACCACCGCCGGGGCCCGTTCCCGCAGCGCGGTGTCCAGGGCGTCGTAGCGGGCGCGCCGCGCGGCGGCCTCCGGGCCACCGTCCCCGGTCACCCGTACGGTGGCCACGTCCACGGGGTCGAGGCCGAGACCGCGCAGGACCTCGGCGGTCCCCTCGGCGCGTGCGGTCGACCCCTCCTGGAGTCCGTGGTCCACGGTGACCGCTCCGGCCGCACGGCCCATGCGGGGCGCCTCGAAGGCGAGCGCCCCGGCCAGGGCCAGCGAGTCGGCGCCGCCGCTGCACCCCACCAGCACCGTGGTGCCGTCGGGCAGGGCGGACAGCACCCGCCGGACCGCCGAGCGCACGGCGGCCACGGCGGCGGGCGGCCCGCTCACTCGGAGATGGCGGCGGGGCGCACGACCCGTTCGATCCACGCCGAGGGCCGGCGGATCTCCTCGATGCTGGGCAGGGTCTCGGGCGAGGTCCACACCTTGTTGAACTCGGCCATACCCACCTGGGCGACCACCTGCCGGACGAAGGCGGCGCCCTCCTCGTACTGCTTCATCTTCATGTCCATGCCCAAGAGCTGGCGCATGATCCGGTCGAGCGGGTTGGCGGTCTCGCGCCGCTTCTGGAACCGGGACCGGATGGTCTCGACCGAGGGCACGACCTCGGGTCCGACCGCGTCCATCACGTAGTCCCCGTGGCCCTCGGCCAGGCTCATGACGGCGGTGACCCGGTCCATGAGCGCGATCTGCTCGGGGCTCTGGAACGCGGTGAGGAGGTTGCCCTCGCCCCCGCGCACGGCGTCGGCCACGGCCTCCCCGGCCTGTCGGAGCCGGTCGATGAGGTCGGTGGCGTCCATCTCCGTGGACAGCAGCAGTTCCTGCATGAGCTGCTGGACGTGGTCGCGCAGCCACGGCGTGGCCGTGAACTGCATCCGGTGCGTCTCCTCGTGCAGGCAGACCCACAGCCGGAAGTCGCGCGGGTCGACGTCCAGTTCGCGTTCGGTGTTGACGATGTTGGGCGCCACCAGGGTCAGTCGACCCGTCGGCGAGTGGCCGTTCGGGTCCGGTGGCAGGAAGAGTTCGTACTGGCCGAGGACCTTCCCGGCCAGGTACGACAGCACGGCGCCGAGCTGCATCCCGGTGATCCGCGAACCGACCGCGCCGGCCAGGTTCCCGGCCGGTCCGGCGGCAGCGCGTTCGGCGCCCATCTGTTGGAGTACGGGTTCGAGCACCACCCGAAACCCGTCGACGTTGGCTCGAATCCAGCCGGGCCGGTCCACGATGACCGCGGGGCCCGAGGATTCGAGGGGGTTCATTCCGGTGAATTCGCGCACGTGTCCGGCGGCCACGGTGGAGAGTTCGCGCAACTGCGCGACGGCCTGCCGCGCGTCGGACAGGTCCACCTGCGGTCCAGGGCGCACGAGGCGAACGCCGGTATTGACGGCTACGTCCCAGTCGATCACAGTCACAACGCCAGCCTACCCACGGGAGGCCCGGCGGCACGGGGATCAGGGATCGAATTCAGGGCAGACCCCGGGTTCACCCTGATCCGACCGGAAACACGCCGGTTCCGGGTGTGTCCCCCATCGGTCCACGACGACCGCCGGGTCCCGACACCGGCGTGTCGGGCCACGGGCCGGCTCCCGAGGGTTCCCGCACACGGACCGCAGGGGCGGCGCGAACCCCAGGAGAGGACGGCGCCCCCGAACGAACACCTCCGGGTTCTAGGAACAGCCGCAGCGGGCGAGAGCGGCGGCGAGGGTGTCCAGTTGCGGCCCGCTGGCGCCGTCCTTGTTGGCCATGAGGGCGAACACGAACACGTTGCCCTCCATGTCGTGGACGGTGCCGGCGAGGGTGCTGACGCCGTCGAGGGTGCCGGTCTTGCCGCGGACCATGCCGGCGGCGTGGTGCGAGGAGGAGAACTCGGAGTACCGGCCGGAGAGGGTTCCGGTGGAGTGCGCGGTGGGCAGACCGGTGACCGTGGCGTTCAGCTCGGGGTGGTCGGCCGCCGCCTTGACCAGCTGGACCAGTGCCCGCGGGGTGATGCGGTTCTCGGTGCTCAGGCCGCTGTTGTCCGACAGGTCGACGCCCTCGATGCCGAGGTCGTCCATGACGCGGTGGGTGGCGGCCGCGGCCCCGGCGAAGTCGGGCTCCTCCCCCGTTTCCAGGGCGGCGACGCGGCCGAGCGCCTCGGCCATGTTGTTGTCGCTGGCCAACATCATGAACTCGACCAGGGCGCTGATCGGCGCGGAGTCCACGGAGGCGACCGGCTCACCGACGGACGCCGCCTCGTCCGGCTCGCCCTCGACGGTGAGTCCGGCCCGTTCCAGCTGGTCGGCGAAGGCCTCGGCGGCGGCCCGGGGCGGGTTCGGCACCCGGGTGGCCACGTCCGGGTCCGCCCTTCCCTGATCGACGAGGAGCGCGTGGATCGTGGCCGTGCTGCCCTCGGTCACGTAGGTGGGCTTCCACCCCGGGCCGGTGTCGGATCCGGTGAACAGGGAATCGTCATAACCGACAGTGACGCTGTCGACGCCCTGCTCCGCGAGCGCGTCGGCGGTGTCCTCGGCGAGCTTCTCCAACGTCGCTACCTGCGGGTAAGCTGCGGAGTCGGCGGTCGCGGTCAGGGTCGCGTCGCCCCCACCACGCAGGACCACCCGGTTCTGCGCGGGGTCGAGGTAGGCCTCGGTCCGCAGCACGTGGTCGGGGCCGACGGTGTCCAGTACGGCGACCGCCGTGGCGATCTTCGTGGTCGACGCCGGGGTCACCGCGGTGTCGGCGTCCCGCTCGAAGAGCGTCTCTCCGGTCAGGCCGTCGACCACGAAACCGGAGAGGCCCTCCTCGAGTCCGGACGACGACATGGGATCATCGAGAATGTCCGCGATCCGTACCGGGTCCGCCGGAGTCGGGGCCGCGGATTCCACCGCCGCCACGCCGTCGGCGTGCGTGACGGGGTTGGGCACCGCCGGAAGCGGTCGTGCCTCGATCACGTCCAGGGCGACGAACCCGGTGATCAGCACGAATATGTTGAGCAGGGCCAGCGCGAGGAACGCCTCGCCTCGTACCCGTCGCACCCGGGGCACCTGCCCTTCCTTCGGTGTCGCGGCCTGACGTTGTTGTTATACGGCGACATTAGTCGCATTGGGAGCCGAGATCAGCATGGAATTCGACGTTACGATCGAGATCCCCAAGGGGGAGCGCAACAAGTACGAGGTGGACCACGAGACCGGTCGTATCCGTCTCGACCGCATGCTGTTCACCTCCACCACCTACCCCGCCGACTACGGCTTCGTCGAGGGCACTCTCGGTGAGGACGGCGACCCGTTGGACGCGCTGGTCCTGCTCAAGGCCCCGACGTTCCCCGGCTGTCTCATCCGTGCCCGCGCCATCGGCATGTTCCGGATGCGCGACGAGGCCGGCGGCGACGACAAGCTGCTGTGCGTCCCGGCGACGGACCCCCGCCAGGAGCACCTGCGTGACATTCACCACGTGAACGAGTTCGAGCGCCTGGAGATCGAGCACTTCTTCACGGTCTACAAGGACCTGGAGCCCGGCAAGTCCGTCGAGGGTGCCAGCTGGGTCGGTCGCCACGAGGCCGAGCAGGAGATCATCGCGTCGGTGAAGCGTGCCGAGGAGGCCGGTGTGCACGGCGACTCCTCGCACATCACCAACGAGGACAAGTGACCGACGCACGTCTCGGTACCTGACCGGGCCCGGTGAGAGTCACTCACCGGGCCTGTTCGCGTCCGGGCCCGAGCGGGCCGCTCAGGTACCGCCGAGCAGCAGGAGCAGGACCAGCGCTCCCCACAGCATCAGGGATCGCGCGGCGGGCGGAGAGAACACCACGCCGCGCAGGGTGTGCCGCGTCCCGGGCCGTAAGGGGAAGCCGTCCGGGCCGAAGCGATCGGCCCGCACCGCCACGTGGGTGCGGTATCCGTCCAGTTCGGGCCGGGTCATGCCGCTGAGCACCCGCACCCGGACCAGGCCGTCGGAGCCTCGCGGAGCGGGGCGACGCGCCCCGTCGCCACCGGCCGCGCGGGACCGGTGGCGACCGCACTCCGCCTCGGCCAACGCGTGCAGCCATGCGCCCAGTCGCTCGGCGTCCTCTAGGCGGGCGCTGTGCGCCCGGGCCACGATCAACGTGTCCCGCAACACGACGTGCGCGGTGTCGCGGTCGCGCAGGACCAGAACGCAGTGCCGGTACAGATCCTCCCCGTACACGTCGAGGAGACGGGCGTAGACGTCGGCCGGGCGGGTGCGGCCTGAGCGCAGGGTGTGCAGAAGGTCCTGGTCCGTCATAGACCTAGAATCTACGCCGCGCTTCGCGCGGCGCTCCCCGGTTCGCCGAAAGACGCGGCCGTCCCGCCCCGGGGCGATGCTCCGACCCGTGTGCCCGGCGAGACCCGACGCGGTGGCGACTCAGGCGCCGTCCCGGGGTTCTCGTGGCTCCGGTGGCCCCGGCGGCCCGT
>NZ_QOCZ01000350.1 GCF_018207095.1 Nocardiopsis sp. MG754419 | reverse complement strand
CCCCTCGTACGGGCTGGTCACGGACGCCACTGAGGGCAGGTCGGCGATCTCGTCCAGGGTGCGGGTCATGGCCTGCTCGACGTCGGCGGCCCGCACGGTGCCGTGGGTGGTGTGCCAGACGATGGTGTCGCTGTCGCCGCCGAGGCGCGGGAAGCCCTCGTCGAGGAGCTGGGTGGCTCGGCTGGACTCGGTCCCCGGGGTCGCATAGTCGTTCGAGTACGCGGATCCTGCGACGGATGCGACGGCGGCGGCGCCCGCGAAGGTGAGAAGCCACAGAAGTACGGCGACAAGGCGGTGCCGGACACACCAGCGCGCGAGGGCTGCCACGAACGTGCTCCCTGGGGAATGGGTGGATCTTTGACCGGGAACAGTCGTGGGCGAACCGAAGGACCCGCAAAGAACGCATGTCTGATGGCCCACACTCTGGCAAACGGAGAAGATCGTTTGCCGTTTTCACGGGTTCCGTCCCAGGAGTGCGAGCCAGGTCACAGGACAGATCGCGGACTCTGTCGCCTCTCCTCACACCCGTGGACACACCCAGGGGC
>NZ_QOCZ01000349.1 GCF_018207095.1 Nocardiopsis sp. MG754419 | reverse complement strand
GAGCGGTGATCTTGGTGTGGAGGTGGTGCCGGGTGATGTGGCGTGTGTGATGTTCACGTCGGGTTCCTCGGGTGTGCCCAAGGGTGTGGTGACCTCTCACCGGGGTGTGGTGGGCACGTTGTTGGGTCAGGGGTATGTGGATTTCGGTCCTGATCAGGTGTGGTTGCAGTGTTCGCCGGTCTCGTGGGACGCGTTCGCGTTGGAGCTCTACGGTGCGTTGTTGTTCGGTGGTCGGTGTGTGTTGCAGCCGGGGCAGCGGCCTCGGTTCGACGCGATCGCTGATCTGGTGGTGGAGCACGGGGTGACGAGTCTGCAGATGTCTGCGGGGTTGTTCAACGTGATGTTGGACGAGCGTCCTGAGGTGTTCGATGTGGTGCGTGTGGCGATGACGGCGGGTGAGGCGGCGTCGGTGGCTCATGTGGCCAGGGCGTTGTCGGAGCATCCTGGGGTTCGTGTGGTGAACGGGTACGGTCCGGCGGAGAACATGGGGTTCTCGACCAGTTTCGAGGTGGCCTCGGTCGAACCCGGACAACGCTCGGTACCCGT
>NZ_QOCZ01000348.1 GCF_018207095.1 Nocardiopsis sp. MG754419 | reverse complement strand
GGGTTGGACAGGGTGCAGGAGCTCAGGGACAGGCAGCCGCAGCCGATGCATCCGGTGAGGTCGTCGCGCAGGCGGATGAGTTGCTCGATGCGGGTGTCGAGTTCGTCGCGCCATTGGGCGGAGACGGCGGCCCAGTCGTCCCGGGTGGGGGTGCGGTTCTCGGGGAGTCGTTCGAGGGCCTGGCGGATGCGCGCCAGGGGCAGTCCCACGCGTTGGGAGATGCGGATGAAGGCGACGCGGCGCAGGGTGTCGCGGTGGTAGCGGCGTTGGTTGCCGGTGGTGCGGCGGCTGTGGATGAGGCCCTGGCGTTCGTAGAAGTGCAGGGCCGAGACGGCCACTCCGGAGCGTTCGGCGACCTGGCCGACGGTGAGTTCCTTGGTTACGGGTGCCACGCGTTTCAGTCTAGGGGGCCGGTGGTGTGGGGGGTCGGGTGCTCTGGAGGGCGTACAGGCGTGCGTAGGCGCCTCCGCGTAGGAGGAGTTGGTGGTGGGTGCCGGTTTCGGTGACGCGGCCCTGGCTCAGGAGCAGGATGCGGTCGGCGGTGCGGGCC
>NZ_QOCZ01000347.1 GCF_018207095.1 Nocardiopsis sp. MG754419 | reverse complement strand
GGATACCCCCGCCGTACCACTTCGCCGGGGCTCGCTTCACCGACGTGGGGGAGCTGGCCGCCGCCTTCCAACGGAACTGGTCCGACGCCCTGCGGATCTTCGCCGACCGCCGGGAGTTCGAGGCCCTCGGGTCCTGGGTGATGCACGACCTCAACGACATCAGCGTCGACCGCGCGCTGTTCCGCCGTGGGGTGCGCGACGTCAACCTTGCCCTGGCGACCTTCATCGCCCACGCGGCCCCGTCCCTACCGCCGCGCTTCCGTCATCACGACGCCTCGATCGCCGGTCTGTCGCGACTGTTCCACGACCCTCATCCCCTGGTCACTGGGGACCCGGCGGCCAACGAGCTGATGTTGATCGCCCGACCCGAGGTGCTGCGGGTGATGGCCCGTCACGAGGGCGCGGACACCGAACACCTGCGGTCGTTGGTCCAGGACCTCGCCCACGCGGAACAGGCGGGCGTCGCCTTCCATCGGGAACTCACCGAGAACCTGGTCGGCTGGCGCGACGTCCCCGCCCGGGTCGACCCGGCGCTGGCCCTGGTGTTCCTG
>NZ_QOCZ01000346.1 GCF_018207095.1 Nocardiopsis sp. MG754419 | reverse complement strand
GCCCGAGGTGGGGGCGTTGACCGAACGCGAGCGTGAGGTGGTGGCTTTGGTGGGCGAGGGGCTCAGTAACGACGAGATCGCCCGACGGTTGGTGGTCTCCCCCGCCACGGCGCGCACGCACGTGTCCCGGGCGATGGTCAAGTGGGGTGCTCGGGACCGCGCCCAACTGGTGGTGTTCGCCTTCCGTGCGGGGTTGGCGCGCTGAGCCGGTGCGGTCGGTGACCGATCCTGGACACGCGCCGGCGGCGCGTGTCCAGGATCGGTCGCGTGCGCGGCACGGAAGGTGTCACAGGGCGCGGAAGCGGTCCAGGGCACGGGTGAGGGCTTCACCCACGCCGGTGACGTTGGTGGTGTGGGCGGCGTCGTCGACGATGACGAGTTCTGCGGCCGGCCAGCGTGCGGCCAGGTCGTAGGCGGTGTCGCTGGGGCCGCTGATGTCCAGGCGGCCGTTGATCAGCACGGCGGGCAGGTGGGCGATGCTCGTCACGCCCTCCAGAAGTCGCCCGGGGCTCAGGAAGCAGGCGTGGGACCAGTAGTGGGTGACCAGGCGGGCGAAGGT
>NZ_QOCZ01000345.1 GCF_018207095.1 Nocardiopsis sp. MG754419 | reverse complement strand
AGCATGACGGAAATCCGGAGGGGACGCAGGCCGCGCGTCAGTATCGAGCGGCGTCGTGAACAGATCCTCGCTGCGGCGTTGAAGGAGTTCAGCCACAAAGGGCTGCACGGCGGATCGACCGTGACCATCGCCAAAGAGGTGGAGATCTCCCACCCCAATCTGTTCCGCGTTTTCTCCACCAAGAAGGAACTGTTCATGGAGGTTCTACGGCAGACCTTCGTGACCTTCGACAAGGAGATGCTCGTTCCGGGCGAGGAGGCCGAGGAGAACCCGCTCCAGACGATGGCCGACGCCTGGGGTGTGCTCATGGAGCACCGCGAACTCATGCTCATCCTGCTCCAGGGCTACGCGGCCTGCAACGATCCCGAGATCCGCGACCTCATGCAGGAGTGGACCCAGGACCTGTTCGAGCGCTTCGAGGCGATCCCCTCGGTGGGCACGGACCCGGCCCACGACTTCTTCGCCGCGGGCATGTTGTACATGGTGGCCGCCTCCATGGACCTGCCCGCACGCGCGGCGCACGACGCCTGGGCCGACCGCTTCCTGGCCTCGGGCGCCTGA
>NZ_QOCZ01000344.1 GCF_018207095.1 Nocardiopsis sp. MG754419 | reverse complement strand
CCGTGTCCTGGTCGAAGAGGCGAGTGACATCGCCGAGGAGTACTACTTCTCCTTCCTGCTCGACCGCGCCAACCGTGACTTCCTCGCCATCTGCTCCAAAGAGGGCGGCATGGAGATCGAGGAGGTCGCCGAGACCAACCCCGACGCCGTAGCGAAGATCTCGATCGACGCCCTCAAGGGCGCCCCGACCGACGTCGCCGCGGAGATCGTCAAGGCGGGCAAGCTGCCCGAGGCCGCCGTCGCGGGTGCCACGGAGATCATCACCAAGCTCTGGGACGCCTTCGTCGGCAAGGACGCCACCCTCGCGGAGGTGAACCCGCTCATCCTGACCAAGGACGGCCGGGTCGTCGCCCTCGACGGCAAGGTGACCCTGGACGAGAACGCCGAGTTCCGCCAGGACCTGGAGAGCCTGACCTTCGCCGAGGAGGGTGACCCCCTCGAGGTCGCCGCCAAGGCCAAGGGCCTGAACTACGTCAAGCTCGACGGCGAGGTCGGCATCATCGGTAACGGTGCCGGTCTGGTCATGTCGACCCTGGACGTGGTCGCCTACGCCGGAGAGGAC
>NZ_QOCZ01000343.1 GCF_018207095.1 Nocardiopsis sp. MG754419 | reverse complement strand
GTCCTCTCCGGCGTAGGCGACCACGTCCAGGGTCGACATGACCAGACCGGCACCGTTACCGATGATGCCGACCTCGCCGTCGAGCTTGACGTAGTTCAGACCCTTCTCCCGGGCCCGCAGCTCACGGTCGTCCGTGTCGACCCCGTTGGCGAAGGGGGTCCGTTCCGGATGCCTGAAGGCGGCGTTGTCGTCCAGGGTGACCTTGCCGTCGAGGGCGACGACCCGATCGTCCCGGGTGCGGACCAGCGGATTCACCTCCACGAGCGTGGCGTCCTCCTCGGTCATCACCCGCCAGAGGGCCGCGACCACCGTCGAGGCGCGCTCCAGCACGGCGTCCGGCAGCCCGGCGGATCGACAGATCCCCAGGGCCGCCTCACGGTCCACACCCTCGGGGCCGACCGGGGTCCGGACGACCGCCTCGGGGTGGGTCGCGGCGACCTCCTCGATCTCCATGCCGCCCTCCTTGGAGCAGATGGCGAGGAAGTCACGGTTGGCGCGGTCGAGCAGGAAGGAGAAGTAGTACTCCTCGGCGATGTCACTCGCCTCTTCGACCAGGACACGG
>NZ_QOCZ01000342.1 GCF_018207095.1 Nocardiopsis sp. MG754419 | reverse complement strand
ACCCCAAGCTGGCCCCTCTGTACGCCCAGGCCCTGGTCGGCATGGTCGCGCTGACGGGCCAGTGGTGGGTGGACGTCCGCCGCCCGAAGAAGGCCGAGGTGGCCGCCCATCTGGTGAACCTGGCGTGGCACGGCCTTGACGGGCTGGAGGCGAAGCCGCATCTGATAGGCCGCCGGAAGAACTGACGCTGATCCGTCCGTAAGGGGTGGGGGATCGAATCAGCCGTTCGGCTCCAGGAACTCCAGGCGGTTGCCCACGGGGTCCTCGGTGTAGAAGCGGCGGTGGCCCGGGAGGTCGTCGTCCCAGGTGACGGGCGCGCCGTGGGCTTCGAGCCGGGCGGCGTGCGCCTCGATGTCCCGGACCCGAAGCCCGGGGTGCGCCTTCCGCGCAGGCCGGCAGTCCTTGTCGATCCCCAGGTGCAGGTGCGCGCCTCCCGCCCGGAACCAGCAGCCCCCGCGGGCGGCCAGTGCCGGTGGCTTGGGGATCTCGGTCATGCCGAGGACGCCTACGTAGTACGAGCGCAGCTCGCGCTCCGAGCCGGGCGGGGCGGCGAGCTGCACATGGTCAAGGGC
>NZ_QOCZ01000341.1 GCF_018207095.1 Nocardiopsis sp. MG754419 | reverse complement strand
CCCGGGAAGATCGCGAACTTGGCGTTGCGGGCGCCCAGATACTCGTTCCGGCCGCCCTCCTTGCGTGCGCCCTGGCCGGAGTCCTTGGACTCCCTCACGTCCTTCATGCCGATGTGCGAGAGCAGGCCGGCGAGCAGCGAGACATGGATGCTCTGGTCGGCCGCGTCCTCCTCGTTGAGCCGGATGCCCATCTGCTTGGCGACCGTGCGGAGCTGGCTGTGGATGTCCTGCCACTCGCGGATGCGCAGGAAGTTCAGGTACTCCTGCTTGCACATGCGGCGGAAGGACGACGATCCCCGCTCCTTCTGCTGCTCCCGGATGTACCGCCACAGGTTCAGGTACGCGAGGAAGTCGCTCGTCTCGTCCTTGAAGCGGGCGTGCTGCTGGTCGGCCTGGGTCTGCTTGTCGGCGGGGCGCTCGCGCGGGTCCTGGATGGAGAGCGCGGCGGCGATGACCATGACCTCATGGACGCAGCCGTTCCGGTCGGCCTCCAGGACCATACGGGCCAGGCGCGGGTCGACGGGGAGCTGGGCGAGCTTGCGGCCGGTCTCCGTGAGGCGCTTCCGCGGGTCTTTCTGGGC
>NZ_QOCZ01000035.1 GCF_018207095.1 Nocardiopsis sp. MG754419 | reverse complement strand
GGGAGCCACGGGCGGGAAAGCTTCGTGAACAACATGCGCGAGCAACCAATTATCTGCAGCGGACAAGCCCTCGGCCTATTAGTACCGGTCAGCTCCACCCCTCACAGGGCTTCCACACCCGGCCTATCAACCCCGTCGTCTACAGGGAGCCTTACCCTCTCAAAGGAGGCAGGAGACCTCATCTCGAAGCAAGCTTCCCGCTTAGATGCTTTCAGCGGTTATCTCTCCCGAACGTAGCCAACCAGCCATGCCCTTGGCAGGACAACTGGCACACCAGAGGTTCGTCCGTCCCGGTCCTCTCGTACTAGGGACAGCCCTTCTCAAGTCTCCAACGCGCACAGCGGATAGGGACCGAACTGTCTCACGACGTTCTAAACCCAGCTCGCGTGCCGCTTTAATGGGCGAACAGCCCAACCCTTGGGACCAACTCCAGCCCCAGGATGCGACGAGCCGACATCGAGGTGCCAAACCATCCCGTCGATATGGACTCTTGGGGAAGATCAGCCTGTTATCCCCGGGGTACCTTTTAGCCGTTGAGCGACACCGCTTCCACACGCCGGTGCCGGATCACTAGTCCCAGCTTTCGCTCCTGCTCGACACGTCCGTCTCACAGTCAAGCTCCCTTGTGCACTTACACTCAACACCTGATTACCAACCAGGCTGAGGGAACCTTTGGGCGCCTCCGTTACTCTTTGGGAGGCAACCGCCCCAGTTAAACTACCCACCAGACACTGTCCCCGAACCGGATCACGGTCCAAAGTTAGATGCCCGAAACAGTCAGAGTGGTATTTCACCAACGCCTCCACCGCCACTAGCGTGACGACTTCACCGGCTCCCACCTATCCTACACAAACCATCCCAAACACCAATGTCAAGCTATAGTGAAGGTCCCGGGGTCTTTCCGTCCTGCTGCGCGAAACGAGCATCTTTACTCGTAGTGCAATTTCACCGGGCCCATGGTTGAGACAGTGGGGAAGTCGTTACGCCATTCGTGCAGGTCGGAACTTACCCGACAAGGAATTTCGCTACCTTAGGATGGTTATAGTTACCACCGCCGTTTACTGGCGCTTAGATTCCCAGCTTCGCGAGGGCGAACCCTCACTAACCGGTCCTCTTAACGTTCCAGCACCGGGCAGGCGTCAGTCCGTATACAGCGTCTTACGACTTCGCACGGACCTGTGTTTTTAATAAACAGTCGCTTCCCCCCGCTATCTGCGACCCCACCCAGCTCCGGATGCAAGATCCTTCACCGGACAGGGCTCCCCTTCTCCCAAAGTTACGGGGACAATTTGCCGAGTTCCTTAACCATGGTTCACCCGAACGCCTCGGTATTCTCTACCTGACCACCTGCGTCGGTTTAGGGTACTGGCCACACACGAACTCGCTAGAGGCTTTTCTCGACAGCATGGGATCACTCACTTCGCCAAAAACGGCTCGGCATCACGTCTCAGCCTCAACGGAAGGCGGATTTACCTACCCCCCGGCCTACACGCTTACCCCCGGACAACCACCGCCGGGTAGAGCTACCCTCCTGCGTCACCCCATCACTTACCTACTACAAAATCGGGTCCCAGACCGATCCAGAGGCGGATCCCGAAGGAACCACCAAGAACCAGCGTGGTTAGCATCAAAAGCCTCGGTACTGGACGCTCGTGCACGGGTACGGGAATATCAACCCGTTATCCATCGACTACGCCTGTCGGCCTCGCCTTAGGTCCAGACTCACCCTGGGCGGATTAACCTGCCCCAGGAACCCTTAGTCAATCGGCGGCAACGTTTCTCACGTTGCTTTCGCTACTCATGCCTGCATTCTCACTCGCACACCCTCCACCCCTCGATCACTCGGAGGCTTCACCGGATGCACGACGCTCCCCTACCAACCCGAGACAAAATCTCAGGCTTCACAGCTTCGGCGGTGTACTTAAGCCCCGCTACATTATCGGCGCAGAACCACTTGACCAGTGAGCTATTACGCACTCTTTAAAGGATGGCTGCTTCTAAGCCAACCTCCTGGTTGTCTGGGCAACTCCACAACCTTTCCCACTTAGCACACGCTTAGGGGCCTTAGCTGATGATCTGGGCTGTTTCCCTCTCGACTACGAAGCTTATCCCCCGCAGTCTCACTGCCACGCTTCACTTCACCGGCATTCGGAGTTTGTCTGACGTCAGTAACCTTGTCGGGCCCATCAGCCAAACAGTAGCTCTACCTCCAGCAAGAAACACGTGACGCTGCACCTAAATGCATTTCGGGGAGAACCAGCTATCACGGAGTTTGATTGGCCTTTCACCCCTACCCACACCTCATCCCCCAGATTTTCAACTCTGGTGGGTTCGGGCCTCCACGAGGTCTTACCCCCGCTTCACCCTGGACATGGGTAGATCACTCCGCTTCGGGTCCACAGCATGCGACTCCAACGCCCTATTCAGACTCGGTTTCCCTACGGCTACCCCACCCGGGTTAACCTCGCCACACACCATGACTCGCAGGCTCATTCTTCAAAAGGCACGCCATCACCAAAGACAAGCTTCAGCTCTGACGGCTTGACAGCACACGGTTTCAGGTACTATTTCACGACCCCTCACCGGGGCACTTTTCACCTTTCCCTCACGGTACTAGTGCACTATCGGTCATCAGGACGTATTTTGGCTTAGCAGGTGGTCCTGCCAGATTCACACGGAATTTCTCGGGCTCCGCGCTACTCGGGAGAACATCAACACCTAGACTCTTCCTTCACCTACGGGACTCTCACCCACTCCGGTACCGTTTCCCAACGGATTCAGCTAGAAGAACCCTCAGCGCTCCGGGTCGGCAGACCCGAACAGATGCACCCCACAACCCCGCACACGCAACGACTGCCGTCTATCACACGCGCACGGTTTAGCCTCTTCCCCGTTCGCTCACCACTACTAGGAGAATCACTGTTGTTTACTCTTCCTACGGGTACTGAGATGTTTCACTTCCCCGCGTCACCACCGACCACCCTATACATTCAGATGGCGGCAACCCGACACAACTCGGGCTAGGTTTCCCCATTCGGACACCCGCGGATCAAAGCTCGGTTGACAGCTCCCCGCGGCCTATCGTGGCCTCCCACGTCCTTCATCGGCGCCTGATGCCAAGGCATCCACCGTGTGCCACTATCACTTGGCCACTACAGATAATTAGATGCTCGCGCACACTATTCACAAATCAAACACCGACCACGAACCCCACTACCTCACACCACGACCGCGCACCCTCGAACACGAGGATCCACGGCCACGGGAGTTCCCGGGGGTGGCGATGGGAACCAACCAGACCACCCACCCCCCACTCACGGAGAGGTCGATGACCGAGATTGCTTCCTCAGACACCCAACAGCGCGCCCCCCGACGCTTCTAGTCGCCAGGGGCCAGGTCCGATTCACTTCAAGCCACTCCCTCGCACCCCGAGAAACGGGGCCGAAGGTCCACTTTCGAGTCCGGCCGGCAGTAGAAGAAAAGCCGACCTGTGAAAGACTCCTTAGAAAGGAGGTGATCCAGCCGCACCTTCCGGTACGGCTACCTTGTTACGACTTCGTCCCAATCGCCAGCCCCACCTTCACTCATTCCCTCCCCGAAGGGTTAGGCCACAAGTTTCGGGTGTTGCCGACTTTCATGACGTGACGGGCGGTGTGTACAAGGCCCGGGAACGTATTCACCGCGGCGTTGCTGATCCGCGATTACTAGCGACTCCACCTTCATGGGGTCGAGTTGCAGACCCCAATCCGAACTGAGACCGGCTTTAAGGGATTCGCTCCACCTTACGGTATCGCACGCCCATTGTACCGGCCATTGTAGCATGTTTGCAGCCCAAGACATAAGGGGCATGATGACTTGACGTCGTCCCCACCTTCCTCCGAGTTGACCCCGGCAGTCTCCCATGAGTCCCCACCATTACGTGCTGGCAACATGGAACAAGGGTTGCGCTCGTTGCGGGACTTAACCCAACATCTCACGACACGAGCTGACGACAGCCATGCACCACCTGTCACCCACCAACTAAATGACCCTGTATCTCTACAGGTCCACGGGTGATGTCAAACCTTGGTAAGGTTCTTCGCGTTGCGTCGAATTAAGCAACATGCTCCGCCGCTTGTGCGGGCCCCCGTCAATTCCTTTGAGTTTTAGCCTTGCGGCCGTACTCCCCAGGCGGGGCGCTTAATGCGTTAGCTACGGCGCGGAAACCGTGGAAAGTCCCCACACCTAGCGCCCAACGTTTACGGCATGGACTACCAGGGTATCTAATCCTGTTCGCTCCCCATGCTTTCGCTCCTCAGCGTCAGGTAAGGCCCAGAGACCCGCCTTCGCCACCGGTGTTCCTCCTGATATCTGCGCATTTCACCGCTACACCAGGAATTCCAGTCTCCCCTACCTACCTCTAGCATGCCCGTATCCACTGCAGAACCGGGGTTAAGCCCCGGTCTTTCACAGCAGACGCGACACGCCGCCTACGAGCTCTTTACGCCCAATAATTCCGGACAACGCTCGGACCCTACGTATTACCGCGGCTGCTGGCACGTAGTTAGCCGGTCCTTATTCCCCACCTACCGTCAACCCCGGGAGAACCCGGAGCCTGCGTGAGTGGTAAAAGAGGTTTACAACCCGAAGGCCGTCATCCCCCACGCGGCGTCGCTGCATCAGGCTTTCGCCCATTGTGCAATATTCCCCACTGCTGCCTCCCGCAGGAGTCTGGGCCGTGTCTCAGTCCCAGTGTGGCCGGTCGCCCTCTCAGGCCGGCTACCCGTAATCGCCTTGGTAGGCCTTTACCCCACCAACAAGCTGATAGGCCGCGAGCCCATCCCCGACCGACAAAACTTTCCACCCACCACCATGAGGCGGAGGGTCGTATCCGGTATTAGACGGCGTTTCCACCGCTTATCCCGGAGTCGGGGGCAGGTTGCTCACGTGTTACTCACCCGTTCGCCGCTCGTGTACCCCGAAGGGCCTTACCGCTCGACTTGCATGTGTTAAGCACGCCGCCAGCGTTCGTCCTGAGCCAGGATCAAACTCTCCATAAAGGTCACTCAGCCCGACCCGGCGACCCGAAGATCGTGCCTGGGCGGGCAAACCTAGAAGAAATCCTGACCGATCACTCTCGTGACCAATCAAAGGAACCCTACACGTCGAATTGGCGGTTTCGGTATTCCCGATCGGGGTAAAGGACCCCGTGTGCTCCGTTACGGCCTGCGCGTTTCCGCGGGGCTTTTTTCGAAGCGACTCTCGTCATCCTACATGTCTCGGGGAGTGCCCGAACCATTTCGGTTGAAGAAGAGAAAGTGTCTGACTCGAAGATCTGATCACGCTCACGGAGATACCGTGCTCGTTTCGATCGAGAGGATCTAGCCCCCCTGGCGGTCTTGGACCGTTCGGAGGCGACTCGGAGAACATTACCCCTCGAGGTGGGGTGAAGCAACCACAGACCCACGTGTCGCGCGTCACATCAGTTGAGGACGCGTCCGGAGCCCATCCCTGGCGCCGTGTAGAGCCACTCCACCTCCAGGTCGACGGCCGCGACCGTGGCCGGGCTGAAGGCCGCCAGGGCCTGGTCGCCGACGAAGGAGGCCGCCACCTGGGCGATGGTCGGGTTGTGACCGACCACCAGGAGGGTCCTCACTCCGGGGTCCACGTAGGTGATCAAATCCAGGAGGCTGTCCGGACCCGCCAGGTAGGCCGCCTCGGTGTGGTCCACCCCCGGGTTCAGGTCCATCGCCGTGAGCACGCCTTCCAGGGTCCGGCGCGTGCGTTCGGCCGACGAACAGATGACGTGGTCCGGCGCGTACCCCTCCTCACTCAGGAGTCGACCGACCCGCTCGGCCTGCCGGTGCCCCTTGTCGCTCAGTGGACGATCGACGTCGGCCATCCCGAACCCGTCCTCGGCCTTCGCGTGGCGCATGAGGAGAAGCGTGCGATTCATGGCGACACCACCGTGGCGACGACGGCCATCAGCCCCATGAAGCCCAGCATGGCCCCCAGGATGACGATCAGACCCTTTGCACCGGACACCCCGACACCACTCCCCTGTTCTTCGCACCGACGTCCGTTCCACCAGGGTAGGCGCGGACGCGGAGCGGCCGCCCGGGGGTCCCGGACGGCCGCTCGCGTATGAGTTATCGAGGGGAGATCCCCTGTTCACTCGGGATCTGAATCGTCAGCCCTTTCGGGTGTCCCCTGCCCGGGCCTCCTCCTTGCGTCCTTCCTCTGTGGCGTCACCCTCGCCGGTGTCGACGGTCTCGTCGCCGGCCGTGGACCCTGCGCCCTCGGTGACGCCGGTGTCCCCGCCGGCCTCGGGTGCGCCCTTGGGCGTGGATCGGCCATCGATCTCGGCGAGGTCGGTCTCGGTACCGGAGCCCCGGTTCTTCGACCAGAGCACCGCGCCGACCAACAGGCCGACCGCGACCACGGTCACGCCCACACGCAGCACGACGTTGTCCGCGTACATCACGACCGTGGGCGCGACGATGAGCGCGACCAGGTTCATGACCTTGAGCAGCGGGTTGATGGCGGGGCCCGCGGTGTCCTTGAAGGGGTCGCCGACGGTGTCGCCGATGACGGTGGCCTCGTGGGAGGCCGATCCCTTGCCGCCGTGGTGGCCGTCCTCCACGAGCTTCTTGGCGTTGTCCCAGGCACCACCGGCGTTGGACAGGAACACCGCCATGAGCACACCGGCCGCGATCGCACCGCCGAGGAAGGCGCCGAGCGGCGCGTATCCGAGGGCGAACCCGACGGCGATGGGTGTGAGGACCGCGAGGAGACCAGGGGTGACCAGCTCCCGCAGCGAGTCCTTGGTGCAGATGTCGACGACCCGCGCGTACTCGGGCTGCTCGCTGCCGTCCATGATGCCGGGACGGGTGCGGAACTGGTTGCGGACCTCCAGGACCACCCGCTGGGCGGCCCGGCCGACCGCCATGATGGCCAGCCCGGAGAAGAAGAACACGACGGACGCGCCGATGATCACGCCGACGAGGACGTCCGGGTTGTCCAGGGACAGCGAGAAGATCTCACCGTCGCCGAGCCGTTCCTGGACCGACGTGCGGAACGCGCCGAACAGCGCCGTGGCAGCGAGGACCGCGGTGGCGATCGCGATGCCCTTGGTGATCGCCTTGGTGGTGTTGCCGACGGCGTCGAGGCCCGTGAGGATGTCGGCGCCCTTGCCCTCGACGTCGCCGGACATCTCGGCGATGCCCTGGGCGTTGTCGGAGACGGGGCCGAAGGTGTCCATCGCGACGATGATGCCGACGGTGGTGAGCAGCCCGGTCCCGGCCAGGGCGACGGCGAACAGGCTGAGTGTGATGGAGCCTCCGCCGAGCAGGAACGCCGCGTAGACGGCGCCCGCGATGAGCAGGGCGGAGTAGACCGCGGACTCCAGGCCGACGGAGATGCCGGACAGGATGACGGTGGCGGCACCGGTCTCGGAGCTCTGTCCGATGTCCTTGACCGGACGCTTGTCGGTCTCGGTGAAGTAGCCGGTGAGGAGCTGGATGGTGGCGGCGAGCACCAGACCGATGAGCACCGCGGCGATCGCGATGAACCTCGGGTCCGGATTCGTTCCGGCGGCGGCGATCTCGTCGAGGACGGAGTCGCTGACCCCCTGCAGCTGGTCGAAGCTGCTGGGCAGGTACCAGAAGGCCGTCGCGGTGACCAGGAGAGCGGAGATGGCCGCGGAGATGAAGAAACCGCGGTTGATCGCGGTCATCGCGCTCCGGTCCTTCGCCCGGGGGGCGACGATGAAGATGCCGATGATGGCGGTGATGACGCCGATCATCGGGACCAACAACGGGAAGACCAGGCCCTCGGTACCGAAGGCGACCCGACCGAGGATGAGCGAGGCCACGAGGACCACCGCGTAGGACTCGAAGAGGTCGGCGGCCATGCCCGCGCAGTCGCCCACGTTGTCACCGACGTTGTCGGCGATGGTGGCGGCGTTGCGGGGGTCGTCCTCGGGGATACCCTGTTCGACCTTGCCGACGAGGTCGGCGCCCACGTCGGCGGCCTTGGTGAAGATGCCGCCGCCCACACGCATGAACATCGCGAGGAGGGCCGCGCCGAAGCCGAAGCCCTCCAGGACGATGGGCGCGTTCTCCCGGTAGATGAGGACGACGAGCGCGGCACCGAGCAGGCCGAGGCCGACCGTGATCATGCCGGCGACACCGCCCGTGCGGAAAGCGATGCGCATCGCGACGCGACCGTCGTTCTCTCCGCCTCCGCGGGCCGCGGCCGCCACACGGACGTTGCCGCGGACCGCGAGCCACATCCCGATGAAGCCGGTGGCCGCGGAGAGCAGAGCGCCGAGAGCGAAGAAGAGGGAGCGGCCGATGGCGATGGCCCATGTGTCCGCGTGCAGTAGGAGCAGTAGGAGCGGGATGACGACGACGAAGACCGCGAGAGTGCGGAACTGTCGTTTCAGGTACGCTCCGGCGCCGTCCTGCACCGCGGCCGCGATGTTGCGCATTCGCTCGGTGCCCTGACCGGCGGCGAGCACCTCACGTACGAGCATCCCCGCGACGGCGAGCGCGAGGAGCGCGACCACCATGACGAGGATGACGAGGGTGAGGTCCCTGCCTTCCAGTGCGAGGGCCATGCCACTTTCCGTGGCCAGGTTGAGCCCAGACAATCCGTCCTCCTTGAGACGGGAGCATCCTTTTCGGCCCCGTCCTCGAAGGTGTGCGGAACAGCGGCCCTTGGGGCTCCGGTGCCGCGCACCGCCGGATGCGTTTCACCGCCCACAATGCTGTTGAGCTGGGGCGAAGGTACGCGCGTCGGGGTCGAAGCGGTGCCACCTTTCCGTGTGGTGCACGCCGCCCGCGTGACGTCCCCGCGAGCGGTGATCCGGGGATTGTACGCACGCGGAAGAATAAATGAGAGGGCCCCGTTCGCCATTTTCCCAAGTGCGCTCGAAGATGTGACCCCATGGTGATCTGAAAATACGGATTAATGGATTTCGCGGTCTTTTTTAACTCAAATAACTTTGCATGGTACGTTAACGCCATGTAAACGATTAAGTGCGCATAGAAGCATGAACTTGGAACACGTCACTTAAGAAACAGGGGACACAGCAGTCTCAGGAGTCACAAACGAACCCGCTCCCCCAACGGGGGCACGGGGTTTCGGTCGAGACGGAACTAGGCCGTGCGGAGCCGCATGCCCGAGGGATCGATGCCCTCACCGGACGTCGCGCGACCGGAGTCGAGGTCGTCGGCCAACCCCCGCGCGAACGCGGCGATCCCCGCCACGTCCACACCGTGCGGGGCCTCCGGCCCGAACACCTCCACCCGGCCGGCGCCCCGCCGCAGGAGTCGGGCCGCGCCCACGCGGTTGCCGCGCTGGGCGTGGGTGACCCCGACCGCGGTCTGCGCCAGACCGCGCCACAGCTCGCGCTCGGATTCCGGGGACGCCTTCCAGACGGCTTCGAGCACCTCATGGGCGGTGAAGGCGTACCCCTGGTCCAGGAGCCGTTGGGCCTCGGTCAGGCCCTCCTCCACCGTGAACTCGGCGTCGTCGGGGACGCGCTCGACCTCACCACGGCTTCCGTGGGGCATCGGGCGCCCGTAACGGTCGCGGGGTCGCTGGTTCTGTGCCTGGCCGGTCTCGTTGCGATCCCGTCCGCCCTCGGTTCGTGTCGTCATCGTCGCCTCACCACCGTTCACCGTCCGACTCCCGCACCCACCCTACGAGAGCCTCGCTCACGCGACGCGGCCGCTCCTCGTGGGGGAAGTGTCCGGCGCCCTCGATCGTCTCCCACCGATAGGGTCCCGCGACCGACCGTCCGGAGGTCCGGGCGACCTCGGGCGGGCAGACCGGGTCCAGGGAACCGTGCAGTTGGAGGACGGGGACCCGGACCGGGTGGCGCATGCGGTGGGCGTAGCGGATCCCGTCCGGCCGCCACAGGGAACGGAAGATCCAGCGGTGGGATTCCAGCGAACAGTGCGAGACCTTCGGGATCGAGAAGGCGAGCCGGTAGCGTTCCTCGGTCTCGCGGTCCGGCCAACCGGGGCCCGACCAGGCGTCGAGCAACGCCCCGACGCGTACGCAGCCGTCCGCGAGCAGGCGGTGTTCGGGAAGGATCGGCACCTGGGCGCGCAGCATGTGTCCGGCACCCGCTCCGGGGGTCAACAGGGCGCGCGCGGCACGGCGGGGATGGGGTGCGGAGAGTACCGCCAGGGCGCGGACGACTCCGGGGTGGTATGCGGTCATGGTCCAGCCGACCAACCCGCCCACTCCGTGTCCGACCACGATGGCGTCGGCGGAGCCGAGGGCGCGGACCAGACCGGCCATGTCCTGGGCCAAGCCCACGAGGTCGTAGCCGCGGGGTGTCTTGTCGCTGGCCCCGTAACCCCTGAGGTCCACCGCGACGGCCCGGTGTCCGGCGGCGGCGAGGTCGACCAACTGGTCGCGCCAGGCCCACCAGAACTGCGGAAAGCCGTGCAGGAGGAGAACGAGCGGGCCCTCGCCGAGCTCGGCCACGTGGAACCGGGCTCCGGCGGCGCCGACCGTGCGGTGTGTCCAGGGGCCGTCCACGTAGGCGACCGCGTCGTCCAGCACCCGCGGACGACTAACTGTTCGTGGCGGCGGGGGACTCGCTGCCGGCGGGAGTGTCGACGACGCCCTTGGGCGGACGGATCTCGCCGCGCAGGATGCCCAGGAGGCGTGACGTGGTGACCGCGGTGCGGGCCAGGCCCTGGCGGCGGCGCAGGTTGATGACGGCGACCAGCACGAAGATCAGGGCGATGAGGAGGTAGAAGCCGGTGACGGTGAGGAACGAGGTCCAGTACTGCCAGCCGAACACCTCGGCGAGGAAGAACCCGGCCGTGACGGAGAAGAGGATCGCGACGAGGTGCAGGACGACACCCGCGGCGCCGAACTCACCGATGCTCTTGCCGATCCGGGCGGCGTCCGCCTTGGCTTCGAGCTTGGCCAGCCTGATCTCCAGCTTGACCAGGTGGGAGAGGTTGTCGGTGGCGTCGGTGACCAGTTCACCGATGGAACGTTCGGGGTCGCCGGCATCGCCAGGTCGGCCGGTACCCGGCTTGTCCACCATCGTGGGGGTTCCTTTCCCTCGGTCCGAACACGTGGATGATCCTCCGCATCCTCGCACATGCCGTACCACTGATGTCTCTCACGGCACGCACAACGACGGGCTTCGCTTCCGCCCGCGGGTGGGCGATCACGGACGCCCCACCCCCGGGAACGGGGATGGGGCGTCGTGGATCCGCCGGTCGTCCGACCGCGTGTCGGATCGTTCTACCGGGCCGAGGGCAGCTGCTTGGCGATCACGTCCATGATCGACGAGTCGGTCAGCGTGGAGGTGTCCCCGATGTCCCGGTTCTCGGCGATGTCGCGCAGCAGACGCCGCATGATCTTGCCGGATCGGGTCTTGGGCAGTTCCGGCACCGCGAGAAGGCGCGCGGGCTTGGCGATCGGTCCGAGCGACCCGCCCACGTGGTCGCGCAGTTCCTGGACCAACGCGTCGGGGACCGACTCCAGGCCACCCCGCAGGATGACGAAGCCGACGATGGCCTGACCGGTCACCTTGTCGGTGGCGCCGACCACCGCTGCCTCGGCGACCTTGGGGTGGGACACGAGCGCGGACTCCACCTCGGTGGTGGAGATGTTGTGGCCCGAGACGAGCATGACGTCGTCCACGCGGCCGAGCAGCCACAGGTCGCCGTCCTCGTCCTTCTTGGCACCGTCCCCGGGGAAGTACAGCCCCTCGAAACGCGACCAGTAGGTGTCCCGGTAGCGCTGGTCGTCGCCCCAGATACCGCGGAGCATGGCGGGCCACGGCTCACGGACGACGATGAAGCCGCCCTCGCCGTTGGGCACGGACTCGCCCTGTTCGTCCACGACGTCGGCGACGATGCCGGGCACGGGGCGCATCGCCGCGCCGGGCTTGCCGGACGTGACACCGGGCAGGGGGCTGACCATGATGGCGCCGGTCTCGGTCTGCCACCAGGTGTCCACGACCGGGGTCTTCCCACCGCCGATGTTCTCCCGGTACCAGACGTAGGCCTCGGGGTTGATCGGTTCACCGACCGAGCCGATGACGCGCAGGCTGGACAGGTCGTACTCGGCGGGGATCTCGTCGCCCCACTTCATGAAGGTGCGGATCGCCGTGGGCGCCATGTAGGCGATGGTCACCTTGTACTTCTCGATGATCTCCCAGAACCGGCCCTTGTGCGGGGTGTCCGGGGTCCCCTCGTACATGACGACGGTCGCCGCGTTGGAGAGCGGCCCGTAGACGATGTAGGAGTGGCCGGTGACCCAGCCGATGTCGGCGGCGCACCAGTAGACGTCGGTCTCCGGCTTGAGGTCGAAGACCGCCCAGTGCGTGTAGGAGGCCTGGGTGAGGTAACCGCCGGTGGTGTGCAGGATGCCCTTGGGCTTGGCCGTGGTCCCGCTGGTGTACATGATGTACAGCGGGTCCTCGGCGTCGTGCGCCTCGGGGGTGTGCTCGGTGCTCGCGCCACCGACGATGTCGTGCCACCAGACGTCACGCTCGGTCCATTCGACGTCCTGGCCGGTACGGCGGACGACGAGGACGTTCTCGACCGCGGGACGGTCCGCGACGGCGCCGTCGACGGCGGGCTTGAGGGCGCTGGGCTTGCCGCGCCGGTAGCCGCCGTCGGCGGTGATGACGAGCTTGGCCTGGCTGTCGTCGAGGCGCTGGCCCAGGGCGTCCACGGAGAACCCGCCGAAGACGACCATGTGCACGGCGCCGATACGGGCGCAGGCCAGCATGGCGACGACGGTCTCCGGGATCATCGGCATGTAGATGGCGACGCGGTCGCCCTTGCCCACACCGAGTTCGGTCAGGGCGTTGGCCGCCTGGGAGACCTGGTCCTTGAGGTCGCCGTAGGTGAGGGTGCGGCTGTCGCCGGGCTCGCCCTCCCACTGGATCGCGGCGCGATCGCCCAGACCCGCCTCGACGTGGCGGTCCACGCAGTTGACGGAGGCGTTGAGCCTGCCACCGACGAACCACTGCGCGTAGGGCGGGTTCCAGTCCAGGACGGAGTCCCACGGCCGGTCCCACTCGAGCCTCCGGGCCTGCTCCTCCCAGAACGCGAGCCGGTCGGCGTCCGCGGCGTCGTAGGCGTCGGCCTTGACGTTGGCGTTCGCTGCGAGGTCCGCGGGCGGCGGAAAGCTACGTGTCTCGTGGAGAAGGTTGGACAGTGTCTCCTGGCTCGGGGGAGTGCTGTCGGCCACTGTGATTCTCCTTACGTTGGCGGTTAACACCCAATTAATCATGGGGTTCAGGACTCGTGAACAGCCGGGCCGTGGTCCAGCGGCGGTGAGGGCCGGGTGCGCGACGAACGGTCGACGAGCGGTCGCCGGTCCGCGATGAACGGTCCCGGCAGGCCGGGCCGGGTCTGTGGGCGGCCGGAGTTACCGGCGCGTAGTGTTGGTCGACGTGAGCGAATCGAGTTCTGCCTCCCTGCCCGACCCACTGTCCCGGATCGCCGCGCTGCCGGGGGTGAGCGACGCGGTCGATGAGACCCGCACCTTGGTGGACCGGCTGCGGGATCACCGGATCCTGCGTCGGCGCAGCAACGACGTGTCCCTGGAGTCCTCCCTGCGCGGCGCGTGCGCGTCGGCCGCGTTGGAGGGTGCCGAGGTCTCGATGGACGAGATCCGCGAGGGGCACGTCTACGACACCCGGATCAAGGGGGCCCTGCGTGTCGGCGCCGAGTTGGGCGGCATGGTGGACACCTGGCCGAAGGCCCCCCGGCAGACGCTGGCGCGACTGCACACGCTGGCCGCCGCCGACGCGGTCGCCGAGGAGGCGCTGGGCCGCCCCCGCCTGGAGGGCGAACGGGTCGAGGACCCGTTGGAGCTGGGACCCGCGCCGAGCGCCGTGGTCGCCTCCGCTCGCTTGGAGGGGTTGTACCGGCTGCTGGAGGCCCGCACCACGGTCCCCGCGCTCGTGACCTCGTCGCTGGTGCACGGGGAACTGATGGCGATCCGCCCGTTCGGCTGGGGAGACGGCCTGGTGGCGCGCGCCGCGGAGCGGCTGACGCTGATCGAGCGCGGCCTGGACCCGAAGTCGTTGGTCGCGTCCGAGCTCGGCCACCGGACGCTGAGGGACGAGTACGGTCCGGCGCTGCGCGGATACATGGAGGGCACCCCCGAAGGCGTCGCCGCCTGGGTCGTGTACTGCTGTCGTGCGGTGTTCACCGGCGCCCAGGACTCACTGGCGACCTGTGAGGCCCTCAAACGAGGGTGACCGACCTCGGCGAGATCCGGGACGGACGTTGCGCGGGAAAGCCGCCAAGTTGCTAAAACCCGCCATTTACCGGCAAGTAGCCCAGCCATTCGATACCGGTTCGATCACGCTTGAACGTTGGACAATGTTTCGGGTTTGCTACGTGCCTCTGCACGCGCACGTCGAACGGCGCCTCGGGCCTTGACCCGGGGCGCCGTTTCCGGCCCTGGGGACGCGGGTTAGCAAGCGTCACTAATATCTGGTCCGACCTGGTGGAACCCCGTTCCACCAGGCCTGGACAGGCCCTATGGGGCCCAGCGAGGCGTGGGTTCCCGCTCCTGGGTCGGGGTGACTCGCGCGCCACCAACTGCTTTCTTTGTACGCCGGTCGTCCGTACGTCGAATAGATGCTTGACCGAAATTTTTCTGTTGGATTCCCGAACCCATACGCAACTCTCGTGGTAACGTCTCTCCCGGAAGTCAGACGAAGTACGGCGTCCTCGGTGAAAATCGAGACGGTGCGGCCTATTCGAGTTACCGTCGTAATACGGACCGGTTGCTCAGCCGGTTCGGACGACCGTTCTTCGCGACACCGTGCTTCCTCGGACCACCTCCGAGGTCGCGGGGGTTCGATGACCACTCCCGCCGACCTCTCCCAGGAGAGCGGAACAGCCGACCCGTCCCCCCAGGGCCGGACCCGGGCCGCCCCAGATCCCCCTCTGGGGCCGGGCCCGTCGTCTCCGCTCCACCTCGCCTGACGGGCAGGGACACACGCCACGCCCCCGTACGTGTGTCCCGCCGTCGGGTGAGGCCACCGCGGTCGCCGGCGTGTTCGCGGCCATCGCGGCGGATCCCGCAGGAGTACGGGCTGAGCCCGCGGCGGCCCTGTCCACCCGGGTCGATCGACCCGCACTCTTCCCTCCCGATCCCTCCCGAGGCTTCCGTGGGTTCGACCGAGGGGGAAGCGCCCCGACCAGCAGTGGTCGGCGCGGTTCTCCGGGCGTCGGGGTGAGTCGGCGCGGCCGGTCGAGTGTCCCTCGACGGTCCGCGGGGTTATCCACAGATCCGCGCATCCCCCTTCTTTCGCGATCCGTCGTCGACCAAGGTCGAGAGGGCAGGTTCCCGCCCTCACCGGAGGTCCGATGGACGTTCCGCAGCGCCCCCTCCTCGTCACCGACGACCCCGCCCTCCTCGACGACCTCCTCCGGCTGGCCACCGCGGCCGTCACCGAGGTCACCGTCGCCTCGGACCCCGAACGGGCCCTCAACGACGGACCCCGGACACCCCTGTTGGTGGTCGGCGGGGATCTGCGGCACACCCTGCGCGAGGTCTTCGGTGACGCGGGCCCTCCCGCGCATCCTCCGCTGGTGATCGCCGATCGCTCCCCCGACAGGCGAACGCACGAGGCCGGAGCGCGCGCGGACGGATCGCGCGGCGGCCGATCCCACGAGGGGCGGGCGCGTGACACCCGCTTCGTCGAGGGCCGGTCCGGGGACGGAGGGTCACCGACCGGTGGGTCGCGCGAGCCCCGTTTCCGTGGCGGTCGGCCCCGCTCCGCCACGTCCGTGGACACCGAAGACCCACGAACCGCCACGGCGAGCCCGGATGCGATGGCCCCCGTCAGGGGGTCCGTCGACACGCGGGCCGTCGGCACGGACGCGGCCGGGCTCGGCCCACCGGTCGACGGATCCACGGACACCGGAACGGGAATCGTCCGCACCGATTCCGTGGCGGGCGTGGGCCGTGCCCGTGCGCGCGAGCCGATGGTCTACCTGCTCCCCCGGGACGAGGGGCTGCTCGTCGAACTGTTCGCCTCGGTCGGCGAGCGTCGGCCCGCGCCCACCGTGTCGATCATGGGCGGACGTGGTGGAGCCGGGACCAGTCTGCTCGCAGTAGCCCTTGCGCTGGCCGGCGAGCGCGCCGGACGTTCCACCGCCCTCATCGACGCCGACCCCCTGGGGTGCGGACCCGACGTCTATCTGGGTTGTGACCACACGCCCCGAAGCCCGCGCACGGGTTGGCACGACCTCGTGAACCAGCGTTCCCGCACGCCGTGGCGTGCGCTCCGGGAGGGGCTACCCCGCGTGGGCCTGGTGGACGTGCTGACCTGGACGCGCGGGACCGACGGGCAGGGGGACGCCCTGCCGGTGGGCGCGGCCCGGTCGGTGTTGACCTCGGCCCGACGCGGCTCCGAGCTGGTGGTGATCGACCTGCCCCGGTCCTTCGATCCCGCCACCCGGGTCTTCCTCAACCACTCCGACCTGGTGCTGTTGGTCGTGCCGGCCGACGTGCACGCGGTGGTCTCGGCCGCCCGCATGGTCGGCGCCCTGCGGCGTGAGTCGGACCGGCTCCGGCTGGTGGTGCGCGGATCTCGCGGTGGCCTGTCCCCCTCGGTGGTGACGGGAAGCCTCGGTGTGGAGCTCGACGCCGAGCTGCCGCCGGAACCCGGCCTGTCCAGGGCGCTGTCCTCGGGGGAGGCACCCGCTCGCCACCCCCGATCCCCGATGGCCGGGTACGCGGACCGGGTGGTGCGGGCGTTCTCCACTCCACGGGAGGCGGGATGAGGCGGATCGAGCGGCTGTGGCAGGGCTCCCCCTCTCCGGCCGAGGGCGACGGCTACTCGACCCCCACCACGGGTCCCGCGCACGGTGAGGCGCGCGGGTCCGGTCCGCCGCGGGGCGAGACGCGCGGGACGGGCCCGCCCCCGGAGGGGTCGGTGGCCGAGCCGGTCTCGCCGGAGCAGCGCCGCGCCCTGTTGGAGCGTGTCCGCGATCGGTTCGTGGCCGACGGCTCCCCGATCACCCCGGCCACCGTGGCGACGGCCCTGCGTGCCGAGGGCACGCTCCTGGGCGGCACCGACATGTTGGACCTCACCCGGACGCTGGGCGCCGACCTGCACGGGGCGGGTCCGCTGGAGGACTTGATGACCACCGGCGTCACCGACATCCTGGTCAACGGCCCCGACCAGGTGTGGGTGGACACCGGCGAGGGGCTGCGGCGGGTCGAGCACGTGCGCTTCGGGTCGGGTGACGACGTGCGCCGGTTGGCCCAGAGGCTGGCGTTCCGGGCCGGTCGGCGGCTGGACGCCGCCTCGCCCTACGTCGACGCCCGGCTGCCCGACGGAGCGCGCCTGCACGCCGTTCTGCCACCGATCGCGGTCGAGGGCGCCTGCGTGTCACTGCGGATGCCACCGAGCCGTGTCTTCGGCCTACCCCGGCTGATCGAGTGCGGCACGCTCACCCCGTCCGGAGCCGAGCTGGTGCGCGCTCTCATCGGCCGTCGTGTGCCCTTCCTGGTCAGCGGTGGCACCGGTACGGGCAAGACCACGCTGTTGTCGTCTCTGCTGTCGCTCGTGCCACCGAACGAGCGCATCGTGCTGGCGGAGGACTCTCCGGAACTGCGTCCGGACCATCCCCATGTCGTGCGGTTGCAGACCCGCCCGGCCAACATCGAGGGCAGCGGCGAGGTGACCCTGGAGACCCTGGTCCGGCAGGGACTGCGCATGCGCCCGGACCGCCTCGTGGTCGGTGAGGCTCGTGGGCCGGAGATCGTGTCCCTGCTCGGCGCTCTCAACACGGGCCACGAGGGTGGTGCCGGCACGCTGCACGCCAACGGCGCCGGGGAGGTCCCCGCGCGCGTGGAGGCGATGGGGTGCGCCGCGGGGATGGACCGGGGCGCGGTGCACAGCCAACTCGCCGCCACCGGTGTGGTCGTCCTGCACCTGGTCCGGGACCACGGGGGACGACGGCTGGACGAGGTGCGGACCCTGCACCGTGAGGCCTCCGGTTTGGTGTGGGCCCGGCCCGCGGTGACGTTCACCGCCGAGGGTCGGCGGATCGATCATCCGGGGGCTGCGGAGTTGGTCGAGCGGTTGGGCCCGGGGTGGCGACGGTGACGTTCCTGGTGGTGTGCGCGTTGACGGCGGCACTGCTGTGGTCGCCGCCACGGACCGGACGCTACCGGTTGGCGGCGCTCCTGCCCCGGCCGCGGCGGCGTTGGTCGGCACCACGGTTCCGGTCACCCTTGGCGGCCCGACGGGAGGACGCCGAACGTCGGCGGGCGGTCATCACGCTCTGCCGGGTCATGTCCGCCGAGCTGCGCGCCGGCCAGCCGCCCGAACTCGCTCTCCGCGTGGCCGCGGCCGAGGCCGGACCACACGTCGGAGAGCCCACGGACGCCGAGTCACTGCGGGCCACGGCCCGGAGGCAGGAGGGTCTGTGGGCGCTGGCGTACCTCGCGGTGTGCTGGGAGGTGGCGTCGGAGACCGGGGCCGGGATGGCCACGGTGGTCGACGACCTCGCGGCCAACCTCACCGAGCAGGAGGAACTGCGAGCGGAGGCCGCCGCACGGACGGCGGGTCCCCGCACCACGGCGCTGATGCTCAGCGGGCTCCCCCTGGTGGGGCTGGCGATGTCGGCGGGGCTCGGCGGGTCCCCCTGGCAGTTCCTTCTCACCACGCCGTTGGGCCTGCTGTGTCTGGGCGGTGGCCTGCTGTTGGACGTCGCCGGCGCCTGGTGGACCCTGCGCCTGGTCCGGGGGGCCGTGGAACACGAGTGAACGGTCCGCGGTCGGAACGGTCGCGGTGGCCGCAGAGAGGAGGGGAAGGATGGTCTTCGCGACGATGACGATGGTGTGTGCGGCGACCGCGGTGTGGGTCCTGCTCGGGTCCGGGCTGCGGCCCGCGCCGCGGCCGGCGACGCCGAGGCGCATCGCACCGGCGGGACCCGTGGCCCGTTCGGTGGCCTCGGCCGTGGCGGTGGTCGCGGTGACGGCGCTCCTGGGGGCGGTCGCCGGGGGCGTCGTGCTCGGCGGGGCGGTCTGGCTGTGGTGGCGCGGGGCCCGGGCACGCACGGCACCCGGCAGGCTCCCGATCACCGGCGACCTGCCGGTCCTCATCGGCCTGATCGCCTCCGGGATCCGGTCCGGGGCGACTCCGCCGGCCTGTCTGGTGGCGGTGTCGGACGCCGCACGCGGCCCGTTGGGGACCGAACTGGCCGCCGTGGCCGAACGGCTTCGGCTGGGCGCGGAACCGACCGCGGCCTGGCGTCGCTCGGCCCTGCCCGAGCCCTTGGTGGCGGTCGGTCGGGACCTGGCGCGGGCCGCGGACACCGGTGCTCCGGTCGCCGACCTGCTCGACCGGCACGTGTCGGATCTGCGCCGGTCGCTGCGGGCCCGGGCCACGGCGCGCGTCGAACGTCTGGGGGTACTGGTGGTGGCTCCGCTGGGGTTGTGTTTCCTCCCCGCCTTCGTCCTCATCGGACTGGTGCCGATGGCCGCGGAGTTGCTGGGGTCGGCGTTGGCCCCCTAGTCAGGAGGGCGAAGCTCGGGCGCGGGCTCCCCACGTGGCCATGACCTGCCGGGGCTGCGACCTTCAGAGTCCGCGGCCTCCGGGGCCGAGGTGCGGCCGGCACGAACGGCGTGCCGGCACCGGGCGTCGCTGGGGCGGTGGTCTTCCACCGTCGGGATCGGGGCGGAGTCCCCCAACACACCGGCGTCGCCGAGACCCCGGCGTATCGGGGTGGCGTTCGACCTTCCGGTGTGGACGGGTACTCGTCGGCGGTCGGGAGAGGTGCCACGAGGCGCGCGATCCCGCCGCCGGGCGACGCGGGACACGTGTGTCGAGGCGCCCGCACAGCTCGGAGACGGTGCCGGTCGTGACCATGGCCGGGTCGCGCTCGGGCCCCGACCCTGCCTGCGCCGATGAACGACGCGTACCCGCGCCTCGGGTCGTGCCCCTGCACCTGGTCGACCCCCTGTACCGGTTCGTCCCCACGTCTCGGGGAGCGGGTCGGCACCACAGAGCGGGGCACCCGGAACCGTGTGCCGGCACGTCCGGGCGCCCCGCTTCATGATCACACGGCGAAGGCCGCCGCATCAGGGGGCGACGAAGTCGTGACCAGGACGTTTCCTCTCTCGTCCCGCCCACGCCCGCAGCGGTGGGCCGACCGTACTGATCCCGACTCCACGTGGACACTCCCCCGTTCCGACGAACGAGGGCCCCGGCACCCGTTCCTGTGCCGGGGTCCCCTCGCGACCGGCCCTGGCCCGGACCGGCCCACCCGGTGGCTCCCTCCCGCCCCGGTGCACGTCGTCCGGCCTCTCCCGGGGCGGAATCGACCGGTGAGGACGAGGCCACCCCGGGCCGGACCGCGCTCATGGGACGTGGGTCCCGGCCCCGGCCCCTCCAGAGGTGTCCGCGGTCGCGCCCGGTCGACGCCGATCGAGACGCAGGGCAGGGAACCGAGCCCTCGACGGGTGTCGTGGGGACGCAGCGCACCCCGGCGCACCGCACGAGGGTGTGGGCGTGGACGGTCAGTCCACCTCCTGGTTGGGATCGTGAACGGGCCCGGCTCTGGCACGGACCCGAAACGTCAAGGGAAGGAGGGCCGAGGGAAGGGCGGCCGTCACGGAGACGGTGTGCACGTCGAGGGTGCAGCCGTCCAGCTCGGCACCGTTGGCCCGGGCCGTCTCGGCGGCGACCACGCAGGCCGGTTCCTCACCTTCGTGGGCGCGGTCCGCCGCGGCGAGTGCGGCGAGGTCGGCTGCGGTTCCCGCGCGCTCCCGCTCCAGGACGAGCGCCGCGCCGGTCAACCCGGCGTAGGTGAGGAACATCAACACCAGGAACACGGAGACACTCCCCGCGGTACCGGAACCCGCGTCACCGGACCTCACAGGCCCGGTTCCCAGGGGACTGCGGCCTCGCCGTCGATCCCCACGGGTGGGGTCAGGGCGGGCCCGAGCCGAACCCTGGCCCGCACGGTGACGCGGGCCATGGCGTCGTCGGTGGTCAGTTCGATGTGGGCACCGGCCGGGGCGGCGTCCAGGGCGAGCGCGCGGGCTCGTTCGGGAGGCTCTCCTCGTGCGAGCGCCCTGGCGCCGATCCGCGCGGCGTCGGCGCAGGAGAGTTGGGCCGTGGCCGCGCCGATCGCCCCGAGGGCGATGCCGAGTACGAGCAGCAGTGCGGGGAGCACCATCGCCGTCTCCATCGTGGTGGAGCCGCGGTCAGCGGTCGGAACCGAGCGCATCGACGATGGTCGAGGTCAGGGCGGACTGGACGGCGTCGCCGGTGAGGATGATGTAGAGGAGCCCGGCGAACGCCACGACGGCGAGAGTGCAGATGGCGTATTCGGCGGTGGTCAGGCCGCGGTCGTCCGGGGTCGCGGGGACGGTCGGGCACGGGTAGGGGAACACGGGACCTCCCTGGTGACGGGGCGGGCGGGGTTCCGCCCCACTTCCAGGTTGGGCGTTGGCGGGCGGCGAGGGAAGCGGCGTTCGCGGGCCTGTGGACAACTCCACGCGCGGGCGCAGCGGCCCGGGCACGACCCCGCCGGCACACCTGCGCTCCGGCCACTTCCGCCCCCGAGTCCCGAGGGTCCGTCTCCCCCACAGCGAGGATCCACCGATCCCCTGTTCGAAGATCCGGGCACGCCCCGGCCTCGGAACGCCGGCTGCCACGGACGCACCGTCGGACGGACGGGCCCCCGCCCCGCCGGTCAGTCCTTCGCGTGGGGTTCCTCGGAACCCGTCGCCAGGACCTCGTCCAGGAGCCGGAGCGCCCCGGACTTGCTCAGCGGCTCATTGCCCGTCCCGCACTTGGGCGACTGGATACAGGACGGACATCCCTGGTCGCACTCGCAGTCGGCGATGACCGCCCGGGTGGCCGCGAGCCACTCGCGGGCGGCGGCGTAGCCGCGTTCGGCGAACCCGGCACCGCCCTCGTACCCGTCGTAGACGAACACCGTCAGGCGCCCGGTGTCGGGGTGCAGGGAGGTGGAAACCCCACCGATGTCCCAGCGATCACAGGTCGCCAACAGGGGCAGCAGGCCGATGGAGGCGTGTTCGGCCGCGTGGGCGGCGCCGAGCAGGCCCACGTCCGCCGCGCGCAACCGGTTCTCGCCCTCCTCGGTCAGGGTCCACCACACCGCGCGGGTCTGCAGCGTACGTTCGGGCATGTCCAGGGACTGCTCGCCGAGCACGGAGCCGGTGCGCACGTCGCGTTTGAGGAACCCCACCACCTGCCGGACCACCTCGACCTCGCCGAAGTGCACGGTGGCGCCGTTGGGCCACGTCTCCTGCCGTAGGACCGAGCGGACGCTGATGTCCGTGGTGTCGCGGGCCCAGGTGCTGTAGGGAGGCTCGGCCGTGTGCACCAGGGCGACCCCCTCGTCGAGGTCGAGGTCGTCGACGAGGTGGGTGACGCCCTGGTGCAGGTAGACGGCGCCCGGGTGGACGGTGCCGTGGGCCGCGGCCTCATCGATCTCGCCGAGCAGTTGCCCGCTGCCGGTGTCGACGATCTGCACCGGAGGCCCACCGGCACCACGAATATCGGCGAGGTCACTGGCTCTTTCATTGCTGGTCCAGAACCAGCCCCGAGGGCGTTTCCGCACAAGACCCCGGTCCACGAGGGCGGCCAATCGTTCTTCGGTGCTCGCTCCGAACAGGTCGAAGTCGGCACGGGTGATCGGGAGCTCTTGCGCCGCCGCGCACAGATGAGGACCGAGGATGTGCGGGTTTTCCGGATCCAGGACGGTGGCCTCCACCGAGCGTCCGAAAATCGCCTCGGGGTGGTGGGCCAGGTAGGTGTCCAGCGGATCGTCTCGGGCGATGAACACGGCCAGCGCGTCGTTGCCGCGGCGTCCCGCGCGGCCCGCCTGCTGCCACAGGGAGGCCAGGGTCCCCGGCCAGCCGGCGATCAGCACGGCGTCCAGGCCGCTGATGTCCACCCCCAGTTCGAGGGCGTTCGTGCTGGCCAGGCCCAACAGCTCCCCCGAACGGAGCGCCTCCTCCAGGTCCCGCCGCTCACTGGCCAGGTAGCCGCCCCGGTAGGCGGCCACCCGTTCGGCCAGATCGTGTTCGCCCTGCTCGGTGAGCAGGCGCTGGGCCGTCAGCGCGACCACCTCCGCGCCCTGGCGCGAGCGCACGAACACCAGGGTGCGGATCCGGTCCCGCACCAGGTCGACCAGCATCTCGGCGGCCTGGGACGGAGCGGTGCGACGGATCGGCGCTCCGTGTTCACCGGTCAGGTCGGTCAGTTCCGGCTCCACCAGGGCGACGGACAGACCCGGGCGCGGCGAACCGTCCTCGCTGACCGCGGTCACCGGCACCCCGGTCAGCCGGGTGGCGCTCTCAGCGGGGGACCCCGAGGTGGCCGAGGCCAGCACGAACACCGGCTCCGACCGGTAACGGTCGCACACCCGGCGCAGACGCCGCAGGATCTGGGCGACGTGCGACCCGAACACCCCGCGGTACCGGTGCGCCTCGTCGATCACCACGTAGCGCAGTCGGCGCAGGAAACGCGCCCACGCGCCGTGTCTGGGGAGCATTCCGTGGTGCAGCATGTCCGGATTGGTGAGGACGTAGTTGGCGTGCTCGCGCACCCAGGTGCGTTCCTCCGGGGAGGTGTCGCCGTCATAGACGGCCGCCCGCATGCCCGAAAGTCCCAGGTCCGTAATCCACCTGAGTTGATCTTGGGCGAGCGCTTTCGTCGGGGAGAGGTAGAGCACCGTTCCGCCCGCGTCAACCGCGTCCACTGCGGGCATAAGGAAGGCGAGCGACTTTCCCGAGGCGGTGCCCGTGGCTATGATCACATCGTGGCCCGAACGTGCGAGGTCGGCGGCGGCCGCCTGGTGGGACCACGGGCCCGTGATCCCGCGTTCGGTCAACCGTTCGACCAGGTGGGGGGCTGTCCACTTCGGCCAGTCCCCGCTCACTCCGGCGTTCCGGGTCACGTGCTCGATGTGGGTGACCTGCGGGTACCGGGTGTCGTCACGCCACACACCGGGGAGCTCGGGCTCCGATCTCCTCATGGAGACCCCTCCTCACTGGACACGTTCACCGAGTACACGGCCCTCGGAACGCGGCTCGGGCACCGAGGAACCCGGTTTCAGTGTGACATCCGAGGGAACAGTTGCGCGGGGTCGCCGTTTTCCCGTCCTCACGGCGGGCAGACACTCACGACACTCGTGGTTGAATGCGTGCTGGTGGGGTAACGCCCGGCAGAGACCATTCGCGAAAATTCGCGGTTCGGCGCTGGAGGACTTGTGGACTTGAAGCTTGATCATTACACCGAAGGCGACACCGAGATCGTCGTCGTTGAGGGTGAGATCGATGTCTATACCGCGCCCCGGCTCCGCGAGCTTCTGATCGACCTGGTGAACAAGGGCAACTTCTACCTCGTGGTCAACATGGAGAAGGTGGAGTTCCTGGACTCGACGGGTCTCGGTGTGCTCGTGGGCGGGTTGAAGCGCGTCCGTGCTCACGACGGAACGCTGGACTTGGTGTGCACCCAGGAGCGGATCCTGAAGATCTTCCGCATCACGGGTCTGACCAAGGTGTTCGGCATCCACGACACGGTGCAGGAAGCCATCGACAAGCGCTCCTCGAAGTAGCCCAGAGCGAGCGATGGCGACCATCACGCTCACGATCAGCGCGCTCCCCGCTCACGTGCGTACGGCTCGGCTCATGGCCGCGACCGTCGCGCGGCGGGCGGGTATCGCCGCCTCCGCGATCGACGAGATCAGGCTGGCGGTCGGTGAGGCCTGCTCCCGGGCGGTGGCGGCCCACAAGCTGCACTGCCCGACGCAGCCGATCCTGCTCCAGCTGATCGACGGTAGCGGACCCGGTCCGGTATCGGACCCCCATGACGACACCTCGAATCCGGCCCTGCGGGCCAACGGGAGCACCACACGACGGTTCGAGGTCGTGGTCTCCGATCGAGCCCCCTCCAAGGACTCGGAGGAGACCGTCAACCACGTCGAGCCGTTGCTCGACGGACTCTTCCTCGACGGTGACGACACCCCTCCAGGGGGGATCTCCGGTTTCTCGCCCGGCCTCGGCCTGGCGGTCATCACCGGCCTCGCGGACGAGGTGAGCATCGATCCCCAGGACACGGGGACGGTCGTGCGGATGAGCTGGCCGCTCAGCACCGACCAGCCCCAGGAACCGAGCTCGAACTGACGACGTTCGGCGGCCCCGGCCCCGAGTACGGACCGCCGATGTGACACGACGAGGGGGCGCCCTCGCCACCGGGAGGGCGCCCCCTTTCGTGCTGTCCCCGTCCCGCGCCGCCGGCGCGCCTCGGGAGGGGCCCGGAACGGCGCTGTAGGGCGCGCTGGGGCCGGCTCAGTCGCAGGTCTGGGAGGAGACCTCGTCGGTGGCGGTCAGTCCCTCCTCGGCGTTCTCGGCGACCTCGTCGGCGGTGAGGACGTATCCGGTCTCGTCCTCGTTGGTGGCGGCCGCGAACACGACCCCGTAGACCGTTCCATCGGGCGCGAGCAGCGGACCACCGGAGTTGCCGGGGCGCACCACCGCGCGGACCTGGTAGATCTCCCGGCTCACCTGCTGGGAGTGGTAGAAGTCCGATCCCTGCGCGGTCTGCTTGGCCCGGATCCGCGCGGGCACGGCCGTGAAGCCGCTGTTGCGCGGGAAGCCCGCCACGACCGCGTCGTCGCCCTGCTCGGCGTCGACGTTGAACGCCAGCGGGTCGAGGTCGAGGTCGGACACCTGGAGCACCGCCAGGTCCTGCTGGGCGTCGAACAGCACCAGGGTGGCGGCCAACTGGTGTCCGTCCCTGGTGACCACGCGCAGGTCGTCGGTGACACCGGCGACCACGTGCGCGTTGGTCATGATGCGGTCCTCGCCGTAGGCGAACCCGGTGCCCTCGACCCGACGCTGGCAGGACGGGGCGGTGCCCAGGACCTTGACCACGCTGCGGCTCGACTCGATGAGTTCGGGGGTGGTGAGCACGTCCGGGTCCGGGGGCTCGACCTCGGCGAGTTCACCCGTACCCAGGCCACTGAAGACCTGGGGGAACGCGCTCTGGTCCACCACACGGCGGAAGGTGGAGAACCCCTGGTGCGCGGCGTCGGGCATGACCCCGTCCACCGACTGGAGGATGCGCGAGTCCTTGACCTGCTGGGAGACGTACGGCAGCGCCGAGTTGGCGACCGTGCTCCCGATGAACCAGGCCACGAGCAGCACGGAGACACCACTGATGACGGCACCGCCGAGCGCGTCCACGACGCGCGCCGAGTCCCAGGTGACCTTGTTGCGCACCAGGGTGCCCAGGTACGAGGCGATGAACTGGCCGAGCGCCGCGGACAGGAACACCACCGCGATCGCGAGCAGGGCCTGACGTCCCGGATCGACGATCCACTGCTGGATGTACCCGGGGGCGGTCAGTGCCGCGACGACGCCTCCGCCGATGAAGCCGACGAAGCTGAACACCCCGACGATGAACCCCTGTCGGTAGCCGGTCACGGCGAACAGCAACAACAGGATGACCAGAACCGCGTCGAGCACGGTTGTCCTCCAAAAAAGGTGAGCGGTTACCCGACCGGGCGCAGTCCCTGCGGGGTGGCTTCGAACTCCTCGGTGAGACCACGTTCACGCCACGGAAGTTCCCATCCACCGAGCGCGAGCAGGCTGTCGATGATCTTTCCGGTGAAGCCCCACACGAGCATGTCGTCGACCCGGAAGCCCGGGCCCCACATCGGTCCGTCGCCATAGCGCACCTTGACCCGGTTGGCCGGGTCGACGAGGTCGGCGATGGGCACGCGGGAGACCGCGGCCACCTCGCCGGTGTCGGCGGCCCGCACCTCGGAGGGTTCGCGCCACCAGCCGAGGACGGGGGCGACGCGGAAGTCGCTGAAGCTCAGGTAGAGCTCCGGCAGTCGGCCCACGATGTCGATGCCCGCGGGGACCGCCCCGGTCTCCTCCTCCGCCTCGCGCAGGGCGGCGGCCTCGGGCGAGGGGTCGGTGGGTTCGATCCTTCCCCCGGGGAAGGCGGGCTGGCCGGGGTGCCGGCGGAGCCCGTCCCTGCGCTGGATGAGCAGCAGGTCGGGTCCGCGGTCGGTCTCACCGAACAGGATGAGGACGGCCGACTCGCGACCTCCCTGTGCCGGCGGGCGCATCGGTGCGGGCACCGGCATGGTCCGGGCGGCGTCCGCGAGGGCGGACAGCCAGAGCGGGGTCGAGTTCATGGGTGGAACCTGTTCCGGGGGTCGTCGCGCCGTCGTCTGTGGCCGGGGCGAGCACGCCTCATGGTTCGCGCGTCGCGGGAATCCGCCGGGGCCGTAGCCGCCCGCGGGTGTCCCGGCCGGTCGTCTGGTGGTGGGATCGTCCGGACCCCATCACGGTGCGTGAGGTCTCGGGGCACACGATCGAACCGCCTCTGGGCCCTCCCCTGGAGCCGATGTGTGCACACTCACGTGATCAGAGTACAAACCGTCGCCGACCACTTCCCCTGCACCGGGCCGCGCAAACGCAGCGAGGCGGCCCCGTGGCCGGCACCGTCACGGCGTCGGCGGCTTCGGCGATCGGGCCTCGGGGCGCGCGACCCCATCGACGGCCCTCGTCGGACGAGACCCGTTCAGGCCCGCCGTCGACGACCCCTGCGGCACGAGGGCGTTCCGCGACGATCCGTCCGGCCGGGGCCGACGGTCGGCCGGACGGTGCGGGCCGCGACGGCCGCACAGAGCGGTCGCGCTCAGGCGAACGAGCGCATGCGGAGCAGTTTCTCGGCGGTCTCGGGGTCCGTGGGGCCCTCACCGAAGGACGGGCACCATCGCGCCACGGCACAGGCTCCACAGGCGGGCCGGCGCGCGTGGCAGACGCGACGGCCGTGCCAGACCACACGGTGGGACAGCATCGTCCAGTCCTTGCGGGGGAAGAGCGCGCCGACGGCGTGCTCGACCTTGACCGGGTCCTCTTCCGTGGTCCACCCGAACCGCCGGACGAGTCGCCCGAAATGGGTATCGACCGTGATCCCCGGCACATCGAAGGCGTTACCGAGCAGTACGTTTGCGGTTTTTCGTCCCACACCGGGTAGTTTGACCAGGTCGGCGAGGTTTCCAGGAACCTCGCCTCCGTGTCGTTCGCACAAGGCCTGGCCGAGCCCGATCAGGCTGTTGGTCTTGGCGCGGAAGAACCCCGTCGGACGGATCATCTCCTCCAACTCCTCGCGCACGGCCGACGCGTAGGCCTCGGCGTCCGGGTAGCGCGCGAAGAGCGCCGGAGTGACCTGGTTGACCCGCTTGTCGGTGCACTGCGCCGACAGGATCGTCGCGACCAGGAGCTCCAGCGGCGTGGTGAAGTTCAGTTCGGCGTGGGCGTCCGGATAGAGCTCGGAGAGCTCCCGGTACATCTTCCGGGCGCGGCGGACCAGCGCCGTCCGGCTCTCGCCGGTGGGCGTGGGCTCCTGCGCGGGCGCGTCTGGGGTGTCACGAGGCATCGTCACAGGGTAGGCGTCCTCCCGCGGGGGTAGGCCCGGGATCACCGGGTCCGATGACGCACCGACGATGCGGCCCATAGCAGGGATTATGCGACCAATGTCCCGGTCGTACGGCGCGGATCGCCTTGGTACGGGCGGACGGCGACTAAGATCGTATGGGCTGACGTCGGCTGTTGTGGGCGCGTCGTCTCCCGGCGGACAAGCCGAGGTAACGACCTGGTTTCACACCCGGTTGCGATATACGTCACACTGTTGACGGTCAGGTTTTAGGAGGACGTGTGGACGAGATCAACGAGGTGCTCCGGAAGGCTCCTCTGTTCGAGGCGCTGGACGAGGAGGACACGGCCGCGCTCCGCTCCTCGGTGAACGAGGTGCGTCTCGGCCGCGGTCAGACCCTGTTCAACGAGGGTGACGAGGGCGACCGCCTGTACGTCATCCTCAGCGGGAAGGTGAAGCTGACCCGCACGGCCGTCGACGGCCGCGAGAATCTGCTGGGCGTGCTCGGCCCCAGCGAGATGTTCGGTGAACTGTCCCTGTTCGACCCGCGCCCGCGCACCGCGAGCGCCGTGGCCGTCACCGACTCCGTGCTGGCGGGTCTGGGCCACGACGACCTGCGGCCGTTCCTGTCCAGCCGCCCGCAGGTGGGTCTGCAGCTGCTCAAGTCGCTGGCCGCACGGCTGCGCCGCACCAACGACGTGATGGCCGACCTGGTCTTCACCGACGTGCCCGGTCGCGTCGCCAAGGCCCTGCTCGAACTCGCCGACAAGTTCGGCAAGGAGGGCGAGGACGGACTGCACGTCCACCACGACCTCACCCAGGAGGAGCTCGCCCAGCTGGTCGGCGCCTCCCGTGAGACGGTCAACAAGGCCCTCGCCGAGTTCGCCCTGCGCGGTTGGCTGCGTATCGAGGCCAAGGCCGTGGTGCTGCTGGACGTCGAGCGGATGCGCCGCCGCGCCCGCTAGACGAACAAGATCACGCGCATGCTGTGCGGCCGTCGCCCTCCGGGGTGGCGGCCGCAGCGCTGTGTGGGAGGTGTTCGCGCCGCCGTGGGAGCGCCGTGGGACGCCGTCGGACGCCGCGTGCGGGGGTCGGGGGCCCTGAGGGCTGTTCGGTCCGTCCTGGCGAGGGCTCGGCCGTGATGGGGCCGTGCAAGGCCACGGGGGACACACGAAGGCCCGTGCGGAGGGCTCGGCCGGGTGGGATTGGGGAGGCGGCCGTTGAGCGTGAGACCCGTGTGGCGGGTTTCGGGCAGCACGGGGTCTCCGGGGTGGGAGGTCCCCCCGAGATCGACGCTACGCGAGCGGCGAAGGCGCCACCAGGGCGGATGCTCGGGCTGTGGACGGACCCGTGGAGCGGCACCCACCCGGCGGAACGCAGGGGCTCCCCCGCGGCGCAGGGAGGTCGCGGGCGGTCCCTGCGCCCCCGCACAAGGCACGGCGCTCCGGGCGACCGGCCCGACGGCCGGTCCCTCCCGTGGACGGTCGGACACGCCGGAGGTCGAAGGCGGGCCGGGCGGCGTGGGCACGCCCCCGACCCGACCACGACTCAGCTCTCGATGCCCTGGGGAAGTTCGCCCCGCACCGCCAGGTACCGCAGCTGTGCCCGTACCGAGGAGGCCGCGGCGGGGCGCACGCTCAGGACGATGTCCGGGTAGACCCGATCGATGATCTCCTCCACCGTGGTGAGGCCGGCCCCCACCGCGCCGCGGATCTGCTCCAGGCGTGACTCCCGGTGGTCGATGTAGGAGTCCAGGGCCGCCGACGGCGAGGTGAGGATCGGACCGTGCCCCGGCAGGAGCGTCCGTACCCGGTACTCCTCGACCAGGGCGCGCAGACGGTAGAGCGAGTCCATGTAGGGGGCCAGTCCGTCGTCTCCGTCGATCACCGTGGTGCCGTGCCCCAGGATGGTGTCCCCGGTGAGCAGCGCGTTGTCGGCCTCCAGCAGGAAGCAGACCGAGTCGTCGGTGTGCCCGGGGGTGGCGATGACGCGGATCAGGAGACCGTCGGCGTCGATCACCTGACCGTCCTCCAGGCCGGCCCCGCCGACCCGCATCTCCGGGTCGACCGCGTGCACCGGAGCTCCGGTGAGCTCGGAGAAGTAGCGGGACCCCTCGGTGTGGTCGAAGTGCCGGTGCGTCACCAGTGTCATCTGCACCTGTGCGCCCTGCTCCTGCACGGTGCGCGCCACCCGCTCAAGGTGTCGCTCGTCGTGGGGGCCGGGGTCGACGACCACGACCCCGCGCGCACCCGGTTCCCGCAGGATCCAGGTGTTGGTCCCCTCCAAGGTCATCGGGCCTGGGTTGGGGCACAGCACGCATCCCGCGCGCAGCGTCCCGGAACCGTCGATCCTCATCACACCTCGCTTCGCTCGCCGGAACCGGACTGATCTGAAGGATGGCCGAGGGGACATGGTGGGTTACCTATCCGCCTGGGGGCGACCCGTACCGTCGAACGGTCCCACCGTGTTCGTCATGATCCGAAGATCCCACGACGTCGTTCTCAGGGCGTCGGGTCGGTGTGGGGAAGTGGGAAGTCCCTGCCGTCAGGGGCGACGACACGGAGCCGACCATCGATCTTTCGAACGTCCGGTTCGATGGGAACGATATCCCGTCTGGCATCGCGTACACCTTCGAGAGTGCGACGGTCGGCCAGCTCCGCGCAAGCGATGACGGTGGGCGGGAGCATCGGCATCCGCCCCGCCTCCCACTCGGGGGCGACCACTCCGGGGTCGACCCACCGGCTGTGGTCGGCCTCGCCACCGACGTCCCGGGGCGACTGCCCGGGAGGCAGTTCGGCGGTGAAGAACCAGGTGTCGTAACGGCGCGGCTGCCGCGTGGGGGTGACCCACCGCGACCAGGCGCGCAACCATTCCGACCGCAGCACCAGACCCCGCCGGGACAGGACCTCGGTGAACGAACACGCATGGTCGATGAGGTCGAGTCGATCCCGCTCCCAGTCCTCGCCAGAGGTGTCCAGCGTGAGGCCGGTGTCACCGGCGTGCCCCGGCTCACCGGCCAGGAGCACTCCGGTCTCCTCGAAGGTCTCCCGGACCGCGGCGCACACCAGGGCGCGGGCCATCGGCACGTCGACGCCGAGGATCCCCGCCCAGTCGCGGGGGCTCGGGCCGGTCCAGGGCAGGTCACCGTCGGCGTCGCGCTCGTCGACCAACCCACCGGGGAAGACGTAGGCGCCCGGGGCGAAGCCCATGGAGGGGACCCTGCGCATGAGCAGGACCTCCATGGGCCGCCCCTCCGGAGCGCCCGCGGTGTCCACAACCGGACGCAACAGCATCACGGTGGCGGCGGGTCGGGCCTGGGCCACGACGTCGTTCTCGGTCATCGGGGCACTCCTGTCGTTCGCGAAAGCCGCGCCACGGCCCACGCTCGTACCGGAGCCGGAAACGTCCCCGGGTCGCTCAGCGGACCTCGACGATCATGTCAACCTCGACCGGGGCGTCCAGCGGCAGGGCCGCCACCCCCACGGCGGCGCGGGCGTGCACCCCGGCCTCGCCGAACACCTTGCCGAGGAGTTCGCTGGCACCGTTGATCACCCCGGGCTGGCCGGTGAAGTCGGGGATGGAGGCGACGAACCCGCCGACCTTGACGATCCGCACGACCTTGGACAGGTCGCCGATCTCGGCGTACACCGCGGCGATGGCGTTGAGCGCGCACACGGCGGCCAGGTCCTGGGCGGTCTGCGCGTCGACCTCGGCGCCCACCTTGCCCGTGGTCGGCAGCCTGCCCTCCACGAAGGGCAGCTGACCGGAGACGTACACGTGGTCACCGCTGCGGACGGCGGGGCGGTACGTGGCGACGGGGGGCACCACCTCGGGCAGGGTGAGCCCCAGCTCGGCGAGGCGCTCCTCGGGGGTGGCCATCTACTTGGCCCGCTTCATGTAGGCCACGTACTGCTGGTTACGCGGGTCGGCACCCTCGGGAAGCGGCGCGGGGACGACGCTGACGAGCTCCCAGCCGTCCTCGCCCCACCCGTCGAGGATCTGCTTGGTGGCGTGCGACAGCAACGCGACGCTCTGGTACTCCCACTTGGTCATCCGGCTCTACCCCTCTCGATCACCGGCGGCTCGAAGAACCGCCCTTCAACGCCGCCACCTTACTCACCCGTGCCCACCCCGCAGGCCAGGTGAAGGGCCCACCCTGCACCCGACCACGTCGGTGGGCCGCACATAGACTCCGTGGGGTGAACGAGCGTGAGCACGGCCCGCGTGGCGGCGGCCCAGGAGAAGCGTTCGCCGGAGCCCGACTGCACATCGTGACGGGCAAGGGCGGCACCGGGAAGACGACCGCGGCCACAGCGTTGGCGCTGGCCCTGGCGGCGGACGGCGGACGGGTACTGCTGTTGGAGGTGGAGGGCCGGCAGGGGGTGGCGTCTCTGCTCGGCAGCGGGCCCTTGCCGTACGAGGAACGTCGGATGCTGTCCGTCCCGGGCGGGGGGTCGGTGTCGGTGTTGGCGGCCGACGCCGAGGCGGCACTGCTGGAGTACCTGGAGCTGTTCTACGGGATGCGGCGGGCCGGGCAGGCCCTCACCAAAATGGGCGCCGTGGACTTCGCGACCACCATCGCCCCGGGACTGCGGGACGTGCTGCTGACCGGCAAGGCCACCGAGGCGGTCCGACGCCGCGAAGGCGGGCCGCGCGCCACGGACGGCCCGCACCACTACGACGCGGTGGTCATGGACGCACCGCCCACCGGCCGTATCGGCCGGTTCCTCAACGTCAACTCCGAGGTCGCGGGCCTGGCCCGGACGGGTCCGATCCGCTCGCACGCGGACCGGGTCATGTCGGTCATCCGCTCCGAGCTGACCCGCGTGCACTTCGTGACACTGCTCGAAGAGATGCCCGCGCAGGAGACCCGCGACGGCATCGCCGAGATCGAGGCGTTGGGGCTGCGGACCGGCGCCGTCCTGGTGAACATGGTCGGTCCGCCCCTGCTCGACGAGGCCGACGTCGCGGAGGCGGTCGCCGGAGACCTGGACGAGGTGGCGCTCGCCGACGGACTGAAGTCCGCGGGGCTGGCCGATCCGGAACGCCTGTCCGCCGACCTCGCCGGTGAGGTGCGCGCCTACGCGTTGCGCCACCGGTTGGAGGAACGGGTGCGCACGGGATTGGCGGACCTGGGGAATCCCCTGGTGGAGCTGCCCCGGGCAGAGGGCCGAATGGACCGGTCGGCGTTGACCGTGCTGGCCGACCGGCTGGCCGAACAGGGGGTGCGTCGGTGAACGGCGAGGCGGGGACGGACCGAGCGGACACGTCGGGGGCGCGCCGGACGCACACCGCCGCACCGCGACGGATGGACGTGGACGCGCTCCTGGACGACCCGAAGACGCGGATCGTCGTGTGCTGTGGGGCAGGTGGGGTCGGCAAGACCACCACGGCCGCCGCGCTGGGGCTGCGCGCCGCGGAACGGGGCCGACGCGCGGTGGTGATCACCGTGGATCCGGCGCGACGTCTGGCCCAGTCCCTCGGGCTGGTGGAGTTGGACAACACCCCGCGCCCGGTCCCGCTGCCACGGCCCGCCCTGGCCGGCGGGGACGGCGGGGACCCGGACTCGGGGCGTCCGGATGTCGAGGGACGGGGTCCCGGTGACCGGGATGCCGAGGACCCGGACGGCGAGGACGCGCGGGTCGGTCCCGGCGAGGACGCGGCCACGGTCGGCGGCTCGGGCGGCGACACGGACGATCCCGACGGGGTCCCCGGTGACGGTGCCCACGGTGGCGACGACCGCGCGGGCAGCCTGCACGCGATGATGCTCGACATGAAGCGGACCTTCGACGAGGTCGTGCGGCGACACGCCGACCCGGAACGGGCCCGCCAGATCCTGGCCAACCCCTTCTACCAGACCCTCTCCACGAGCTTCTCGGGCACGCAGGAGTACATGGCGATGGAGAAGCTGGGGCAGTTGCGCGAGTCCGGCGACTGGGACCTCATCGTGGTGGACACCCCGCCGAGCCGATCCGCCCTGGACTTCCTGGACGCGCCCAAGCGGCTCGGCCGTTTCCTCGACGGCAAGCTCATCCGTTTCCTCAGTCCTGCGGGTTCCGGAGCGTTCCGGTTGTTGGGAGCCGGCATGAACGTGGTGGGTTCCGTGGTCGGCAAGATCGTGGGGACACAGTTCCTGAACGATCTGCGGTCCTTCGTCGCCGCCTTCGACACGGTGTTCGGCGGGTTCCAGGAACGGGCCGAACGCACCTACCGGCTCCTGCGCGCTCCGGGCACCGCTTTCGTGGTGGTGGCGGTGCCCGACACGGACGCCATGCGGGAGGCCGCGTTCTTCGTGGAGCGGTTGGACCGGGACTCGATGCCGCTCGCCGGACTGGTGGTGAACCGCACGCATCCGTTGCCGACGGGTCCGGGGGCGGAGTTGGACGCCGAGCGGGCGACGGCGGCGGCCGTGTCCCTGGCGGACTCGCACCCCCTGGCCGTGGCGGCTCTGCGCCTGCACGCCGAACGTGTGCGGACGCGCGAGAGGGAACGTCTGTTGTGCGATCGGATGTCGTCCGCGCACCCGAAGGTCCGGGTGACGGAGGTGGCCGCCCGTGCGGAGGACGTGCACGACCTGGCGGGTCTGCGCGAGATCGGCTCGGCGTTGGCGGGCGAGGAACGGTAGGGGTGGTCGGCGGGAGGAGGGACCCGCCCGGGGGCGGAACTCAGGCGGTCTGCTTGTCCCGCGCGTAGCGGGCCGGATCGGCCTCCCCCTCGCGGCGGGCGTCCTCCAGGAGCGTCCTCCAGTCGGTCACCCCCGGATGTTTGCGCAACAGTGATCGGCGTTCGCGTTCGGTCATGCCGCCCCAGACGCCGAACTCGACGCGGTTGTCGAGCGCGTCGGCCAGGCACTCGGTGCGGACGGGACATCCCTGGCAGATGGCCTTGACCCGGTTCTGCGCCGCGCCCGGAACGAACAACGTGTCAGGGTCGATTCGTCGGCACAGAGCCTGCGTCGTCCATTGATCGGTCCACATGTGGCCCACTTCCCAGACGTGTGATGGGTCTCGCGGTCACGGGTGGTCGATGTGCTCTGGTTGAGTGGAGGGGAGCACGGTGGCCTCCCGTCACCGGGCGGGGTGGGGGACACGCGCGGTGTCACCACACCCCCACAAGTCGAAAGTACGGTTCGGACCGCTTCACCAACAGAACCCAGTCGACCCACTTTCCGTCTCATGGATATGGCCCGAGCGGGCCATTGCGTGACCGCCCGACCACACTCCCGCGACCAGCGGTGAGGTGTCCGTCGGCGGAACCGCAGAGAGACCGTTCGGCGTTAACCGTGGAAAGATGGTCGTGGGGCACGACTCGTGCGTCGGCACGGTCGATTCCGCGTGAATAGGCGGCGTCTGTCACCGAACGCACCGCTTTTACGCGTTCGCGGTCACTTAGTCTGATGGGGTGGGTCAGGGGACATTGCTTCAAAGAATCAGCCAACTCATGGTCGTCGGCGTGATCGCCGGCCTCCTCGTGGCGGCGTTGGCGCTTCCGGCGGTCGGTGGTATGGGGATCACCGCCAGGAACGTGGCCAACGGCTTCCTCGAGATGCCCAGTCAACTGGAGACCCCACCGCCCCCTCAACGCTCGACGATCTACGACAGCGAAGGCGGCGTGATCGCCGAGATCTTCGACCAGAACCGTGAGCTCGTCGACATCGACGACATCTCACCGCTCATGGTCGACGCGATCCTGGCGATAGAGGACTCCCGCTTCTACGACCACGGCGGCCTGGACGTGTCGGGCACGCTGCGCGCCGCCATCCGCACGATGGGCGGCAACACCGAAGGCGCCTCCTCCATCACCCAGCAGTACGTCAAGAACGTACAGATCGAGGCGGCCACCTCCCAGGACGAGCTGGACCACGCCCGCGAGGAGACGATCTCCCGCAAGATCCGGGAGCTGCGCTACGCCGTGGCCCTGGAACAGCGGATGAGCAAGGACGAGATCCTCGAGGGCTACCTCAACATCGCCTACTTCAGTGACGGCGCCTACGGTGTCGAGTCCGCCGCCCAGCACTTCTTCCAGGTGTCCGCGGACGAGCTGGAGCTGCACCAGGCCGCCACCATCGCCGGTCTGGTCCGCTACCCCTACCTGTACAACCCGCGCTTCTTCCCCGAGCAGACCGAGGAGCGACGCAACGTCGTCCTCGACCGCATGGTCGCCACCGACGCGATCACCGAGGCGGAGGCCGCCGAGGCCAAGGAGTACGAGCTCGACCTCGACCTGGCCACGCCGCCCAACGGGTGTGTGCCCAGCGACCAACCGTTCTTCTGTGACTACGTGGTGCAGGAGATCGAGCAGGACGAGCGGTTCGGGCCCAACGAGACCGAGCGTGCCCGCTGGCTGCGCACCGCCGGTCTGGAGATCCACACGACCCTGGACCCGCAGACGCAGGAGGCCGGTCAGGACGCCGTGGACAAGTGGGTGCCGCGGGAGAACGACTCGCGGAAGGTGGCGGCCCAGGCCGTCATCGAACCGGGCACCGGCCACATCCTCGGCATGATGCAGAGCCGTAACTACGGTCCTGACGAGAGCCGGCTCGGCGAGACGTCCATCAACTTCACCACCGACTCCGACCGGGGCGGCAGCAGCGGTTTCCAGGCGGGTTCGACCTTCAAGGCGATCACCCTGGCCACGGCCCTGGACGAGGGCATGCCGTTCAGCACCTCGTTCAACTCACCGAGCTCCACCACGGTGAGCGGTCAGACCGCGTGCAACGGTGGGCGTCTGGAGAACTGGTCGCTCAGCAACGCCGGTGACAGCAACGCCGGCAACCACAACATGATCTCCGGCACCAAGGCCTCCTCCAACACCTACTTCGCGCAGCTCCAGGCACGCGCGGGTCTGTGCGACACGATGGAGATGGCCGAGAAGCTCGGGCTCAAGCGGGCCGACGGCACCCTGTTCACGGAGAACGCCAACTCGCTCGCCAACAGCAGCTTCACCCTGGGCAGCGAGGAGGTCTCCCCGCTGCGGGTGGCCAACGCCTACGCCACCTTCGCCTCCGGCGGCATGTACTGCGAGCCGCAGGCGATCACCCAGATCGAGGACCGCCAGTCCGGCACCACGATCGACATCGAGCCCGAGTGCGACCGGGCGATCGACGAGGACGTCGCGGACGGCACCAGCTACCTGCTGTCGCAGACGTTCAACGGCGGCACCGCCGCGAGCCTGAGCATCGGCCGACCGGCCGCCGGCAAGACCGGTACCACGGACGGTTCGGCCGCGGCCTGGTTCGCCGGGTTCACCCCGCAGATGTCCAGTGCCGTGTTCGTCGGCGACCCGCGCGGACCGCAGCAGCACCCGCTGCGCAACGTCACCATCGGGGACCGGTACTTCCCGGTCGTGTACGGGGCGACGATCCCCGGACCGATCTGGCAGGAGACCATGCGCGGCGCCCACGCGGGCGTGGACACCGAGCAGCTGGCGTCCGCGCCGGGCCGCTTCGGCTCCACCTCCGAGCCGCGTGCCCCGCGCAATGACGACGACGGGGACGAAGAGGCCAGCCCGGCCAGCGACGACGGCGGTGTGCCGAACGTGGTCGGTATGTCGGAGGCGGACGCGGTGTCGGCTCTGGAAGGCGCCGGTTACTCGGTGAACGTGTCCGGTACGGCACTGCGGTCCTCCGAGTCCGAGGGTTCGGTGGCCGCGGTCAACCCGGACCCCGGCAGCCGGTTGCCCGAGGGGGCCACGGTGAACGTGTTCCTCAGTGACGGCTCCGGTCGCGAGAGCGCCGACGGTGGTCCGGGCGGGGTGGACTGGCACCCGGTCCTGCCCGCGGGGCCGCTGAACGGCCGCGACGGCCGGAACTGACGGCGGGGTCGCGCGGCCCGCAGGGGTCGCGCGGCCCGCAGGGGGCGCGCGACCGCAGGGAAGGGGCGGGGTGATCGCATCACCCCGCCCCTTCGCCGCTTCCGGCGGCTCTGGGCCGTGCCGTCCGGCTAGGCCAGCTGGCTCTTGACCTCGGCGGCCACGCGGGAACCCTCGGCGCGACCCGCGATCCGGGGGTTGACCACCTTCATGACCTTGCCCATCTCCTTCATCCCGGAGGCGCCCGTCTCGGCGATCGCGTCGGCGACCAGTCGGGACAGCTCCTCATCGGTGAAAGGCTGGGGCAGGTAGTCCGCGATGACCTCGCTCTCGGCGCGCTCGTTGGCGGCGTCGTCGGTACGTCCGCCCGTGTCGAAGGCCTCGGCGGCCTCGCGCCGCTTCTTGGTCTCCCGGATCAAGAGCGTGGTGACCTCGTCGTCGCTCAGGGAACGCTGGGCGGAACCGGCGGACTCCTCGGTGGCGATGGCGGCGAGCACCATGCGGAGGGTGGCGGTGCGCACCTTGTCACGCGCCTTCATGGCGGTGGTGAGGTCGGACTTGAGGCGGTCTTTGAGTTCGGACATGACCTGATCCTATGGCCGTCCCTCCCACGCGGACCAACGGTTTGCGCACGGAGCGGTTCAGGATCTGAGACGATCGACCAACGAAGAAGGAGGGCCGGATGGGCGCCGACGACAGACGAATCCTGCGCCGCATCGGGCGCGCGGCCGCGATCACGGGCGCGGTCGGTGTGGCCGGGCTGGGGTACGCCTCGGTCATCGAACGCAACTGGTTCCGGTTGCGCCGGTACGAACTCCCCCTGTTGCCGCCCGGCAGCCCCCGGATGCGCGTCCTGCACCTGTCCGACGCGCACCTGACGCCCGGACGGAAGATGCTCATCGACTGGATCCGCGGGCTGGAGAGGTACGAGCCCGATCTGGTGATCAACACCGGGGACTCCCTGGCGCACCCGGAGGCGGTGGAACCCTTCATCGACGCGCTCGGGCCGCTCCTGGACCGCCCGGGTGCCTTCGTGTACGGCTCCAACGACCTGTTCTCGCCGCAGCTGAAGAACCCGGCGCGGTACCTGTGGCGGACCAGCAAGACCGACTACAACAAGCGACGGGTGCCGGACCTGCCCTGGCGCGAACTGGGCGCGGCGATGTCGTCGTCGGGGTGGTTGGACCTGAACAACCACAAGGGTTCGTTGAAGGTCGGGGTGCAGGACGTGGCCCTGGCGGGGGTGCACGACTCGCACATCAAGCTGGACCGGTACGACGCCATCGCCGGCCCGGCCGACCCCGGCGCCGCCCTGCGCGTGGGGGTGCTGCACTCGCCGGAGCCCGCCAACCTGGACCGGTTCGAGGCCGACGGCTATCAGCTCCTGCTGGCCGGTCACACCCACGGCGGTCAGCTGTGCCTGCCGTACTACGGGACCCTGGTGACCAACTGCGGGATCGACCGCAAGCGCGCCTGGGGACTGAACGACTACGGGCGGGCGTGGCTGCACGTCTCCGGTGGCCTGGGCACGTCCCCGTACGCCCCGGTGCGCTTCTGCTGCCGCCCCGAGGCCTCTCTCCTGGACCTGGTCGCGGGGGCCTGACCCACGCGTCGAAGTGTGGCGTGAACCGCGTCGCGAGCACTCCCCGAGTCCGCTAGACTTGGGGACGTTGCTTCGGGGTGTAGCGCAGCTTGGCAGCGCGCTTCGTTCGGGACGAAGAGGTCGTGGGTTCAAATCCCGCCACCCCGACAAAGGAACGGGTGTCCACACAGGTGGGCACCCGTTCTTCGTTTTCCCGGCCCGGGGCCGGCACAGCCGCGACGCGTGTCGAGCGCGCATGGCCGGGGTCCGAACGCCACTGCCGAGCCTTCGTGCGTCACCTGTACCTCATCATCCGGCGCCCGCAGCCGTGCGACATCCATTGGCCCAACGACCACGCCCAGGCGGCCCGGGAACCGTGGGATCGGGTTCGGTGTTCAGGTGCCGGCCCTCTTCGCATTGAGTTCTGCGCAGAAGCCGTTTCCTGTTTACGCAGACCGACCGGCGTGATGCGCGGCTGGAGCCGCAGGGGAACTCGATCATCCGCGTTTGGCCGCTCTCGATATCGGTACGCCGTAGAGAGACAGGCCTCGTGCACTCGCCGTAGTCGGCCGCGACTTGTTCGGCTCCTGCTCGGGCCCGGGTTCGAGAGAGCAGTCCAGCCCGCTTGCTCTTGCCCGTGGATGGGGTCGTCAGACCACCACCGACAACAGCCAGGAAGAGTCCTGATGAAGAGCCGGAAAGCAGTGCGCTGGGTTCACCTGATCGCGCCAGTGTGTTTCATGGTTTCGATGCTGATCTTCCTGAGGCCGGCGATTCACGCGGACCACCTGATGTCGATCATTGTGAGCAGCGCGGTCTTCCTCGCCAATGGGGGATACCTCTTCTGGCTCGCACACGCTCTCTACCGCCAACGCCGGCACGTGCCCGCCGCCCCAGAAGAGCCGTAGCCCTCGGCCACGGTGGCGATGTCGGTGGCCAAGACAACGTGTCCCGGCCGCACCCACGGAACTCAGCGACCATCTGCCGGGCCTCTGGCTGGGCGGGCCGCTCCGCCAGGGTCGTCCCACCCGTCGTGGTCGGCGTTCGCTCACCTCCTTCCGCACTGAGGGATGGGGATCATGGACAGGAACAACGACCGACCGACGCTTTCGCGCCGTGACGTGATCACGGGCATCGTCTTCGGGACGCTGGTCACGGCGGGCAAGATCTGGGCTCTCATGGCCTCGGATCGGCCCTGGTACTTCGGCGTGGGCGTCCCGTTCGTCGTCTTCCCGTGGTGTTCTTCGGGCTGGTGATGCGCAATTATCGTGCGCAGGAACTTTCGGATCTGGAGAAGACGTGCTCCGAGCCGTAGCGTCGCGGCGTCTGCACGATGACGTCCGCGGAGACGAGCACGGCCGGCACCGGGGAGAATGAGGTCTCCGGGCCGACGTCGACGACCGCGGGGGCGGCTACGTCGAGGTACATCACGTCGTCCCTCTGCACCACGTCGGGGAGAGTCGGACGCGTTTGGAGGACCTCGCGCTCCTGTGCGCGAACCGCCACCGCATGATCCACGTGGCCCGCCCCTGGCTGACCGTCGACCGGCTCCGGGCCCTCGGGGACCGACAGAGCCGGGACCGGCTCTGAACTGCGCCTCCAGCTCCCGAAAGGGCGCAACGCCGGTTCCGACGGAACCGGCGTTGGGCGATGGCGGGGCGGGACGGGCCGCTGATCACTCCACGAGGCTGAGCGCGTCCTCGGCGAGGCCGATGAGGGTCTCCTCGTCTCCGGTGAAATCGGGGTCGCCCGTGGGCTCGTGCCAGGACTCGCGCGCCTCGACCGAGACCAGGAGAGCACCGGAGCGCACCAGGACCGTGGCGCGGCCGGCCGGATCATCGGCGCCCTCGCGGAAATGGGACACGATCGACTCGTCGCCGAGGTCGAGGTCGCGGATGTCGAGGATCTCCATGGGCCAGTGGGCACTGTCCTCACCCTTGCGCAACCTCTCCGACTCCGTCTCGTACTGCTCCCGTGCGTCGTCCTCGGTGCGGAGGGGTTCGTTGTCGGTGTCGGTCGGGATCTGGAAGCGGACGGTGAGGGTGCCGTCGGTCCCGTCCCCGTACTCGGCGATCCACTGGCAGGTGGCGTAGGTCTCCGTGTGGTTCGCCTGTGGCATGTGCGCCGAGAGGGAACCGAGCCGGGAGCCGCCCGCAGCCGCGCACGGCTGGGTGGGCAGACCCTCGAACTCCGGACCCGCGCTCGCGGTGTCGGCACCGGTTCCCAGCATGACCGCGCTCACACCCCCGATCACCAGCGCGTAGGCGCCGAGCGTCGCCGCGACGGTGATCGCGATCGTCCGCCCGGTCGAACGACGCGGCGTGGAGGCCGCCGGTCCGGCCGGGGGCGCGGGGTGCTGCGGGGGGCCGTTGTACACGGCGGGTCTCCTGTTCTGGATGTGATCCTCGGGCCTCGGGGAGAAGGACGGTCGCTCAGCCGAAGACATCGTCGGCCGCCGTGGCGATCAGTTCCTCGGCCTCGGCGAGGTCGAGTTCGGGGCTCATCGAACTCAGGTTGTAGGAGAGCACGCTCACCAGGTCGCCCTCGCGCACGATGAGGGACACCCGTTGGTTCAGGTCGTCGCTGTACCCATAGTCGACGTTGAGGAGGACGATCGTGCTCTCGTCCCCGTAGGTGAGGGATCGCCGGTCGGCGTCGACGTAGCCCTCGTCCGACACCTCGATGAGGCTCTCGGAGGCGCGCGTGACGGCGGCCTCGTAGAGTTCGTCGGCGTCGCGCGGCACGTCCTCCTCGCCGAACTCCTCCATCACGGTGACATCGGCCGCGGATTGCGCCACGGAATGGGTGAGGTGCAGGTACACCTCGTCACCACCCGCCAGGCCCGTCATCCAGGTGCATCCCACGGCGTAGGTGCCCGAGTTCCACGAGGTGACCTCGGCGTCCATCTCGGCGAGGGTGCTCTCCCCGAGGGAGGCGCACGGATCGTCCGTGGGAAGCCCCCGTGCCGGGGTCACACCGGCGGAGGACCCGAAGGCCTGGAACACGGTCCAGGTCAGGATCCCGGCGACCGCCAGGGTGGCGGTCGCGGTGATCGCGACGGTGAGTGCCGTCCGGGGCCCGCGTCGGGGCGCGGGAGGCTGAGCCGGGTACCCGGAGGGCGGAGGACCGTGGGGTGGTGGAGGCGGGGGCGGTGAC
>NZ_QOCZ01000340.1 GCF_018207095.1 Nocardiopsis sp. MG754419 | reverse complement strand
GGCCAGGGCGGGGCCGCCGTTGTGGATGATCTCGATGGGGGCGCGCCAGCCGAGCTTGGCGCGCATGGCGGACCGGGAGGACTCCGAGACGGTGACGGTGGTGCAGCGTCGGTAGACCAGGGAGGCCACGGTGGACTCCATGAAACGACCGAACCGGGCCGGCAGCGCCGAGAAGTAGGCGTTGAACTGGAGGTCGTGCACGTGGTGCACGACGCTCACGACCTTGGTGCTGCGGCGCAGGACCAGGCGGGACAGGAAGGGGATGCCGTTCATGCAGTCGAAGGCGAGGTGGTACTCGCGCCGCCACAGGGCGAGCCAGGCCATGACGCGTGGATAGACGGTGAACCTGCCGCCCATCCGGCGGATGACGATGCCGTCCTTGGTCTCGACCCTGGCCTGGTGGTCCTCGCGGCTGGTCAGAAAGGTGACGATGGCGCCGCGTTCGGCCAGGTGGCGGCTGATCCGCCAGGCGTACTCCTCGGCACCGCCGGCCGCGGACTGCCACGGGTCGCGCCAGTTGATCATCACGATCCGGACGCCGTCGAGGCGGGGGCCGCGCTCGTCCGGATCGTGATGATCAACTG
>NZ_QOCZ01000339.1 GCF_018207095.1 Nocardiopsis sp. MG754419 | reverse complement strand
AGTCTGGACAGGCCGAAGGCCGCTGACCAGGACGTCTGCTGCCTGGGTGCGGTACACCCAGGCAGCCCGCACTCCTGCGGCCTAGCCTGAGGACATGACCGGCAACCACCTTGGGGAGTTCCTACGCGCTTGCAGGGCGGCCCTGCGGCCGCAGGATGTCGGCATGTCGAGCTACGGCGTACGCAGAGTCAACGGGCTGCGTCGTGAAGAGGTCGCTGTCCTGGCCGGGGTGAACGCGGATTACTACACCCGCCTGGAACAGGGGCGCGAACGCCGCCCCTCGGCCCAGGTACTCGACGCACTCAGCCGCGCCCTGCGACTGGACCCCGACGCCCACGCGCACCTCCACCAGCTGGCGGGCACAGCGCCGGGCAACCAGTTCACCCACACCACGGACCAGGTCAGTCCCGCCCTTCGCCAGTTGATGGACGGCTACCCGGGCGCCGCGGCGTTCGTCATCAACCGGACCCTGGACGTCCTGGCGGCCAACGCCTTGGCTCAGGCCCTGCACTCACCCTTTGAAAAGCTGGACAATCTGGCCCGCATGACCTTCCTCGACCCGGCGGGCCGGCAGTTCTACACCCGGTGGAGCCACACTGC
>NZ_QOCZ01000338.1 GCF_018207095.1 Nocardiopsis sp. MG754419 | reverse complement strand
GCCCGGGGGTGGGGCGGAAGGTCAGCTCAGAAGGGCGTCGAAGTCTCCGGTCTTGGCGCCCCGGACGAAGGCCTGGATCTCCTCGGGGGTGTAGACGAGCGCGGGCCCCTCGGGGTCACGGGAGTTACGAACGGCGATGTCTCCGTCGGGGAGCGTGGCGACCTCGACGCAGTTCCCGTCGGGGTTGCTCCAGCTGCTCTTGGTCCAAGTGACCAGTAGCCGGTCCGCGGGAACGCCGTTGTAAATCCGATGCATCCTCAACCTCCTGGAACTTCGGGGGACGTGCGGGTGGTCCACGGTCGGCTCCAGCGCGCCGCGCTCGTGGGATCGGACCGCGACGGTCCCGCCGGTCGGGCCGGCCGCGCCACCGATGTGATCCTCGTGTCCCCTTTCGAGGCCTCAGCGTAGTGCATGCACGTGCATACGTGATTGCATTGGCAAATACTCGTGGGAGGCCCCGTGCGGACGCGGTGGAGTGACCGCATGTGGGAACTAACGTCGCGGGCGCTCCGATGGTTCACCGATCCCGGGCCGAGCCTCGGTCGTGGCCCGAAACGAACGCCTCCGACCAGCACGAAGCCCCGGTCGCGGGGCGGCCGGGGCGGCGG
>NZ_QOCZ01000337.1 GCF_018207095.1 Nocardiopsis sp. MG754419 | reverse complement strand
GCCCGTGGGGGGTCGGGGGGTAGCAACGGGGTTCACCCCTTCTGGAGGATGAGGACGGTCCATGCGCCGACGTAGATCCGGTCACTGTCGTTCAGGGGGACCTCCACGTTGTGCGCGACGGGGTCGGCGGTCCCGTTGATCGTCGTCCCGTTGGTCGACCCAGGGTCGACCAACGACCAGGTGTCGCCGGGGCGGGGGAACAGGACGGCGTGGATGTGGGAGATGGCGGGGTCGCCCCCGGGTCCCCCCAGGTCGATCTCGGGGAAGAACCCGCGCGCACGGCTCCCCCGACCGATGTGCATCCGGTCTCCGCGCAGGGTCACCCGACGCCGACGGAGACCACGGGGGAAGACGATCCGGGCGGGGTCGAGGACCCCCAGATCGACCATGTACTGGTAGTACGCGGGGTCCGCTCCGATGATGACGCGCCACCGCACCCCGATCGGCGCGTTCCCGGGATCCTCCGGTCCGTGTCCGTGGTCACCGGACCAGGTCGCGAAGTCGTGACCGCACTCCTCACAGAAACGACCGGCCCGGGACGTCCCGCACCCCGGGCAGGGTCCGTCCCTCCGCACCGGGGCGGACGTGGGGGTCGAGGGGGTCCGAGAC
>NZ_QOCZ01000336.1 GCF_018207095.1 Nocardiopsis sp. MG754419 | reverse complement strand
CCCCATCACCACCCCCCACACCCAGGGACACCTGAGGCGCCCCCACGGCCAACGCCTCTTCTGGCAGGAGACCGGACACCCCGACGGCGTCCCGGTCCTGGCCGTGCACGGCGGACCCGGCTCCGGGGCCTCCCCCACCTGGTCCCGCTTCACCGACCCCGACCACTACCGCCTCATCCTGCTCGACCAACGCGGCAGCGGACGCAGTACCCCCGACGCCGCAGACCCCACCACCGACCTGACCCACAACACCACCGACCACCTCATCGACGACTTCGAGGCCCTGCGCATCCACCTGGGCATCGACCGATGGCACCTGCTCGGCGCCTCCTGGGGGTCCTGCCTGGCTCTGGCCTACGCACAGGCCCACCCCGACCACGTGCGCGCCCTGGCCCTGTACGCCGTCACCACCGGCACCCCTGCCGAGATCACCTGGATCACCCACACCATGCGCCGCGTCTTCCCCGAACAATGGGAGACCTTCCGTGCCGCGGCCGGTCCCGACGCCGACCCCCACGCCCTACCGGCCGCCTACGCACGCCTGCTCGCCGACCCCGATCCCACGGTCCGCTTCGAGGCCGCCCGCGCCTGGTGCGCCTGGGAGGACACC
>NZ_QOCZ01000335.1 GCF_018207095.1 Nocardiopsis sp. MG754419 | reverse complement strand
GGTGCCGAAGACCACGTAGTGGAAGTGCGCCACCACGAAGTAGGAGTCGGTGACGTGGAAGTCGATGGGCGGGGAGGCCAGCAGCACACCGGTCAGACCGCCGAAGAGGAAGGTGGCCAGGAAGCCGATCGTGAAGAGCATCGGTGTCTCGTACGTGAGCTGTCCGCGCCACATCGTCCCGATCCAGTTGAAGAACTTCACACCGGTCGGAACCGCGATGAGGAAGGACATGAACGAGAAGAACGGGAGCAGTACCGCGCCGGTCGGGAACATGTGGTGGGCCCACACGGTGACCGAGAGGCCCGTGATGGCGATGGTCGCCGCCACCAGGCTCTTGTAGCCGAAGATCGGCTTGCGGCTGAAGACCGGCAGGATCTCCGTGATGATGCCGAAGAACGGCAACGCGATGATGTAGACCTCGGGGTGACCGAAGAACCAGAACAGGTGCTGCCACAGGATGGCGCCACCGTGCTCGGCGTTGAAGACCTGGGTGCCGACCATGCGATCCGCGCCCAACGCGATGAGGGCCGCGGTCAGCACCGGGAACGCGATGAGCACCAGAACACTGGTGAGCAGGGTGTTCCAGGTGAAGATCGGCATGCGGAACATCGTCATA
>NZ_QOCZ01000334.1 GCF_018207095.1 Nocardiopsis sp. MG754419 | reverse complement strand
GGTGCCGAAGACCACGTAGTGGAAGTGCGCCACCACGAAGTAGGAGTCGGTGACGTGGAAGTCGATGGGCGGGGAGGCCAGCAGCACACCGGTCAGACCACCGAACAGGAAGGTGACCAGGAAGCCGATCGTGAAGAGCATCGGCGTCTCGAAGGAGAGCTGACCGCGCCACATCGTCCCGATCCAGTTGAAGAACTTCACACCGGTCGGAACCGCGATGAGGAACGTCATGAACGAGAAGAACGGGAGCAGTACCGCGCCGGTCGGGAACATGTGGTGGGCCCACACGGTGACCGACAGACCGGCGATGGCGATGGTCGCCGCCACCAGGCTCTTGTAGCCGAAGATCGGCTTGCGGCTGAAGACCGGCAGGATCTCGGTCGCGATGCCGAAGAACGGCAGCGCGATGATGTAGACCTCGGGGTGACCGAAGAACCAGAACAGGTGCTGCCACAGGATGGCGCCACCGTGCTCGGCGTTGAAGACCTGGGTGCCGATCATGCGGTCGGCGCCGAGGGCGATGAGGGCCGCGGTCAGCACCGGGAACGCGATGAGCACCAGAACACTGGTGAGCAGGGTGTTCCAGGTGAAGATCGGCATGCGGAACATCGTCATA
>NZ_QOCZ01000333.1 GCF_018207095.1 Nocardiopsis sp. MG754419 | reverse complement strand
CGCTGACGGGGATGTGGGCGGGCAGGGTGGGCAGCAGGTGGTGGATGTACCAGCGGGCGAACCATCCGTTGTGGGCGGCGTCGATGAACAGGTAGTCGGTGTGGCCGGGCATGTGGGCGATCTTGGCGCGGACGTCGCCTTTGGTGAAGGACCATCGGTCGCCGGTCAGTTCGTCGGGGAGGTGGCGGGTGGCGTGGTCGATGATGTCGAAGGAGTGCAGGTGGCCGGTGCCGTTGTCGCGGAGTGCGGACAGGATCCATGAGGTGGACCAGCCGTAGTAGGTGCCGATCTCGACGACGTGGGCGGGTCGGTGGTGGCGCAGGAGCAGGTAGGTGATCTCCGCTTCGAGGTCGTCGAGTTGGGGGGTCATGGTGGGGTCGGCCTGCGCGTGGTGGTGTCGGCGCTGGTCACGGACGAGGGCCAGGTCGTCTCGGTGGGTGCGGTACAGGTGGGTGATGAGGTCGAGATCGATGGCCGGTGCCGTGTTCATGTGGTCTCCCCCGGTGGCGTACTGCGGGTTTGATTGCTGAACGTAGCAGTGTTGTTACTTTCTGTTGGTGGTCCGGTGGGGTGTGTCGCCGGTTTCGGGAGGTTCTGGTGGGGTGCGGGGGTCGGGGCTCGCGC
>NZ_QOCZ01000332.1 GCF_018207095.1 Nocardiopsis sp. MG754419 | reverse complement strand
CAACGCCACCACCATCTCGGGACCCCGAGGCAGGTACACCCCCACCAACCGCCCCGGAAGCACACCCTCACCCACCAGGTACCGGGCCAACCGGTTCGCACGGGCGTTCAACTCCCCGTACGAGACCCGATCACCCCCGAACACCAACGCCACGGCATCCGGCACAGACGCCGCACACTCCTCGAACACCCGGTGCAGGACCAGGTCGGACTCCGTCCCCGTCCCGGCACGGTTGAAGTCCACCAGCACGCGTCGGCGTTCCCCCTCCGAGAGGAGTTCGATGTCGCCCGGCCGCACCCGCGGGTCCGCCGCCACGGCGGTCAGCACCCGCTCCAACCGGGCCACCAGCGCCTCCGCCGTGTCACGGTCGAACAGGTCGACCGCGTACTCCAGGACACCGGACAGGCCCTCCGGAGCAGCGGAGAAGGAGAACGTGAGGTCGAATTTGGCGACCTTCCAGGCGTAGGGCTCACGTTCCGTTTCGAGCCCCGGCAGCGCGGGGCCGGCGTCCACGTGGTTCTGGAGCACGAGCATGACCTGGAACAGCGGGTGATGCGCCATGCTGCGGGTCGGCGCCACCGCTTCCACCACACGATCGAAGGGCACGTCACGGTGGTCGAAGGCCGCCAGATCGGCCTCACGCACCCGAGCCAACAACTCCACGAACGTCGGATCCCCCGACACATCCGTACGC
>NZ_QOCZ01000331.1 GCF_018207095.1 Nocardiopsis sp. MG754419 | reverse complement strand
GGCTTCGCCCCGCCCGCCCCGCCACCGGGGTACGGGCAGCAGTACGCACAGCAGGCGCCCCCTCAGGGACACCCCCCGCAGTCGGGACCCCGGCCGCCCGCGCCCGCGGGGTACGCGGAGGGTGCGGTGGGCACCGGCATGCCGACGCACGGCTTCGCCCCACCACCCGCGGCGACCGGCGGCAAGGACATCCTGGTGGCGATGATCGCGCACCTGACCGGGTTCATGATCGCCTTCCTGGGCTGGATCCCGCCGCTGGCCGTCTACTTCGCCAAGCGCACGACGTCGCCCTTCGTCCGCCACCACGCGGCGGAGGCCGCCAACTTCCAGATCACTCTGTTGATCCCTTACGTGTTCGCGGGCGTTCTGTACGTCGGGCTGGGTATCTTCTTCGGAGACATGTCCTGGATCGGCTCTCTGCTCATCGCCCTGGTGTGGATCGTCTCGATCATCCTCGGCGTGATGGGAGCCTCGGGCGCGAACAAGGGAGCGTGGTATCGCTACCCGTTGAGCATGCGACTCCTCAAGTAGATCCAGCTCCCGCACTATCAAGGAAGCCGAGCCATGTCCCATCCCAACGATCCCTCCCCGGACGACCCGTACGGTCAGCAGGGACAGGGTGACTCCGGCGGCCAACGGCCGCCCCAGGACGACCAGTCCTCCGGGGGTTACCCGCCCCCGCCCGGACAGCACGGCGC
>NZ_QOCZ01000034.1 GCF_018207095.1 Nocardiopsis sp. MG754419 | reverse complement strand
CAGGGCGCGGGGTCCGCTGAGTTCGTAGGTGCGTCCGTGGTGGCCCGGTTCGGTGAGCGCGGCCACCGCCACCGCGGCGATGTCGCCGGCGTCGATCCAGGCCGCCGCTCCGTCTCCGGCGGGCAGACGCAGGACTCCGTCGCGTACCTCGTCCGCCAGGACGCCCTCGTCGAAGTTCTGGGTGAACCATCCGGGCTGGAGGATGGTCCACTCCAGGCCGCTCTCCCGCACGGCCTGTTCGCCCAACCGGTGCGTGATCGGTTGTGCCTCCCCGTCGAAGTAGCCCGGTCGGTCCACCCCGCGGGCGGACAACAGCACGATCCGCTCCAGGCCGTGCGCCACCGCCCGTTCCACGAAGCCCGCCGTCAGGGGCGCCGGGTCGTGCTGGACCAGGTAGACCGAGCCGGCCCCCGCCAGCGCCTCGTCCCAGGTCTCCGGTGCGTTCCAGTCGAATCGCCATGCCGATGAGCGCGAGGCGGCCCGGACCGGGAGGCCCAGCTCGCGCAGTCCGGAGAGGACGCGTCGCCCGGTCATCCCCGTCGCTCCGGTCACGAGGATCGGTCGTGGTGTCGTGTTCTCTGTCATGGACCCGAGTCAACACCCTGCACGAGAGACGATCCATGGCTCAGAAGCTCATATCGATATGCGAGCGTCTATGCTGAGGTCATGGACGCACTCGCCGATCTCTTGGACGGGGTCCGCGCCCGCGGTGCCCTCTTCAGCCGATCCGTCATGACACCGCCCTGGGCCGTGCGCTTCGACCACGGTTCGCCGCTGACCCTGGCCACCATGGTGCGCGGTCGGGCCTGGATCGCCCGCGACGACGGGCCGCCCCTGGCCCTGGCCCAGGGCGACACCGCCCTGTTGCGCGCCCCCGGCCCGCACACCCTGGCCCACCCCATCGACGCACCGGTCAGTTGTACCGTCCTGGACGGACGACTGTGCCTGGGCCCGGACGGCGACCCCCTGACCGAGGAGGCGACCCTGGGGCTGCGCACCTACGGAGACTCCCTGGACGCCCCCGACCTGCTGTTGAGCGGGTCCTACGAGGTCACCGGCGACCTCAGCCGACGCCTGTTCTCCGCCCTGCCCCCGGCCCTGGTCGTGCCCGCCGACGAGTGCCACGACGGTCTCAGCGCGATGATCGAGGCGGAGATCGCCTGCGCCGCCCCCGGACAGCAACTGGTCTTGGACCGACTGCTGGACCTGGCCCTCATCACGAGACTGCGCGCCTGGTTCTCACTGCCGGGGGCGGAGCCGCCCGCCTGGTACACCGCGATGGCCGACCCCGTGGTCGGGCGGGCCCTGCGCCTCATGCACAACCGGCCCGAGCACCCCTGGACGGTGGCCGCCCTGGCGGAGCGTTGCGGGGTCTCCCGGGCGGCGCTGGCCCGCGACTTCAACGCCCTGGTGTGCACCCCGCCCATGACCTATCTGGCGGACTGGAGGGTGGGGCTGGCCGCGGACCTGCTCCGCGAGTCCGACGACACCGTGGACGGCATCGCGCGACGCGTGGGGTACTCCAGCGCCTTCGCGCTCAGTGCCGCCTTCAAACGGTTGCGCGGTACCACCCCCACCGCGCACCGGCGCGGAACACCGATGGAGGCGCCCGCCCCGGTCGCCCTGCGCTGAGACCTTCTGGAGGCGCGCGCGGGGACGATGTCGCCATGGTGGTGGACCGGACACCGCGTCCTCCCCCTGGAGGAGGACCTCTCCTTCGTCGAGGGACGCGTGACCCGAGAGAACCCCCGTGGTCCCGCCGGGACCGTGCCCTCGCCCTGGTCCCGGCCGACCACCACCGGGCCGGGGCCTGCGTCCCGGGAGCCCGCGCCTCGTGACCGCGGGCGGCCCGGTCAGTCGGGGTGCGCCCGCTCGGCCAGGGCACGGTCGATGAGGGCGTGCGCGCGCGGCACCCGGGCCCGGGCCTCGGGCCGGCCCAGACAGTCCTCCAACAGCCGCACCCGCGTCCAGGCGCGGGCACGTTCCCGGTCCAGGCCGGCGACCTCGGTGAGCAGGTCGAACCTGCGCCGGGTGGCCCTCACCGGTGTGCCGGTGTCCTCCGCTTCGGCCCAGCGGTTGCGCAGTGCCGGCAGGAGCTCGAACCCGGGGTCGCCGACCAGGGGCTTGGGATCGATCGCCAGCCAGGGGCCGCGGTCGGACCCCTCCCGGGGCGCGAGCACGTTCTCGTAGTGCAAGTCCCAGTGCAGCAGACGGTCGCCGGGTTCGTCCGACAGCGCCTCGGCGGCTGCCGTCCAGCGCTCGAACACCGGGCGCCACGCAGCCCCGACCCGGGGCAGCCGGTCCCGGCCGCGTGCGGCGACGTCGCGGGTGAGAGGGCCCAGTCCGCGCATCCCCGCGGGTCCCGGGTACGAGGTCAGGCGGGCCAGCAGGGCGCCGATGACCTCCAGAGCCGGTTCCAGGGGCACGGAGTCCAGACGTCGGCCGGGGTCGAGGGCCTCCAGCAGCATGGCCCCGTCCGACGGATCGTGTTCCAGCAGCCGGACCGCCCCGTCACCGTCCCAGGTCCGCAACGCCCCGGGTTCGCCCTCGGTCTCGGTGTCCTGGGGCTGGATCTTGAGCACCGCGCGACCCCCGCCCGGGCGACGGACGGGGACCACCAGAGCGACCGCCCCGTGCATGCTCGCCCCGTCGACCGTCAGACCCCACCGGTCGAGCGCTCGGGCCGTCAGACCGGGTAGGCCCCGCGCCCACGCGGGGCCGAAGAAACCGGTGACGGTCCTGACCAGGGCCGGCGGGACGTCGACGCGTTGTGGGGTGTGCGGGTCCATGCCGGGTGCTCCTCGGGTCGTCGTGCGGCCCATCATGCCGCGCGCGGGCCGTCGACCGCCCCCGTGGGCCCGGCGCCGCCGTCACTCCGCGGAACGGCGCCCCCGGCCCAGTGCCTCGTGTATGCCGGTCAGCGCCGGCTTGGGCCGGTCGTCCCCGTCGAAGGGCAGGGCGGCGTCGTGACCGGGGAACCACTCGGGGACCCACGAGTGGGCGTCGGTGACCCCCCACACGCTCACCCCCACGCAGCGCGACACGTCCAGGCAGGCCTCGACGACCCGCCGGTACTCGTCCTCCTGGGCGGCCAGCGCCTCGTCGGTGACCGGCTCGGGGATGCGCACGTCCAGTTCGCTGATCTCCACGTCCAGTCCCAGGTCGGCGAAGCGCCGCATGTTCTCGACCAGGTCGTCGGGCACGTCGCCGTGGACGAAGTGCCCCTGGAACCCGATGCCGTGCAGCGGGACCCCGTCCGCCACCAGCCCCGAGGCGAGCTCGTACAGGGCGTCGGCCTTCTCACCGCCGCCCTCGACACCGAACTCGTTGATGTAGAGCCGGGCCTCGGGGTCGGCCTCGTGCGCCGTCCACAGCCCCTCGGCGATGTAACCCTCGCCCAGCGTCCGATACCACAGGTTGTCCCGTAGGTCGGTGCCGGTGTCCTCGAAGGGTTCGTTGATCACGTCCCAGGAGTCGATCCGACCCTCGTAGCGTCCCAGCAGCGCCTGAATGTGTTCACGCATGACCGCCCGGAGCCCGTCGGCGTCGTAGTGGCCCTCCGCCACCCACGCGGGCTGCTGGTTGTGCCACAGCAGGGTGTGGCCGCGCAGGTCGAGGTCGTGGTCCTCGGCGAAGTCGACCACGGTGTCGGGGCCGCTCCAGTCGAAGGCGTACCGTTCGGGTTGGACGTGCACCCACTTCATCGCGTTCTCGGCCGTCATCGACGTGTAGTGGTCGGTGACGATCTCCCGATAGGCCGGGTCCTCCCGCAGCGGATCGACCGCCACGGCCACCCCCAGCTTGATGCCGTGAGCGTCGGCCAGCCCCGGCAGCGTGCCCCCCGGGATCCGTGCCGGTCCCGGCAGGACCAGGGTCGTCACCGCCGCCACCACGAAGACCACCACGCACACCGCAGCCGCCGACAGAAGCGCCCTGCGCCCGCCCGCGGTCGTGCGCCACCGCCCCGTGCCCCCCTGCCTCGGTTCGCCTTCCGCCACCCTTCACCGGCCCCCGACGGTGACCGGGAACGAGGCCAGGCCGCGCACGGTCAGCGTGTCGCGCCGGGTGGGCATCGCCGTGGGACGCAGCCCCGGGATCCGCTCGCTCAGCGTGCGCAGGGCGATACGACCCTCCAACCGGGCCAACGGCGCACCCAGGCAGTAGTGCGTCCCGCCGGAGAAGGCCAGGTGTTCACCCGCGTTGGACCGGGTGATGTCGAACCGGTCGGGTTCGGCGAAGCGTCGAGGGTCGCGGTCGGCGGACCCGATCAGGCAGAGGACCTGCCGACCGGCACCGATCGGTGCCCCCTCGACCTCGGTGTCGTGCCGGCTCCACCGCCCGGTGAGCTGGACCGGGGAGTCATAGCGCAGGATCTCCTCCACCGCCCCGGCCGCCAACTCCGGGTCCGCGACCAGACGTTCCCACTCGTCCCGGTGGCGCAAGAGCGCCATCGTGCCGTTGCCGATGAGGTTCACCGTGGTCTCGAACCCGGCGACCAATAGGAGCCGGAACATCGATCCCAGCTCGGCCGCCGTCATGTCGCCCGCGTCCACGTGGGCGACCAGGTCGGACACCACGTCCTCACGCGGGTCGGACCGGCGTTCGCGCATCAGGCGCGCGAGCAGCTCCTCCAGCTCCGCGGTCGCCCGGCGGACTCGTTCCAGTTGCCGCACCGAACGCGCCCCGTCCAGGGCGGAGCCGATGACGTCGCCGATGCGGTCGAAATCGGCCCGATCCCGTGCGGGCACCCCCAACAGGTGGCTGATGACGGCGATGGGCAGGGGCTGGGCGAAGTCGCGCATCAGATCGAACTCGCCCCGCCGCACGGCGCGGTCGAGGAGTGTGTCGGTGACCTCCTGGATCCGCGCGTGGTAGTCGGCCATCCGACGCGGGGAGAAGGCGGGCCTGGCCAGTGCGCGCAACCTCGTGTGGTCGGGCGGATCGCACTGCAGGAAGGACAGGTCCACCACGTGGAAACCGTCGCCGGTCGGACCGCTCCGTGGCGGAGCGACCTCGAAGGTGCGGTCGCGCAGGATCCGCTCCACGGCGGTGTGCGTGGTCGCGACGTGGAACGGTAGCCGGCCGGTGACCACCGGCCCCTGCGCGCGCATGCGACGGTAGGTCGGATACGGGTTCACCCGCCAGGGATGATGGAGCAGACGACTGGGGTGGTCGCCGCTCTGGGCGGCGAGCCACGAGAGCCCGTGGGCGGCACGCAGCCGTGCGTCGGTTCGGACGGTGTCCAGGGTTCTCACGATCACGCCTCATCCGGTCGGTGCCACTCTTTCGACCCTAGGCGGGCCTGCCCCGACGGGGGTGCCGAACGCCCCGGTTGGCCGCGTGTGGCCAGGTGGGAACCGTGCGCGTCGTCGCGAGCGTCGCCCCTTGCCGCCGCGGTCGTCTCCGGACCGACACCGAACCCACGGCGCACGCGTGGATCACAGCGGACGACGGTGCTCTTTGCGGGGACGCCACGCCCTAGACTGGGGCCCCGTTCGTAGGAAAACGCCGCACAGGCCGGAGGATGAGAACGTTGGGGCCGCTAGAGAGCACCGATCCGGAGCGCATCGGCCGGTATCGGCTGATCGGGCGCTTGGGCGCCGGAGGCATGGGTCAGGTGTTCTTCGGACGCTCGGCCGGCGGCCGCGCCGTCGCGATCAAGCGCATCCACCCGCACATGGCGGCGGACACCTCCTTCCGGGAGCGGTTCGCCCGCGAGGTGACCGCGGCCCGCCAGGTCAGTGGCGCGTTCACGGCGCCGGTGATCGACGCCGGGCCCGACGACGAGGTGCCCTGGCTGGTGACCTCGTACGTGCCCTCCTTGCCGCTCGACGAGGCGGTGCAGGCCCACGGTCCGTTGCCGGAGCCGTCGGTGCGGGTACTGGCGGCGGGGCTGGCCGAGGCGCTGGTCGAGATCCACCGGGTGGGACTCATCCACCGTGACTTCAAGCCCGGCAACGTGCTGCTGGCCGAGGACGGTCCACGGGTGATCGACTTCGGTATCGCGCGGGCCACCGACGGCACCGCCGCCACCCAGTCGGTGATCGGCACACCGGGGTTCATGAGCCCCGAACAGGTCCAGGGCACCGAACTGACCCCCGCCAGCGACCTGTTCGCCTACGGCGCGGTGCTGGCCTACGCCGCCGCGGGCACGGGTCCCTTCGGTGAGGGCAACATGCCCACCATGGTCATGCGCATCATCAGCCGTGAACCGGACCTGACGGCCGTTCCGGAGTCGCTCCGGCACCTGGTGGCGGCCTGTCTGTCCAAGGACGTCCAGGGCCGCCCGAGTCCGGGGGAGATCCTGGACTACCTGGGTGACGTGCACGCCGGATCGTCCTGGCTGCCGCCCGCCGTCATGATGGGCGTGCAGGAGCAGGTGGCCAAGGTCAACAAGGCCCTGGCGACCTCGGCCGCCGACCCGGGGGCCACCGGTGGCCACCAACGCACCGAGGTGTTGGGCGCCGGAGGCGCCGCCGCGCTGGGCGGTGCGGCGGGAGCGGTGGCCGGGGCCGCCGCCGCGGGCGCACTGGGCGACGACGGATCCACCCAGGTCGCCCCGTCGACCGGGTACGGACAGGACCCGTCGGCCGGCGCGACCTCGATCCTGGGGAACCAGGGGCAACAGACCGGGCAGGGGTACCAGCCCACGCAGCGGTTCCAGCAGGGTCACCAGCCCACACAGCAGTTCCCGGACACCGGTCAGCAGCCGGGGCGCTCCGCGCACACCGGCGGGCACGACGCCACGGCGCGGTACCAGCAGCAGGGCGACGACCCCTACGCCGACCTGTACGGAGGGCGGCGCGAGGCGACCGACCCCCAGCAGGACCCGTACCGGCGGGCCGAGGAGCAGCGCCGCCGACAGATGGAACAGCAGCGCCTTCAGCAGGAGGAGCAGCGCAGGCAACAGGAACAGCGTGAGGAACAGCGGCGTCGTCAGGAGGCCGAGCGGGCCCACCGCGATCGGATGCGCGCCGAACAGGACGCTGCCCGCCGGGCGCAGTCGGAGGCCCGACGCGCGGACCAGCCCGGCCTGTGGAGCTTCGTCAAGCTCCTGCCGCTGCTCATCCTGCCGTTGATCCAGATCCCCCTGGGCTACGGCGCGGCGCTGGCGTGGTCGTGGTTCACCACCGAGACCGACGTGTGGACGGGCGCCCCGTCCTACTTCGAGCCCTGGAGCATGGACTCGTTCTGGTACGCGACCATGCTGGGCTACTTCATCCTCAACAACCTGGTGGCGCTGGAGTACCTGGTGCGGTCGTTGCGGACCTCGTTCGTGACCGGCGCGGTGCTGGCCCTGGGTGTGGTCGCCGCGACCAACGGACTGCTGTACAGCTTCGGTTTCTGGGCCTGAGCGGGCCCTTGGGCGGGGGCGAGGGTACCGATCGGTAGCCTCGCCCCCGCCGCGTCGTTCGGGACGGGCGGCTCAGAGCAGGTAGAGGAACACGGTGAGGACCAGGCCTCCGATGGCGATCACCCAGGTGTAGGGCAGGGTGGAGACCATGGAGCGCTCGGGGCGGATGCCCGCGTACTGCGAGGCCCACACGGTCTGGGTGCTCGTGGGGTCCGAGACCCCCAGCACCTGCCCGTAGGAGGCCATCAAACCGAGGACCGCGGCGGCCGGGTAGATGTTGCCGGAGATGAGCACTCCGGCCACACCCGCGCCCAGACCGAAGATGTTCATCGGACCCCGGTACAGGCTCAGCGGCACCATGAGCGCGAAGACCAGGACGAACAGCCAGGGGCTGCTCGGGCTGATCGCGGTGACGATCGGGCTCAGCGCGGTGACCGCTCCGGGCAGGCCCACCGCCGCCAGCAGCATGCCGATCGCGATGAACAGCACGATGGGCGGGGCGGCGATGTCGAAGGCCTGGTAGAGCGTGCGCAGGGCCGTGGAGGTCATCTCCCGCCACGGGACCGCGGTGAACAGGGCGTAGACGACACCGGCGAGCAGCGACGGGATGATGGGGATCTCGAAGCCGAGCGCCAGCACGATGGGAACGAGCGGGGTGACGAGCGCGTACCAGGGGGCGTCCCCGCGGCGGCGCCGTCGCTCGGCCGCCCTCCCACGGCGGCTGGTCGGGCGCTCCGGCCCGCCACCCCCGGCCGAGGCGGGCACGCGCACCGCCCAGGTGTGCCGCGCACCCTTGCGGCGCATCTCGATCAGGATGTAGGCCAGCCCGCCGACCAGGGCGATCGGGAACAGGCGCAGCTGGAAGTACTGGACGGTGGAGACGGGCACACCGATGGCGTCGGACAGGAACTGCCAGTTGATGAGTTCCAGCGGCACACCGGCGGTGATGCCCACCAGCACGGTCCCGGCGGCGACCGTGGGGGTGACGCCGACCGCGATCATCGCCGGGATGCCCACCACCCCGGCCAGCATCGCGGCCGGGGCCGAACCGGTGATGCTGCCGCACAGGATCGCGATGACGAACACGCCGACGGCCACGACCGAGGGCCGTTCACCGCCGAACTCCACGATCTTGCGGACCAGGGTGGTGGCGATGCCGGTCTCGGACATCAGGGTCCCCAACCAGCTGCCCAGGAGGATGGCGATCATGGTCGCCGACAGGCGCGGGGCGCCCTCCTGGAGGACGGTCCCGAACACGCTGCCCTCCTCACCGGTGAGCGGTGCTCCGGCGATCAACGCGATGGCGACGGAGAGCAGGACGAGGGCGAAGGCGGTGGGCAGGCGGCGGGTCAGCATCAGGCCGACACCCACCGCCATGGCGAGCAGGATTCCGAAGGCGGTCACGGGTGGACTCCGGGGGTGGTGGCGCGGGGGCCCGGCCCTTGGCGGTCCGGGCCCCGGTGGGTGAGGGCGGCGGCGATGGCCGCGGTGAGCGCGATGGGGCTCCGGCGTAGCGAGCAGCGGTGGCGGGCGTAGGAGTGGGCGGTGATCTCGTCGGCGCCGACCACGTGTCCGCGCACCCGCAACGGTCCGATGCGCAGGGCGGTGTGGTCGAGTCGGCGGCGCAGCGACCGGCCGAGTTCCCCGTGGAGCATGCGGTGGGCCTCCTCGTGGGCGAGCGCGGCCTCGCGCACGGTGGCGCGGCTGTAGTCGTCGCTCCACCCGGCGGCCCGTGCCACGCGCCCCGCGAAGGTGAGGGCGTCGTCGTAGACGACCACCCGGGACCGGGCGCCCCGGTGCAGGTACTCGGCGAGCAGGATCTCGCCGGGGCGGACCCCGCCCCGCTCCTTCTCGGTGATCTCGATGTCGGGCGGGGACCAGGCGTCGCCTCGGGAGTCGGCCATCTCGCGGCCGAACTCCAGGGCCGTGGCGGCCCAGTCGCGCAGTCGATCGCGATCGCGGTCGCCGTGGGTGGCGGTGAGCGCGAGCAGGTCGGCCGCCAGCTCTTCCTCGGAGGAGGCGGCGATGCGCGCGTAGTGCGCGCGCAGCGAGCCCTCGGGTGGCGGTCCGCCGTCGGCCGCGGGGCCGCCGGCCGGCGTGCGGGCGCTCATCGCCGCTGCTCCATGAGGACGATGACCTGCTCCTCGGGGTTCCTCCGGGCGATCTCGGTACCGGCCAGCGCCAGAAGGTGCCCGGCGTCCATGACTCCGGAGAGGTCGGCGAGCTTGGGTCCGAGCAGGAGCCACACGGCGGGCGGGACCGCGCCGCCGTCACCGTAGACGGTGCGTTCGGCCACCAGGTCCTTGAGCCCGCCCTCGGCCTGACCGGCGACGAGGGTGTCCACCTGGGCGTCGGCGCTGTGCAGACGCACGATCCCCTCGGAGTCGACGACGCGCACGTGGGTGCGCTCGCGGGCGAAGCGACCGAACGGTCCGCCGGGGCGCCGCACCAGCCCCAGGACCCGGTACTGGTCGGTGGACGCGTACTCGGTGAGGTCTTCGGGGCGGGCGTCCAGACTGGCGGCGGCCACGGCGCGGGAGCCGGCCTCGTCGGTGCCCGCCGCACGGTCCTTGGTGCGCAGTTCGGTGGCGCCGGTGGCCACCGCCGTGACCAGGTTGCGCTGGGGGTCGACGGTGACGTCCACCTCGATGGCGGCCGGGTCGGCGCCCTGGCCGAGAACGGCCTGTTCGGCCTCGGCGCGCACGGCCAGCACGTCGGCGTGGGTGGCGTTGGGGATGATGCGTTCCACGGACTCGCGGACCAGGGCGAGGGCGACCCCGAGAGGGCTGATGACCTCGCTGTGCGCGGCGATACGCGCGTCCAGTCGCATGCGTTCGCCCAGGTAGGGCGTGACGGTGGCCGCGCCTCCGCCGCCGCCGACCAGCGAGCACACGTCGCGGTCGATCCCGTAGTCGTCGATCAGGGTGTCCACGACGGCGCTGACGCGTTCGGTGGCCCTGTGCAGGACCGAGCGGGCCGCCGCGTCGACGTCGGTGCCCAGGGCCCGGGCGAGCGGTTCCAGGGCCAGGCGGGCGGTGGCGGTCTCCGCGCGGGCGTAGTCGCCCTCGGGGACCATTCCCGCGGCGTTGGCCGCGCAGGTGACGGTCAGGGCGAAGCGTCCCTGGTCGGTCTCGAGGACGGCGTAGTCGGCCGGGTCGGAGGCCAGGGGGCTGATCAGGGTCAGCCGGGCGCCCTCCAAGGCGGCGGGCTCGGCGAAACAGGCGTAGGGCAGCCCGGCGATGTGGGCGCTGCGCGGACCGACGTCGGTCAGGGACCGGCGGTCCGTCGCGCCGCCGACCCGGATGAGCGAGCCGCCGCCGATCCCGACGGTGCGCACGTCCAGGGCGGACAGGTAGGTCTCCTTGCCGCCGAGTTCGGTGTGGCGGATCTGGACGCGGCCGCGGCGGATGACGCTGATGTCGGTGGAGGTGCCGCCGGTCTCCAGGAAGACCCCCTCGCTGACCTTCTCGCCCATGAGCGCCCCGGCGACGCCGGCGGCGGGTCCGGACAGGACGGTGAGCAGGGGACGGTGGCGCATCTCGGGCAGTGACATCACGCCGCCGTCGCAGCGCATCACCATCAGGGGAGCGCTCACTCCGGCCTTGAGGATGCTGCGTTCGACGAGGTCGGCGGTCTGGAGCATGCGGGGCATCACCCCCGCGTTGAGCGCGGCGGTGCGGGCGCGCTTTCCGAGCCCGTAGAGCTGGGTGATCTCGTGGGTGGCGGTCGCCGGAACCTCGCGGTGCGCGGCGGCCTCCAGGACGGCACGTTCGCCCTCCGGGTCGTCGACGCTGAAGGGTTCGACCGCCACGATCACCTCGGCGCCCTCGGCCAGGACCGCGTCGACACCGGCCAGGGCGGCGTCGGGGTCGTGGGGGTCGCGCAGCGCGGCGTAGCGGATGGGCAGGGTGTGGCCCGAGTCCAGTTTGAGCTTGCCCAGGGAACGCAGACGTCCGGTGGCGAAGGCGTCGTAGCCGCTGCCGACACCGACGATCCCGATGGTCGCGACGTCGCCCTCCAACAGGGCGTTGGTGGCCTGGGTGGTGCCGTGGGCGAGGAACCCGACGTCGTCGGCGTCCACACCGATGTCGTCGAGCAGCCGTTCCAACGCGGTCATGATGCCATGGGCGACGCCGTCGGCGTGGTCGTGGCTCGTGGGGACCTTGACCTGCCCCAGCAGCGCGAAGGTGGTGGCGCTGACCGCCACCGCGTCGGTGAAGGTGCCGCCGACGTCGATGCCGATGCGCACGGGGTCGCGGGCCGGAGGTGGTGTCGGATCGCTCATGGTGCCCCTATCGGGAGTGCGTGGAGGGTGGGGTGGTGCGCGGGGCCGCCGACCGTCACGACGGTCGGCGGCCCCGGTCGGGCTCAGTAGCCGCGGACGTCGGGCCAGTGGCGTTCGACGCCGGTGCGGTCCAGCAGCGCGGTGAAGTCCCGCAGGAGTTCGTCCTTGGCGTGCACGGCGTGCGGGGTGGTGCCGTGGTCCAGGGCGAAAGCGGCGAGTCGGCCGGCGGCCTCGCCGATGTTCCACTCCACGGGGTGCAGACGGAAGCAGCCGTTGGTGATGTGGGTGGTGCCGATGTTCTTGGCGGCGGGCAGCAGGTTGGTCTCGCGCCGGGGCAGGAGGGCGCCCAGCGGGATCTCGAAGGGCACGCTGGCGATGTCGATGTAGTTGTCGCCACCGGTGGAGGGGTGCAGGTCGATCCGGTAGTTGCCGATACCGACGGAGTCGTGACGGCGCTTGATGCCGTGGGGGCCGACGATGTCCAGGGAGACGTCGTGCTCGGTGACGGTGGTGACGGCCTTGATCCGACGGGACTCGCGGACGTAGGCCGCCTTGGCCAGCCCGTCGGCGCCGCCCGTGATGTCCGGGCGCGGTTTGAGCCCGGGGAACCCGGTGCCCCCGTCGGTGCGGGGCGCCTCGGTCTGGAGCCAGTACAGGACCGACAGGGACAGCTGACGGGCCTCCTCGTGGGCCTGACGAACGGTGTCCGCGTCCACCAGCCCCTCGACCTCCAGGGCGGGCTTGAGCCAGTAGTCGTTGAGCGGCCAGTTGGCCAGGGTGATGTCGGAGTCGAAGGCGCCGGGGGAGTGCATCATCCGGGCGAGGATCCGGCGGAACCCCCACAGTTCCTTGTCACCGGCGTCGGCGCTCTGGTCCGCGTCGACGGCGAGGGGGTCGATGTCGGGGTTGGGCACGAACGTCCGCGGCACCGCTTCGAGGGTGCGCGGGTCGGGGGCGGAGAAGCCCAGCAGGGGACCGGGCCAGAAGTCGGGCCGGTAGGAACGCCAGAAGTCGTACATGTACGGGCGTTCGATGGTGTGGTCCTCACCCTCGTGGTGGGACACGGCGAAGCAGTAGGTGATGCCCTGCAGGTTGGTGGGGTCGGCCTCCTCCGGCGCGTGCGGCTCGTCGTGCTCGCTCCGGGCCTCGGCCCCCGTGACGTGCGCGATCCCCGCCATGGGAAGAAGGTCGCCGTCCTCGGTCGCGTCCAGGACGTAGGCGGCGTGAACGGTGTGCCGGTTCCCCGCCTCGTCCTCCAGCACCACGGCGGTGACGTGGTCCCCGTCGGTGTGCGCCGCCACGGGACGGTGGCGCTCCAGGACGGTGATGCGTTGCGCCGACCGGTGGGGGGCGATCATCTCCTCGATGACCGCCAGGGCCACACGCGGCTCGTGGCAGAGCTTGCTGACGCGGCCCGCGCCGGGGTTGAGCGTGCGCGAGGCCGCGGCCTCGGCGCGCAGTGGATAGACACGTCGGTAGTGGTCACGGATCCCGTCGCGCAGGCGGCGATAGGAGTCGGTGGCGCCGAACTGCTCGATCCACGGATTCTCGTCCGGTGGAACCGCCTGGGAGGTGAGCTGACCGCCGATCCAGTCGGTCGCCTCGGTGAGGACGACCCGTCGGCCGGAGTCCGCGGCGGCCAGGGCGGCGGCGACACCGCCCAGGCCACCTCCGACGACGAGGATCTCCGTACTGCTCTCGGTCATGTCACGCCTTTCGGGTGTTCGGTCCGGTGGCCGTCGGCGCGGCGATGGTGCCGCCCGCCACCGGTTCGCAGGGCAGGAGCCGCCGGGTGGGCGGCTCGGGGGCTCCGGAGATGAGTTCCAGGAGCAGACGGACCGCGTCGCGGCCCATCTCGCGCATGGGGACGTCGAACCCGCTGTAGACCGCACCGCCGCCCGGTGCGGTGCCGCGGGTGCCGGTCGGGGCGCCCAGCAGGGCCAGGGAGAGGTCGTCGGGACAGCGGAGTCCGGCGCGTTCGACGGCGGCGCCGAGGGCGGCGAGCGCGGCCCCGGTGTCGGTCTGTTCGACGACCACCGCGGTGACCCCCTCCTCGCGCCAGCTCCGCAGGTGGGCGTCCAGGTCGTGGCCGTCAGTGCGCACGACCATGGCGGAGGTGTCCAGACCGGCCGCCCGGGCTCCGCGCAGAACGCCCTCCTCGCGGTCGACCGAGGCCGGGGCCTGGTCGTGTTCGCGCAGGTAACGCAGGTGGTGGTGGCCCGCCGCGGCGAGCCGTCCCACCACCTCGGCCGAGGCCGAGACGTAGTCCGCGCCCACATAGGGGACGCCGGGTTCGTCGCGTCGGCCGATGTAGACGAACGGGAAGCCGTCCTCGGTGAGGCGGCGGATGGGCCCCTCCGGCACGTGTCGCCCGAAGAAGAGACAGCCGTCGGCGACCCGCACGCGGCGGACCGCGGCCGGATCGTCGGCGCGGGACGCCGCCCGCGCCGACCCGGTGAACAGGATGAGGTCCTGCCCCTGGGCCGTGGCCTCCTCCTCCACACCGACCAGGATCGGGTAGTAGGAGTGCGCCACCTCGGTGGGGAACGTGGTGCTGAAGGTGTACAACCCCAACATGCCGTTGGTCGCGGCGGCCAGCCGCGTGGCGACCGGATCCGGCACGTAGCCGAGCTCCTCCGCCGCGTTCAGGACGCTCTGCCGCGTGCTCTTGGCCAGGGCCATCCCCTCCGGCGTCCCGCGCAGGACCAACGACACGGTGGCCTGGGAGACCCCCGCCGCCCGAGCGATGTCGGACTGTCGGGGCCGCCGACGGCCGACCGGGGACGGCTTGGCGTGGTTCACCGCTGACTCCTCTGAAACGTCCGACTAATGCGCATTAGTTGACGACTGTGAGTCCGGTCACCGCGGGATGTCAAGAGATTCCGTCGAATGAACGCCTGATGTCCCAGGAGTTTCACTAATACGTATTAGGTCCTTGACCAACGCATCATGGCTGGTGAAGACTCCGGGCCCTGGAGCACCCCTCGACACCGCTCCGGAAGGGAGCCACCATGTCCGACGCGCACCCGACCCCCACCGCCCCCGAGGGCCCGGACCGTCGCACGGCCCTGTTCGGCGCCGGCGCCGCCGCCCTGCTCGCCCCGATGCTGTCGTCGATGCCCGGCGCGCACGCCACCACCACCGCCGGGGCCGACGTCCTGCCGACCTACACGTACCTGCGCGAGGCGCTGGACACCTCGTCCCTGGCCTACAACCCGACCGGCGAGCTGATCTTCCCCTGCATCCGGGGCACGGTCGGCCGGTTGTCCGACGCCCCCGGGCGTTTCCTGCTCTACTACGCCCCGCACGACGCCCCCGGCGGGATCTGCCTGGCCTACGCGGACGACCTCGACGGGCCGTTCACCGAGTACCCCGACAACCCGATCGTCTCCCGCGTCTGGGACCCGCACTACTCCGTCTCGCACGTCTCCTCGCCCCACGTGCTGTGGAACACCGAACACCGCGAGATGTGGCTGTACTTCCACGGGGAGAACCACACCACGCGGCTCGCCCGCTCCCGCGACGGCGTGCGCTTCACCTACGAGGGCGTCGTCCTGCACACGGACATGGTCCCGGGCACCCGGGAGGCCTCCTACGCCCGGGTCTTCGAACACCCCCTGTCCGACCGGGGGTCGCGCTACGTCATGCTCTTCATGCGCAACAGCGAGGGCGACAACCGCTCCATCGGGTGGGGGTGGTCCGCCGACGGCATCACCTTCGACTTCGACCCCGAACCCCTGATCTCCCACTCCGACGTGGGGCTGTCCGACCTCTCCGGTCCCCACCTGGTCGAACGCGGCGGCGGGACCTACGTCGTCTACCACACCGACCAGGGCGACATCCGCATGACCGAGGTGGGGGCGGACTTCGACCGACGCGTGCACCTCGGCGTCGTGCACCGACCCATGGACGGCCCGCCCGACTCGGGCCGGTCGGCCTCGCCCTCCTACGGCTCGGACGGCGGCACGGAGTACATGTTCTACGAGGCGGGGGACCGTCTGGGCGCGACGATCGCCATCGCGCGCGCCGACTGAGCCCGCCGTGAACCGTGGTCTCCGGGGTCGGGTGTCCGCCTCGGGGGCCACCCCCGGGTGGTCCGCCGACGGTCGACGCGGTCCGGGCGTGGGTGGGCGCGACCGGCATCCTCACTTAACGTGCATTCAGTGCAACGTGGAGTGAATTAATTGCCGAAAGTCCTATTGTCGCGGGGTTTCGCGCTTGTTACGTTGCATCACAAGCGTCATGGGAACGCTCCCACGCGCGGTCACCCCCACGACCGACGGAGGACCACAGTGCACCGATCCCGCTCACCGGTGGCCCTGGCCGCTCTCGCCCTCACCCTGCCCCTGCTCGTCCACGCGGCGCCCGCCACCGCGGACCCCGGCTCCGCACGGGTCGGTCTGCACGTCGACGCACAGGGGCGAACGGTCCACGCCGACGGCACCGACCTGGTCATGCGCGGTGTCAGCCACCCCCACGCCTGGTACATCGACCGCACCCCCACCGCGCTGGCCGACATCGCCGGGCTCGGCGCCGACACCGTCCGCCTCGTCCTCGCCAGCGGGGACCGCTGGGAGCGCACCGACGAGGGTCAGGTCGCGGACCTGGTCGCCCGGTGCGCCGACCTCGACCTCGTCTGCATGCTCGAGGTCCACGACACCACCGGTTACGGCGAGGACCCCGAGGCCGCCACCCTGGACCAGGCCGTCGACTACTGGATCGGCGTCCACAGCGCGCTCCAGGGCGCCGAGGACCACATCATCGTCAACATCGGCAACGAGCCCTACGGCAACGACGAGGCGACCAACCAGGGCTGGGCCGACGACACCTCCGCCGCCGTCATGCGCCTGCGCGCCGCCGGGTTCGACCACATGCTCGTCGTGGACGCCCCCAACTGGGGTCAGGACTGGCAGGGCATCATGCGCGCCTCGGCGCCCGAGGTCGCCGCCGCCGACCCCCACGGCAACACCGTCTTCTCCATCCACATGTACGGCGTCTACGCCCAAGAGTCGACGGTGGTCTCCTACCTGGAGCACTTCACCGACGCCGGGCTGCCCCTCGTCATCGGCGAGTTCGGCCACCTGCACAGTGACGGCGACCCCGACGAGGACGCCGTCATGGCCCACGCCGACCGTCTGGGACTGGGCTACATCGGCTGGTCCTGGAGCGGCAACAGCGGCGGCGTCGAGTACCTCGACATGGTCGAGGAGTTCGACGTCGACCGCCTCACCCCCTGGGGCGAGCGCATCTTCCACGGCCCCCACGGCATCGCCACCGGTGGCTGAGGAACGCGCTCCGTTCACCACCGGACCCTCCACCCCCGAAGGGACACCCCCCATGAGAACCCTCGCCAGGACCGGAGCCCTGACCGCCTCGGCCGCCCTCGTCGGCGGCCTGGCCCTGACCCTCGACGCGGATTCGGCCGAGGCGCACGGCGCCTTCACCTATCCCGCCAGCCGCACCTACGCCTGCTACGTCGACGGCCTCGAAGGAGGTCAGGGCGGCAACGTCGAACCCACCAACCCCGCCTGCGCCGACGCCCTGGAGGAGGGCGGTTCCTACGCCTTCTGGAACTGGTTCGGCAACCTGATCGGCGACGCCGACGGCCGTCACCAGGAGGTCGTCGCCGACGGAGAACTGTGCGGACCCACCGAGGACTTCGCCGCCTTCAACGCGGTGCGGTCCGACTGGCCCACCACGTCGCTGCCCTCGGACAGCACGGTCGAGTTCCACCACAACGCCTGGGCCCACCACCCCGGCACCTTCTTCACCTACGTCACCACACCGGGCTGGTCCCCGGACGCTCCGGTGAACTGGGCGGACCTGGAACTGATCAGCGAGGTCACCGACCCGCCCCTGACCGAGGGCGGTGTCGAGGGCGCCGAGTACCGCTGGGACGTCGACCTGCCCGAGCGCACGGGCCAGCACGTGATCTACGTCGTATGGGAGCGCTCCGACAGCCCGGAGGCGTTCTACAACTGCTCGGACGTGGTCTTCGACTAGGACTGCGCGATACACCGTGTGCGGCCACTGGGGCGCATGGGCGGGACCGCCCGCGACCTGGGAGGGCCGGGGTCCGGCCTCTTCGGAGGAGGCCGGACCACACGTCGCGTGCGCCGCTCCCGCGAAGGGCCGCGCCTCGCCGCGCCCCGGGGCCGCGTCGGCGGACCCGGAGCGGCGGGGTCCGGCGACTACATGCCCTCGGGGGAGGGGCCGACCAGGTGGACCAGGGCGCGCCGCGCCGAGTCCACGTGCTCCTCGGCGGCGCGGGCCAGTTCCTCGCTGGGGCCGCGACTCATGAGGCGTACGAGCTCGTGGTGTTCGCCGACCAGCAGGTCACGGTAGTGCGCCTGGTCCCGTTCGATGCGGATGAGCTGGATCAGTCGCACCTGGGAGCGCACCCCGTGCCAGGCGTCGGTGAGGCGCCCGTTGCCGGCGATGGCGAAGACGCGGTCGTGGAAGGCCAGGTCCAGGGCGAGCAGGGTCAGTCCGTCGGCGTCGCCCTCCAGGGCACGACCCATGGCCTGGACCAACGAGTCCAGAGCGGCCAGGTGGTGGGGGGTCATGCGGGCGGCGGCGCCCGCGGCGGCCAGCCGTTCCAGGGCGGCCCGCACGGTGTAGACCTCGTCGACGTCCCTGGGGTTCAGGTCGATCACCCGTGCGCCCCGGTGCCATTCGCTGCGTACCAGCCCCTCACGTTCGAGGATGGCCAACCCCTCGCGTACCGACCCGCGGCTCACGTCCAGTGAGACCGCCAGTTCGACCTCCCGCAGCGGCGAGCCGGGGGCGACCCTGCCGTCGAAGATGGATTCCCGGATGCGGTCCGCCGCCTCGTGGGCCAGCCCCCGTCTGCGGACCCGTCGCATCCCGCTGTTCGTGCCCTCGTCTTGTGCCACGTCGCAAAAGTGTACGGCGTACACCGACGACGTCGAGGATCTTTCGGATCTCGGTACCGCCTCGATGTACGAATGTTGACATTGGGACAAGACAGGGTCGAATATGGGGCCTCATACGGGGTTCGGCTCCGTGGTCCGGGTCCCGTCCTGACCCGGACCACGGTCCCCCGTCTCACCGGCGCTCCACGCGCACGCGTGCGTCCCCGCGCCTTCGTCGCGCGGCCCGATCCCCGCGCGGTGCTCCCGTGTCACGGCCTCGACCGTCGTGGCCACGACGTGCCTTCGCCCCTCTCCTCCGCCCGGTCGCCCGGCAGGTCCGTCGCTGTCGCGCGCCGCCCGTGAAGGCGCTGACCAGGCGCGGTCATCCGACCTCTCACGCTGTTCACGTGTCTGAAATGTGCCTCGCGCACGTCTTGACCCGGTGATCCGGATCACTTAAGTTCACGGTCAGAACACATGTTCGCAAAGCGTACAACCGAGTGCGTCGTGCCCCCTGTTGGAGTCCCCATGCGCCTGTCCTCGGCCCCCGCGCTCGTCGCGTCCGCCGCCCTCCTGGTAGCCACGGCCTGTTCCTCCTCCGACGATGCTCTGGACGGGGACGAACTCGTCACCATCACCGCCGGCGTCATCCCGATCGTGGACGTCGCCCCCGTCTACCTCGGCGTCGACCAGGGCTTCTTCAGTTCTCGGGGCATCGACCTCCAACTGGAGTCCGGCTCCGGTGGGGCCGCTATCGTCCCCGGCGTGATCAGCGGCGAGTTCGACTTCGCCTTCAGCAACGTCGTCTCGCTCATCATCGCCCGTGAACAGGGCCTGCCCCTGGTGACCCTCACCAACGGGGTCACCAGCGCCGGCGAACAGGGCGCCGACTTCGGCGGGGTGTTCGTCCTCGACGACAGCGACGTCACCGGCGCGGCCGACCTCGAAGGCCTGACCGTGGCCGCCAACAACCTCAACAACATCGGTGACACCACGGTCCGCCAGTCCGTGCGCGCCGCCGGCGGCGACCCGGCCGAGGTCGACTTCGTCGAACTGCCCTTCCCCGACATGCCCGCCGCCCTGGAGACCGGCCAGATCGACGCCGTCTGGGCCGTGGAACCGTTCGCCTCCACCATCCGCGAGGCCGGACACCGCGAGATCGCCTCCAACTTCGTCGACACCCACCCGGACCTGTCGGTGGCCGCCTACTTCACCGCCGAGAACCGCCTGGCCGAGGACCCCGAACTCTTCGATGACATCACCGCGGCCCTGGAGGAGTCCCTGGCCTACGCCGAGGACCACCCCGACGAGGTCCGCCGCGTCCTGGGCGACTACACCGAGATCGACGAGGAGGTCATCGAGCGGATGGTCCTGCCCCGTTTCCCGGCCCGGATCGACGAGGAGTCGGTCCGGACCCTGGCCGACCTCATGGTCACCGACGGGCTCCTCGACACCGAGCCCGACCTGGACACGTTGATCCGATGAGCACCGCCACCGCACCCCCGCCCCGCGTCGGCCCCCGGCGGCCGGGCCACCGGGCCGGCGCCCACCGTCTGCCGTCGGGCCTGCTGGGCATCGCCGTCCTGGTCCTGCTCTGGGAGGCCGCCCCCCGAATCGGGGTCGTGCCCGAGCGCTACTTCCCGCCCGTCTCCGAGGTCCTGACCACCCTCGCCGAACGCGCCACCACCGCCCCCTTCTGGGAGGCGCTGGGACACACCCTGTACGGGTGGGCGCTGGGGCTGTCCCTCGCCTTCGTCGCCGCCGTCGTCCTCGGTTTCGTCCTGGGCTCCACACCCCGCCTGCGTGCGTTCACCACCTCCACGGTCGACTTCCTGCGCCCCATCCCCTCGGTGGCGCTCATCCCGCTCGCGGTGCTGCTGTACGGCACCGACATCCGCTCCACCCTGCTCCTGGTGACCTACGCCTGTTTCTGGCTCATCTACATCCAGGTCCTGTACGGAGTGGCCGACGTCGACCCCGTCGCCGAACAGACCGCCCGCTCCTACGGTCTGGGTCGCCTGGCACGCGTCCGCCACGTCGTCTGGCCCACCACGCTGCCCTACCTCATGACCGGGCTGCGCCTGGCCGCCTCCGTCGGCCTCATCCTGTCCATCACGGCCCAGCTCATCATCGGCTCACCCGGCATCGGTCAGCAGATCACCACCGCCCAACAGGGTGGGGCCATCGCCCTGGTCTACGCCTGGATCGTGGCCACCGGCATCCTCGGCGTGGTCATCAACCTCGGTGTGCGCGCCCTGGAACGCCGTGTCCTGCGCTGGCACACCTCCGTCCGCGGGGAGGCCGACGCATGAGCCGTCCCACCGCCCATGAACCGGCGCTCGAGCCGTCCACGCCCGCGGCACCGACCGAACAGGAGGCCCCCGTGGCCCGCCCGTCGAGGCGCCGCGGCCGTGCCGACCGCACCGCCGGACCGGCCCTGCGCGTCGCCCACGTGCTGCTGCTGCCCACACTGCTCATCGGCGTCTACTGGGCCTTCACCGCCCAACCCGGCGCCGGGTTCTACACGCCCACCCCGGCCGCCATCGCCACGGCCTTCGTCGACCTGTGGTTCTCCGAACGGTTCTTCGTCGACGTCCTGCCCAGCCTGGGCCGACTGCTCACGGGGTTCGCCCTGGCCGCGCTCCTGGGGGTGGGCCTCGGCGTGCTCCTGGGTTCGAACGCGCGTGTGCGGGCCACCTGCGAACCCGTCCTGGAGTTCCTCCGCGCCATCCCGCCGCCCGTTCTGGTCCCGCTCATGATCATGCTCGCGGGCATCGACGACACCATGAAGATCGCCGTCATCGTCTTCGGGTGCTTGTGGCCCGTCCTGCTCAACACCGTCGAGGGCGTCCGCGCCGTCGACCCGGTCCTGGCCGACACCGCCCGCTGCTACGGCATCACCGGCACCACGCGCCTGCGCGTGCTCGTCCTGCGCTCGGCCTCCCCCCAGATCATGGCCGGTCTGCGCCTCGCCCTCGCCCTGGCCATCATCCTCATGGTCATCAGCGAGATGTTCGCCAGTTCCAGCGGTCTGGGCTTCGCCATCGTCCAGTTCCAGCGGACCTTCGCCATCCCCGAGATGTGGGCCGGCATGGTCCTGCTCGGCGTCATCGGCTTCGCCCTGTCGTCCCTCTTCGAACTCGTCGAGGGACGTGTCCTGGGCTGGTACCGCGGCCTGCGCGCCGCCCACCGGGGGGAGTGACCCATGACCACGACCCACCACAGCACCCCGCACGACCCAGGAGAAGGTCCCACCATGCTCGAGGTCACCGGTCTGCAGAAGATCTACAACGGCGGTGCCACGGCGGTGGAGGCCGTGCGCGACCTCACCTTCTCGCTCGCCGAGGGCGAACTGGTCTGCCTCGTCGGCCCCTCCGGCTGCGGCAAGACCACCCTGCTCAAGTGCATCGCCGGGCTCATGGCACCCACGGACGGCACGGTGGAACTGGCCGGTCGCCCGGTGCTGTCCCCGCCGCCCGGTATGGCCGTGGTCTTCCAGGAGTACGGGCGCAGCCTCTTCGCCTGGATGAGCGTGCGCGACAACGTGGAACTGCCCCTCAAGGAGAAGAAACTCCCCAAGGAGCGTCGCACCGCACTGGTCTCCGAGTCCCTGGAGGCGGTCGGCCTCACCGACTTCGCCGACGCCTACCCCTGGCAGCTCTCCGGCGGCATGCAGCAACGTGTGGCCATCGCCCGCGCGATCGCCTACGAACCCCAGGTGCTGCTCATGGACGAACCCTTCGCCGCCGTCGACGCCCAGACCCGGGCCGACCTGGAGGACCTGGTCCGACAGATCTGGCAACGGCTGGGCGTGACCGTCCTGTTCGTCACCCACGACATCGACGAGGCCGTCTACCTGGGAGAACGTGTCCTGGTCCTGTCCAACTCGCCCACCGTGGTCCAGGATGACATCACCGTCGACCTGCCCGCCGAACGCGACCAGCTCACCACCCGCCAGGACGAACGCTTCACCCACCTGCGCGCCCGTGTCTACGCCCAGATCCAGCAGGCCAAGAGGGGTTCCGCCCCTCCCGCGGCCTGACCCGGACGCACGCACCCGCAAGGAGACACCAGCATGAGCCTGCTCGACGCCGACGCCCACACCGCGCACATCTTCACCGGCGCCTGGACCCGCTCCGGGGGAGGGGACGCCCCCGTCGTCTCCCCCTCCACCGGAACCGTCCTGGGCCGCACCGGCATCGCCGACGCCGACGACGTCCGGGAGGCCGCCGCCCGCGCCGACAAGGCCCGACACGCCTGGGCCGCCGCCTCCTTCGAGGAACGCGCCGCCGTCCTGCGCCGCGCCGGCGACCTCCTCCAGGCCCACGAGGCCGAGATCACCGACTGGCTGCGCCGGGAGAGCGGCGCCGCCGCCGGGATGGCCGGATTCCAGGTGCACGTGGCCGCCGAGGAGTGCTTCGAGGCCGCCGCCCTGGCCTCCCAACCCCACGGCGAGGTCCTGCGCACCGCCAAGCCCCGGCTGAGCTTCTCCCGCCAGGTGCCCGTGGGCGTGGTCGGGGTCATCGCCCCGTTCAACGTCCCCCTCATCCTCGGGATCCGCTCGGTCGCCCCCGCCCTGGCGGTGGGCAACGCCGTCATCCTCAAGCCCGACCCGCGCACCGCCGTGTGCGGCGGCGCGGTCCTGGCCGAGGTCTTCCACCGGGCCGGAGTGCCCGAAGGGGTGTTCCAGGTCCTGCCCGGCGGGGTGGCGGCGGGGGAGGCCCTGGTCGCCGACCCGCACGTGCGCGTCATCTCCTTCACCGGCTCCACCGCGGCGGGACGCCGGGTCGGTGAGGCCGCGGCCCGGCACCTCAAGCGCGCCCATCTGGAGCTGGGCGGCAACTCCCCGCTGGTGGTGCTCGACGACGCCGACGTGGAGGCCGCGGCCTCCATCGGCGCGTGGGGCTCCTTCCTGCACCAGGGACAGATCTGCATGACCACCGGACGTCACCTGGTGCACGCCTCCCTCGCCGACGCCTACGTCGAGCGCCTCGCGGCCAAGGCCGAGGCGTTGGTCGTGGGCAGCACAGAGGAGGACGGCGCCGCGCTCGGCCCCGTGATCGACGCCGGTCAGCGCGACAAGATCCATCGTCTGGTGACCGCGGGCGTGGACGCCGGGGCCGAACTCCGGGCCGGAGGCACCTTCGAGGGCCTGTACTACCGGCCCACCGTGCTCGACCGGGTCACGCCGACCACGCCCCCCTTCGCCGAGGAGGTGTTCGGCCCCGTGGCGCCGGTGGTGCGCTTCTCGACCCTCGACGAGCTCGTGGAACTGGCCGGTTCCACCGAGTACGGCCTGTCCCTGGGGGTGATCACCACCAACCCGATGCGCGGTCTGGAGATTGCCGATCGCATCCCCAGCGGCATCGTGCACATCAACGACCAGACCGTCGACGACGAGGCCGTCGCCCCCTTCGGCGGGGTGGGCCACTCGGGGACGGGGTCGCGTTTCGGCGGAACCCGCGCCAACCTGGAGGCCTTCACCGAGACCCAGTGGGTGACCATGCGGGCCGATCCGGCGCGCTACCCGTTCTGACGGACCCGTCCGGCGGCCCCTCCCACGCCGTGCGGCGGCGCGCGGCGGGCCGGGGCGGGGCGGGGCCGACCGTACGATCGGGACCATGACGAGCACACGTCAGAGGTCCCTGACCCCTCTCGAGCGGCGCTTGGACGGGTGGGCGCAGCGACGCCTGGCGGCGCTTCGGGGGCCGGTGGCCGGGGGACTCGCGGAGTTCGCGGTCTTCGCGGCCAAACAGGCGTGGGCGTGCGTCTTCGGTGCCGCCATGCTCGCCCTCCTGGTCACCACCCACCTGTGGTACCCCGAGGACGTCGCACTGTCCCGCAGCGACGCCCTCGTGCTCGGGGCGGTGGCCATCCAGGCGTTCATGCTGCTCCTACGCCTGGAGAGTGGCCGTGAGCTGTGGGTGGTCGTCCTCTTCCACCTCGTCGGCACGGTCATGGAGCTCTTCAAGACGGCCGTGGGGTCGTGGACCTACGGCGGTGACGGCCTGCTGTGGATCGCGGGGGTGCCGCTGTACACGGGTTTCATGTACGCCGCCGTGGGGTCGTACATGGTGCGGGTGTTCCGCCCGTTCGACCTGCGCTTCGACCACTATCCGCCGCGCTGGGTCACCGCGGTGCTCGGCCTGGCGATCTACCTCAACTTCTTCGGTCACCACTACCTGCCCGACGCGCGCTGGGTGCTGCTCGTCCTGGTCGTGGTGGCCTACGCCCGCTGCACCATGTACTTCCGCAACCGTCGGGCGCGGCCGTGGCGCCGTATGCCCGTCCTCGCCTCGTTCGTGGGCGTGGCCTTCTTCCTCTGGGTCGCCGAGAACATCGCCACCGCCGCCGGATCGTGGATCTACCCCCACCAGGCGGACGGCTGGGAGATGGTGTCCCTCTCGAAGCTGGTCGCCTGGTTCCTGCTGATGATCATCTCCGTGGTGCTGGTGACCTTCGTGTACCGGCCCCGTCCGCTCGACGACCCCGCGCACGGGGACGGACCCGCCGGTCCCGGTCGCGGGTCCGACGGGGCGCCGGGGGAGACACCACGGTGACGTGGACGGATCAGCCGGTCAGGTCGGGGATGAGGTCGGGGCCCACACGGCACACGTGGTCGCGGAACAGTGCCACCGCCGGGGGTTCGTAGCCGCCGCCCGACCCCTCCCGGAGCCACACGATCCCCACCGGCCGTTCGGTGTCGCCGTCACCGATGACCAGCTCCACCGTGCCGCCCAACGGGCCCTTGGGGCGCTCCGGCAGCACCGACACCCCCAACCCCGCCGCGACCAACCCCCGGGCCGTGGTGATGTCGTCCGCCTCGAAGGAGGCCGTGGGGGTGACCCCGGCCAGCTCGCTGAGCCGATCGGCCAGATGACGTACGCCCCGACCGCGTTTGAGCAGGATGAAGTCGTCCCGGACCGACGCCAACGACACCCTGCCGCGCCCCGCCAGGGGATGCCGTTCGGGCACCACCAGACGCAGGTGCTGTGTGTGCAGCACCCGGGAGACCAGGCCCTGCCCGGACGGCAGGGGAGAGGTGAGCGCCAGGTCCGCGCCGCCCGTGGACAACCGACGCAGGGACTCGGCCCACGGCTCCTGGGTCAGGGTGAACCGCACACCGGGATGCTCCGCGCGAAACCCCCGCAACAGCGCCGGCACCACCTCGACACCGAGCGTCGGCAGGAACGTGAGCGCCACCCGACCCTCCTCGGCGCCGGTGAGTTCGGCCACTCCCTGGCGCAGATCCCCCAACGAGCGCTCCACGTGCGGCAGCAGCAACCGGCCCGCCCGGGTCAACCGGATCCCGCGCCCGGTGCGCTCCACCAACGCCACGCCCAGCTCCTCCTGGAGGCGGGCCAAAGCCCTGCTCAGCGTGGGTTGGGGCATGTTCAGCGCCTCCGCCGCGTGCGTGATGTGCTCGGTCCGGGCGACCGCCGACAGCATCCGCAACCGGGGGGCCAGCACCTGGGTCAGTGCGTCGACGTCCACGCTCTTCATGCATATCAGTATGCATGAACGTGAAACCATGCATTGGACGTATGAAAGCGCGCTTTCTAGCGTTGCAGCATGACCGTGACCAGTGCGCCCCCCATGACCGACCCCAGGCCCCGGGCCGGTACCGCGGCCTACCGGCGCACGGTGATCGCCCTGGTGGCGGCCGCGGTGGCCACCTTCGCTCAACTGTGGTCCGTGCAGCCGATCCTGCCCGCCATCGCCGAGGGCTTCGGCACCTCCGCCGGGCAGGCCGCACTCGCGGTCTCCCTGGCCACCGGAGGTCTGGCCGGCTTCACCCTGATCTGGAGCGGGATCGCCGACCGCATCGGTCGGGTGCGGGTCATCACGCTCTCCCTGCTGCTGGCCATCGTGCTGGGGGCCGCCGCGCCCTTCGCCCCCGAACTCTGGGTCCTCCTGGTGCTGCGCACCCTCCAGGGCGCGGCGCTGGGCGGGGTGTCCGCCGCGGCCGTGGCCTACCTTGCCGAGGAGATCCACCCGCGCGACGCTCCCAAGGCCACCGGCCTCTACATCGCCGGCAACCCCCTCGGCGGCATGGGCGGGCGGCTTCTCGCGGGGTTCGCCGCCGATCTGGGCGGTTGGCAGTGGGGCGTGGCGGCCAACACGCTCCTCGGCGTCGTCGCACTCGTGGTGTTCGTCCTCGTCCTGCCCCGACAGCGGCCCGGCACGGCGCCCCGCCGCACCGGCGCGACCGACCCCCTCGGCATGGGCGCCCGGCTCAAGGCGGCCATGACCACCCGTGGGCTGGTGCCGATGTACGCCCAGGCCCTGCTGCTGATGGGCGCGTTCATGGCGGTGTACAACGTCCTGGGCTTCCGCCTCACCGACGAGCCCTTCGGGCTGTCCCAGGCGGCGGCGTCCCTGCTCTTCCTCTCCTACACCGCCGGGATGCTGGGATCGGCCATGGCCGGTTCGTTCGCCCTGCGCTGGGGCCGGTACGGAGTGCTCACCACCGCGACCCTGCTGTTGCTCGTCGGGGTGGGCGGGCTGTTCACCACGTCGGTGATCCTGCTGTTGGCCACCCTGCTGCTGTTGACCTTCGCGTTCTTCTGCGCCCACGCGACCGCCTCGGCCTGGGTGGGGGCCCACGCCGTCACCGGCCGCGCGCAGGCCACGGCCATCTACACCCTCGCCTACTACCTGGGGGCGAGCCTGTTCGGCTGGCTCGGCGGGGTGGTCTACGACGCCGTGGGCTGGAACGGAACCGTCGCCCTGGCCCTGGTCCTCACCGTTCTGGCGGGCCTGTTCGCGCTGCGCCTGCGCCGCCTCTGACCTCGCGCACCCAAGGAAAGCGGCCCGCTCTCCTGTGGCGCGACCGCGGACGGTGAAGGGGCGCACCCCAGGGTGGTGTGTCCTCGGCGCCTCCCGCCCTCACCGTGCGGTGTCGAGGCCGCACGGCGTGCTCGGCGAGCCCGGTCCTCCGCCGCGCTCGCACGGAGGTGCCCGGGTGTCCCCGGCCGGCCGGGTCGCCGCGCCACCGCTCCCGCCCGCCCACCGGCGGTCGTCCCCTCCCGTCGCGGGTGAACCGCCACCCTCAGAGAGGACGGACGGTGAGGCTCTGCTCCGCGCGTCCCACCTCGCCCTCCAGGTCGTGCAGGACCGTGCTGGTCAGCCCGAGGCCCGTGGGCCCGAACGCGACGGTGGTGTCCAGCCCCACCCACGGCCCTTCCGGCCGTCGGTGGAGGTGGACGGTGAGGTCCACGTTGGGGAACATCCACTCCTGCGGAGACTCGCGCACCGCGACGCCGTTGGCCGTGTCGACCAGCGCGACGTAGGAGGCGACGGGGCCCACCCGTTCGTCGCGCACCAGGTCGACGTCACTGGAGATCCACGCCGTGCCCCGTCCCCGCTCGGGTGCGCGGACCTGGCGCGCGTCCAGAGAGGCGATGTACCCGCCCGGCCACACGGAGCTCAGCGGTTGTTTCCCGAACCCGTCGGGATCGGGCAGCGGTGCGGACGCCCCGCCCGTCACGGCGCTGGTGTCACCGGCGACGAGAAGCCACGCGCGGGCGCGCACCGCCGTGCGATCACCGATGTGCACCAGGGCCTCCACCAGTTCGATGGTGCGTCCCGGGCGGAGGGTGCGCACCTCGATGCGGCACTCGGTCATGGCGAGGGTGCCGAGGATGTCGAAGCCGATCCGGGAGAGCTGAAGGCCGCGCTGCTCGCTGTGCGTCTCGATGGCGTGGGTGATGAGTCCACCGAGCGGACTGAAGTGTTGTTCGGAGGGGTTCCAAGCGCCACTGACATGCTCTGTGGGGAGGTAGCGGTCGTGGTCCGACCGGACGAAGTAGGCGTTCTGGGACAAGGGGTTCTCCTGTACGGCGAGGTCGTGCCCTTCGCATCCTCCCCGATGCCCGCGAGCGTGAATCCGTCGGCTCCGCCCTCACCGGCCCCGTCCGTCGTAGGGTCGGCGAGGATCGACCCCCTGCCCGCGGGCGACGCGAAGGGGGGTCGTCCTCGGCGGCCTCCGGGTCGCCGCCGAGGAGGCCGTCCCCGCGCGGGTGGGACGGGGATTCCCGTCACGCTCCGGGGCCTTACCTTGGTACAGCCCGCCCACACCCCTCCGGAGGACTCATGCACAAGGACAAGCTGCGCATCAAGACGATCGGCAAGGTGCTCACCGCTCGCCGCGTGGACTTCGACCCCGCGCGCCACGATGATCGGGCCGGATGGTTGCAGAAGGTGCAGGAGACCACCGACCTGGGCGCGCGCGACATCACCGACCTGGAGAGCGGCGTCCGCTACAACTACGGCGAGGACACCGTGACCGCGCTGGAGCGGGTCTACCGGCTCCGCCCCGGCACGCTGGGCCCCGCTCTGCAGGGTGAGGGCGGGCTCGTCTCCGACGACGGTGAGCTCCTGGTCGATCCGCTCGCCGCACCGGAGCCGGTGGAGGAACAACTCCTCCGCTTCACCGCGGCTCTGCGCGCAAGTGTGGAGCACCTCCCCGAGCAGGAGGCGGCGCACGTCATGACCCACGCACTGGCCTCGGCCGAGGCGCGCGCGTTCTTCGTCATCGACACGAAACCGGGATCGCGACGTCGTGCCTCCTAGGGAGGACGCCTCGCACACCACGCGCGGTTCGGTGGGGCAGGGCCCACGTGCGGGGGCCGATCAGGTCCAGGCGCCCATGACCAGTCGGTCCTCGTCGTGATCCTCCACGGGGGTGAACCCGACCCGGTCGAAGAACCGGACACGGCCCTCGAACCCCTCGCCCCCCTCGGGGATGAGGAACACCCACTCGACCTTCTCCGCGCGCGCCTCCTCCAGGAACGCGGTGATCAGGGCGGTGCCGATGCCCTGGCGGCGCAGGCCCCCGTCCACGACCACCGCCAGGACGTATCCGTGGGGCGCGGGCGCCGGGGCCGCCGCGCCGGCGTAGGCGCCGTCCAGGATCCCCTCCAACCAGCCGACGACGCGTCCGGCGACCTCCGCGACCAGCACCACCATGGTGTCCGGCCACACGTCGTCCGGGTACCCCTTCAGGTCGAAGTGCGGTGCTTCCTTGGTGATCAGTGCGGCGATCCCCGGGCCGTCGCCCGGGGCCGCGTCTCGCACCACCGTTGTCATGACTCCATGCTCACCCCGGCGGCCCCCGGAGCCAAGGACCACCACCGACGGAAGTTCGGGACGCATCACCACAGGTCGGCCCAGGTCCCCGCGCGTGCACGGTCGGCTCGCCCGCAGTGTTCCTCGGGGTCGTTCTCGCCCCGTTCCTCGGACCGGTCGTCGGTCCACCTCGCGTCGGGGCCGGCTCGGACGGGCTCCGGCTCCCGACCGCCACCGCCCAGGCCCTGACGGTCGGGGGTCAGCGCGAACTCCACCAGGTGTGCGGGCAGGTTCCGTTCGCACACCCGCCGCAGTTCCCGTCGGTGGTGGCGCAGCGCCGGTCGGCGCGTTCGATCCACCTCCTCCTCCAGGTCGCGCAGTGCCGCCGACAGCCGCCGGGTCACCTGGGTGTGCCCCTCGCACTGCAGCACCAGTTCGCTGAAGTCCAGGTCCACGAACCCCTCCCAGGTGGGCAGGGGCAGCTCGGCGCGGGGGACCCTCCTATGGTCGTAGATGGTCCACCTGTGCCGGGTGACCTCGGCGAACGCCCCCACGAGCGTCTGGATCCGATCCACGCACCGCACGGCGGTGGTCGGATCGTTCTCCCCGTAGCCCTGGGCACGCACGCCGATGTCGACGATCTGCCGTAGTCCGAAGGCCGGATCCTGGTAGGTCGAACGTTCCCGACCGGTGTGCAGGGCGCGCGCCGCGCGCTCGGGGGACCGTGGGGGTCGCCGGGAGCGGACGACGAGGACCACGCCCTGCTCGGGCACAGGGTCGCCGATACGCGGGAGGACCCGCACGAACGCGTCCTCGCGCCGGGCCCAGGAGGCCGGCGCGCACTCGTTCACCCGGGTCGACACGCCCGCATCGGACCGGGAGCGTACCCGGGTGAGGACCTCCCCACCGGGTCCCTCGGTCGCCGGTGGGGGAGCGGACTCGGCCATGCGGCGGATCCGTCGCAGGGAGCCGTGAGCCACCCGGTCCATCACGATGCTCACCCGCATCAGCGAGATCGTCCCCTGCACGAAGAACAGGAAGGCGAGCAGACACAGCACCAGCGTCAGGATCGAGAGTGTGGTGGACGGCAGCGGAACGCAGGGGTTGTCCTGATCGGCGATGAGACCGCCGAGTTAGAGCACGCCGACGGTGTAGGCGAACGTGCCCAGGAAGACCGTGAGCGCGAGCTTGGTGGTCCAACTGCGGGTGAAGAGGTGGATGATCCTCGGGGAGAGTCGGTCGGTGGCCATCCGCAGCGCCACCAGGGTGATGCTGAAGACCACGCCCATCACGGTGAGGGCGGCCGGCCCGATGGTCTGGATCACCGTCCGGCCGTTCTCCGCCCAGGCGGCCCAGTCCTCGGGGGACGGTTCCCCAGCCCGTCCCTCGCCGGCGGCCGGCAGTTCGCCCAGCGCGATGTCCAGGAGTGCCGTCACGGGCGCCGGGACGGCGAAGAACACCATCCCGGCCAGCGGTACCGGTACGAACGACTCCCGGACGTGTTCCCCCAGCGCCCGACCGGCCGACTTGCGCGGTCTGCCCAGAGTGATCCAACGTGGCCGGCCGGGGGCGGTCGCCGGTTCCGACACGAGCGATGATCACGGAGTTCCCCCCGGTCGGATGCGCCGAAGGGACGATACGAGGGAAAAGTTCGTGCTCTCCGGTTTTGACGCTCGGATCTCTTGAGGGTTAGCGGGCCGATGAGTGTGGAATCGGAGATTTCTCGTGCGTATCGTTCGATCCTTGGGCCGACGCAGGGAGCGGTTCCGAGGGTGTGGGGTCCGATCCGGGCCCCGTTCCGGGTCGGGGTGGAGGACAAGTGGCGGAAATTAGTTTAAGATTCAACTTGTTGGAGCGTTCGACCGAGTGCTCCAGGAGAGGATGAGGACCCATGGACGTGCGCCCTTCGGGGATCCACCACGTGACCGCCATCGCGACCGACCCCCAGGCCAACGCCGACTTCTACCTCAACGTCCTGGGGATGCGTCTGGTCAAGCGGACCGTCAACTTCGACTCCCCGGACACCTACCACCTGTACTACGGTGACCGCGCGGGCAACCCCGGCACCATCATGACCTTCTTCCCCTGGCCGGACGCGCCCAAGGGCAGGATCGGCGCGGGGCAGGCCACCACCACGACCTTCTCCGTTCCCCAGGGCTCCCTGGGCTGGTGGGCCGACCATCTGTCCACCCTCGACATCCCCTTCACCCGCCCCGTCGAGCGCGCCGAGGAGGACGTCCTGAGCCTGCGCGACCCCGATGGTCTGCTCATCGAACTGGCCGCCGGCGCCGACCACCACGACACCGACCCCTGGGACGGGGGAGTGGTCCCCACCGACCGCGCCATCCGCGGCATCCGCGCCGTCACCCTCACCGAGCAGGACGCCGACGGAACGGCGCAGATGCTCGGCGGACAGTTGGGCTTCCACCTGCACAGTGAGGAGGCGGGCCGGATGCGCTTCCACACCAACGACTCCGGCGACGGCGTGGGCACCATCGTCGACGTGGTCGCCGACCCCGGTGCCGAGCGCGGTGTGGTCGCCGCCGGCACCGTCCACCACGTCGCCTACCGCGCCCCCGACACCGCCGTCCAGGACGCCTGGCGTCAGCGGCTGGCCGACGACGGGGTGGGGGTCACCGAGATCCGTGACCGCAGCTACTTCACCTCGATCTACTTCCGTGAACCCGGCGGGGTCCTGCTGGAGATCGCCACCGACGGCCCCGGCTTCGACTACGACGAACCCCTGCTGGAGCTGGGCCGCTCGTTGAAGCTCCCGCCGTGGCTGCAGCCGCGCCAGGACCAGATCGCCGCGAGCCTGCCCCACCTGGAGGTGTCCCGGTGACCGCCGTGACCGACTTCGTCCACGTCTTCGAGCCGGCCACCGAGCCGGACGCGCCCACGCTGTTGCTGCTGCACGGCACCGGCGCCGACGAACACGACCTGGTGCCACTGGGTCGGATCCTGGCTCCGGGCGCGGCGTTGCTGTCGCCGCGCGGCAAGGTCGACGAGAACGGGTCGAACCGCTGGTTCCGTCGCCTGCGCGAGGGCGTCTTCGACGTGGAGGACCTCATCGCGCGCACCGCCGAACTGGCCGACTTCGTCAAGGCCGCCACGGTCGCCTACGACCTGGACCCGGAGCGGATCGTGGTGAGCGGTTTCTCCAACGGTGCCAACACGGGCGCCGGCCTGGTCCTGCTCCACCCCGGTGTGGTGGCGGGCGCGGCGCTGTTCGCCGGCGGCGCCCCGCTCCAAGGGCGCGAGCCCGACCGCGTCGACCTGTCGGGGACCCGGGTGTTCCTGGGCAACGGCGCGGTCGACCCGATCACCACCATCGACCAGGCGCGACTGCTGGCCGCGCAGCTGGGGGAGCGGGGTGCGGACGTGCGCGTCGAGGAACACCCCGGGGGGCACGGGCTTCCGCCCGAGACGGTGGAGCGGGCCCGGGAGTGGTTCGCGGCCGCGGACTTCTAGAGACCTGGGGCCCGGGAGACGGGCCACCACCGGACGGCGGTGGCGTTCCCCGACCCGAACGCCACCGCTTCTCTTCGGTTCCTATTGAGATCTACGTTGTCAAGGTGGCGGTTCCGTGTGCCACAAGCACACGCACTCACTTCAGGCCTCGACCACATCGCCCCCGCCCCTCGTGCGCCACCGATGTGAGACGTCCGACAGTCGTGCGGCGTGTCCGGAGCTCCATGGACCACGGTTCGGCCGCTGAGGCGGCGCATCGGGGGAGAGGGGCGCTTCGTGTAAGGGGATCACTGCACCGGTCCCCTGACAGCGTGCTCGTCGGGGCCGGCTAGATTGGCTCGCGTCCCGATCCCCGTACGGAAATAGAGCCCATGATCCCCTCTCCAGTTGCGCAGGTCCGGTGATGGACCCCGAGATCCTGGGCCTGCTGTTGCTGGCCGCCGTCGCCGCGGGATGGGTCGACGCCGTCGTCGGCGGAGGAGGCCTGCTCCTGCTCCCCGCCCTGATGGTCGCCGCCCCCAACGCACCGTTGGCCACCCTGCTGGGCACCAACAAGCTCGGTGCCGTCTTCGGTACCGTCTCCGCCGCCATCGCCTACGCCCGCAGGGTGCGACTCGACCAGCGTGTCGTCCTGCCCACCGCCGGTCTGGCCCTGATCGGTTCGGGGCTGGGCGCGGCCATGGCCACCGCCCTGACCGCCGACGTCCTCAAACCCATCATCATGGCCGTCCTGGCCGGGGTGGCGCTGTTGGTGGTCTTCCGGCCCGCCATGGGCACCTCGCCCGACCGGTCCCTGCGCACCCGCAACCGGATCCTGGCGGTCCTCGCGCTGGCCGGCCTGGGGGTGAGCTTCTACGACGGTCTCATCGGCCCCGGAACCGGCGTGTTCCTCATCATCGCCTTCACCGCGGTGTTGGGCATGGACTTTCTGCACGCCTCGGCCTCGGCCAAGATCGTCAACGTGTGCACCAACCTCGGCGCCCTGGTGGTCTTCGCCATCGGCGGGCACATCGACTGGCTGCTGGGGCTGGGGCTCGCGGTGTGCACCATCATCGGTGCGCAGATCGGCGCACGGATGGCGCTGCAACGGGGCACCGGTTTCATTCGAGCCGTCCTGCTCGTCGTGGTGCTCGGCCTGCTGGTCCGCATGGCCTGGGACGTGTTCGGCTGAGTCCGCGGCGCAGGACCGGCGTCCCCGTGACCCACGCCAGGGGCCCTTCGACTCTCGGTGGCGTGGGGCGGGGGCCGCTGGGCGAGGGCCGTCCGTGATAGTCCTGCTCGCACGTCCTCGCGACGCTCGCCCCGGTGACACGGCGCGTGCGCGCACACCCAATCGGAAGGGCCCCATGGTGCAGGACCACGTGAGACCGACCCGCGCCCGCGCGCACCATGCGGCGGACCTGGTCCGCCTGAGGGACTCCTGTGCCCGGTGGCAGCGACGCCGGGGGATCGAGCAGTGGGCACCCGGCGAGGTCGCACCCGAGCAGGTCAGGTCCCAGATCGAGCGGGGTGAATGGTGGCTGGTCCAGGACGGCGCGCCGGTGGCGGCCGTCCGGGTCTTGGAGGAGGACCCGCAGGTGTGGCCCGACCCGGGGCCGGTGCCCGCGTACTACGTGCACGGGCTCATGGTGGATCGTGGGGCCACCGGCCGTGGCCTGGGCGAGCGACTGCTGGCCTGGGTCGAGCACACGGCCACCGACGCCGGTCGCGGCCTGGTGCGCCTGGACTGTGTGAGCGCCGGTCAGGGTCTGCGCGCCTACTACGAACGTCTCGGGTACCGCCCGCGCGGCGAGGTCACCTTCCCCGCCCACCTGGGATGGCACCCGGTCACCCGCTACGAGAAGACCCTGACCTGGGCGGGCGGGTGACGCCGTGGTGTGTCACGGCGCCCCCGTCCGTGCGGGGCGTCTACACCGCCGGGTCCGCCTGTCCGGTCAGGGCGGCGGTGACGTCGTCGATGATGCGGTGCGCGCCGTGGTGGTTGGCGGCGCCCCAGACGTCGTGGTCCACCCGGTAGACCCGCTCGTCCCGGACGGCGTCCAGGTTGGACCACACGCCGTCGGTGAAGGTGACCGGGGCCTCGGGGAAGCCGGAACCGGCCATGACGAACAGGACGTCGCCGTCGCCCTGCTCCAGGTTCTCGTAGCTGTGCGGGATGAAGTCGGTGTCCCCGTCCGACTCCACCTGGGTGTCGGGGCGTGCGAAGCCCAGGTCGTCGATGATCTGCCCGGGGAAGGACGCGGGGGTCTCCAGTCGGATCTCGTTGGCGTCCTGCAACCGCACCAGGGACACCTCCGTGCCGGCGGGGTCCACTCCGGCCTCCTCGATCCGGGCGCGGGCCTGGGCGACGGCGGTGTCGTAGTCCTCCAACGCCTCCTCGGCGGCCTCGGGGGCGGCCAGGACGTCGGCGACCTCCTCCAGGTGCCCGCGCCAGGAACCGGTGCCCTCCCACTCCAACAGGACGGTGGGGGCGATCGCCTCCAGGGAGTCCAGCATCGCGGTCTGCGCACCCACCTGGGTGTCCACACCGATGATGAGGTCCGGCTCGGCCGTGGCCAACTCCTCGATGTTGACGTCGTCCTCCACGGGGGAGTTGGTGACCAGGGTCAACGCGCCGCCGTCGACGTCCTCGGGTAGGAACGGCGCCAACCCCTGGTCGGCGGTGCCGGGCGTGCCCATGGTGCCCACCACGTCCCGCCCCAGCAGGGTGACGGCGGCCAGCGTGGGCCGCCACAGCACCGCGATCCGTTCGGGGGCGTCGGGGATCTCCACCTCGCCGTTGGCGGCCCGCACGGTGCGGCTCGGCCCGGCGTCCGGACCGTCGGCGCCGGGTTCCCGCGGGCCGGGTCCGCACCCGGTCAACGTGAGGACCCCGACCAGGGGGAGGGCGAGGGCGGTCGACAGTGAGCGCGTGTGGGGCATCGTTCGGGGACCCTTTCGTGCGAGCATGACGTAGGTAAGGCTAACCTGTGCTGGTGGTGTTCGTCCGGTTTCCTCCGGTGCCGTACGATGCGACGTCGACACCACCGGCGTCATCACCCCCACATTCACCATCCGCACCAGCATCAGAACGGGGAAGCCGTGGTCCTGCGCGCGCCCACACCAACGCGCCCCGCCCTCACCCGACGCATCATCCGCCCCATCGGTCTGATCGTCGCCCTGGGAGCCCTGGCCGTCTGTGCTCTGCTCAGCGTCACCGTGGGAGCCAAGCCCATTCCCGCCGCGGACGTCTGGGCCGCCCTCACCGACTACGACGGCACCTACGACCACGACGTCATCCTCACCCTGCGCGTGCCCCGCACGATCATCGGGATTTTCGTGGGCGCCGCCCTCGGTCTGGCGGGCGCGCTCATGCAGGCCCTCACCCGCAACCCTCTGGCCGAACCCGGCATCCTCGGCATCAACTCCGGGGCCGCCGCCGCTGTCGTCATCGCCGTGTTCCTGTTCGGACTGGGCGGTTCCGCCCTGGTGTGGCCCGCCTTCATCGGCGCCGCCGTCGCGGCCGTGGCCGTCTACGCCCTGGGGTCCCGGGGCCGCGCCAGCGCCACCCCCGTCCGTCTGGCCCTGGCCGGCACCGCCCTGGGCGCCGTCCTCCAGGGGCTGATCTACGGCGTCATCGTGCTCAACGACTTCGTGTTCGACCGGATCCGCTTCTGGCAGGTGGGCTCCCTCACCGGGCGCGACCTCGACCTGTTCTGGCAGGTCGCCCCCTTCCTCGTCCTGGGCATCCTGCTCACCCTGGCCCTGGGGCCCTCCCTCAACACCGTCGCCCTGGGCGACGACCTGGCCGCCACCCTGGGCGCCCGCATCCCCCTGATCCGCGCCGGGACCGCCGTGGCCGTCATCTTGTTGTGCGGGGCCGCCACCGCCGCCGCGGGACCGATCTGGTTCGTCGGCCTCATCATCCCGCACGCAGCCCGGGTCATCACCGGCCCCGACCAACGTTGGCTGCTGCCCTACTCCGCCGTCCTGGGAGCGATCCTGCTCACCGCCGCCGACACCGTCGGACGTGTGGTCCTGCCCGGCTCCGAGCTGGAGGTCGGCATCATCACCGCCCTCGTCGGCGCACCCCTGTTCATCGCCCTGGTCCGCAGTAGAAAGATGGCGCAGCTGTGAACGAGACCCTGGCACCACCCCGCCCCACCGACGGCACCCGGCTCCGCCCCCGGGGCACCGTGGCCTGGCGCAGCCGCGATGAACGCCTGTCGTTCCTGCTGCACCCGCGCACCCTGCTCACCTGCCTCGTCCTGGCCGCGGTGAGTCTGGTGACCCTGGCGGTCTCGGTCACCGTCGGCGACTACGAGATCCCCTTCGCGGCGGTCCCCGGCGCCCTGTTCGGTTTCGGAGAACGCCTGGACGTGTTCTTCGTGCAGGGCGTGCGCCTGCCCCGCGCCCTGACCGCCATCGGCGTGGGCGCGGCCCTGGGCATCGCCGGCGCCGTCTTCCAGAGCCTGTCCCGCAACGCCCTGGGCAGCCCCGACATCATCGGGTTCACCTCGGGCGCCGCCACCGGCGCGGTCTTCGCCATCCTCGTCCTGGGCGCGAGCAGTGTCGTGATCTCCCTGGGCGCCATCGCCGGCGGTCTCGTCACGGCCGCCGTCGTCTACCTCCTGGCCATGAAGAACGGCGTCCAGGGCTACCGGTTGGTGCTCGTCGGCATCGGTGTCTCGGCCATGCTCGCCTCGGTCCGCGACTACCTCATGACCCGCGCCGACCTCACCGACGCCCTGGGCGCCCAGATCTGGATGATCGGCAGTCTCAACGGACGCGGCTGGGGCGAGGTCGCCGCGGTGTGGATCGGTTTCGCGCTGCTCGCCCCCGTGCTGTTCGCCGTGGGCCGACGCCTGCGCTTCATGGAGTCGGGCGAGGACATCGCCCGCGGGCTGGGCGTGAACACCCGGTCCACCCAGATCATCGCCCTGGCCGCGGCCAGCGCCCTGACCGGCGCGGCCATCGCCGTGGCCGGCCCCGTCGGGTTCGTGGCCCTGGCCGCGCCCCAGCTGGCCCGCCGCCTGATGCGCACCGGCGGCACCACCCTCATCGGCTCCGCGCTCATGGGCGCCACCCTGCTGGTGCTGGCCGACCTGGTCGCCATGCGCGCCCTGGCCCCCACCCAGCTCCCGGTGGGCGTGGTCACCGCCGTCATCGGCGGCAGCTACCTCATCTGGTTGCTGTACACCGAGTGGCGCGGCGGCCGCGCCTGAGACCGCACCCTCACGACCCCGTCCCGCACCCGAAAGAGCGACGATGAACGACGACGCCCGCCTCACCGGCCGCGACCTGACCCTCGCCTATGACCAACGCGTCATCTCGCGCGCGTTGGCCGTCACCATCCCCGACAACTCCTTCACCGTCATCGTGGGCCCCAACGCCTGTGGCAAGTCGACGCTGCTGCGCGCCCTGTCGCGCACGCTCAAGCCCTCCGAGGGCAACGTGCTGTTGGACGGGCAGGTGATCAACTCCTACCCGGCCAAGGAGGTGGCCCGCCGCCTGGGGCTGCTGCCGCAGACCTCCATCGCCCCCGACGGCATCGGCGTGGCCGACCTGGTGGCCCGCGGTCGCTTCCCGCACCAGAGCTTCCTGCGCCAGTGGTCGGCCCAGGACGAGGCGGTGGTCGCCCAGGCGATGGAGTCCACCGGCGTGAGCGTGCTGGCCGACCGGTCGGTCGACGAACTCTCCGGAGGCCAGCGCCAACGCGTGTGGCTGGCGATGGTGCTGGCCCAGCAGACCCCCCTGTTGCTCCTGGACGAGCCCACCACCTACCTGGACATCGCCCACCAGATGGACATGCTGGACCTGTGCGCGGACCTGCACGCCGAGCAGGGCCACACCCTGGTCGCCGTCCTGCACGACCTCAACCACGCCTGCCGGTACGCCACCCACCTGATCGTCATGAAGGACGGGGCGATCGTCGCCGAGGGCGAACCGGCGACCGTGGTCACCGCGGATCTGGTGGAGAAGGTGTTCGGGCTGCCGGTGCGCGTCATCGACGACCCCGAGACGCACACCCCGATGATCGTCCCGGTGGACCGGCGCGGGGTGCGGCGCGACCAGGCCTGACCCGGCCGGGGCGCCCCGACCGCCCCGACCGCGCCGGCCCGGCCGGTACCGCGGGGGTCGGTCAGCGCGCCAGCAGGGCGCGCAGCTCCTTGACGACCAGACCGGGGTCCTCCTCCGCCATGAAGTGCCCACAGGTCACCGTGGCGTGGCGCAGGTCCTCGGCCCATCCGCTCCACAACCCGCGGGCGTCGTAGCCCAGTGCGGCGCCCCAGTCCTGCTGCAGCACGGTCACCGGCATGGTCAGTCGGTCCCCGGCCGTGCGGGCGGCCAGATCGTGTTCCAGGTCGATCCCGGCCGAGGCACGGTAGTCGGCCACGATGGAGGGCACCGCGTTCCGGCAGGCGTCCAGGTACACCCGGCGCACCGGCTCCGGGATCGCCTCCGGGTCGGTGGTCCACACGTCGAGGAAGTGCCCGAAGAACGCGTCGGGCGCGGCCTCGATCATCTGTTCGGGGAGCCCGGGCGGCTGGGCCATCAGGTACAGGTGGAACCCCACCGCCCCGTGGACGCCCCGCAGCGCCTCCCACATCTCCGGCACCGGCAGCACGTCCAGCACGGCCAGGTGGGTGATGGCCCCGGGGTGGTCCAACCCGGCGCGGATCGCCACCAGCGCTCCGCGGTCGTGTCCGGCCAGCGCGAACCGTTCGTGCCCCAGCGTCCGGGCCAGGGCCACCACGTCGGCGGCCATCGTCCGCTTGGCGTAGGTGTGGTCCTCCTCCGCCACGGGGCGGTCGCTGTCGCCGTATCCGCGAAGGTCCGGGCAGATGACGGTGTGGTCGACCGCCAGGTCGGCGGCCACGTGCCGCCACATCAGGTGCGTCTGGGGGAAACCGTGCAACAGCACCACGGCCGGCCCGGACCCGCCCACGGCCACGTTCAGCGACACCCCGTCGGCCACCGGCACGCGTCGGTGTTCGAACCCGGGGAACTCGATACTCATCCGGATGCTTCCTCTCGTCGGTGAGATCCGTGCGACCAGCATGGGCGCCCTCGATGAGCAGGCGATGAGCACGCGGTACGGTGACCGCGTCCGTGCGGGGAAAGAGGGGGAGTGAGTCGGTGACGGTGCGATTCGGGGTGCTCGGGCCCGTGCAGGCCTGGGACGCACGGGGTCGACCCCTGCCCTTGAAGGGCCCGCGCCACCGCGCGGTACTGGCCCGGCTGATCCTCGCCCAGGGCCGCGTGGTCCCCGTCCGGGTGCTCGTCGACGATCTGTGGGAGGACGACGTTCCGCCCGCGGGCGCGGTCGCGGCCGTGCGCACCTTCGTGGCGGCGCTGCGCCGGGCGCTGGAACCCGACCGCGCGCCCCGGACCACGCCCCGGATCCTTCTCACCCAGGGCACCGGATACGCCTTGCGCACGCACACCGTGGACGCCCGGGAGTTCGAGGACGCCCTCACCGCCGCCGCGTCGTCGATCGACACCGATCCGGCCCGGTCCGCCGCGCTGCTGGACGAGGCGCTGGACCTGTGGCGCGGCCCGGCCTACACCGACGTCGCCCACACGACCTGGGCCCGCGCCGAACGTGCCCGCCTGGGCGAGCGACGTCTGGGCGCCGTGGAGGCACGGGCCAGGGCACACCTGGCCACGGGGGACACCGGGCGGGTCATCGCCGACCTCGACGCCCATGTGACCGACCACCCCTGGCGCGAAGAGGCCTGGCACACCCTGGCACTGGCCCTGTACCGCGCCGGACGCCAGGGGGAGGCCCTGGACGTGCTGCGTCGGGCCCGCACCCTGCTCGCGGACCGGTTGGGCCTGGACCCGGGGCCGTCCCTGCGCCGCCTGGAACACGACATTCTCCACCAGGCCGACCATGTGGAGGCGCCCACCGCCACGGTCGACCGGCTCTGGCACAGCACCGCCGACGCCTACCGCAGCGGCCCCGGCCCCCGAGCCCGCCTGGAGTCCACCGTGGGTCTGCTGCGCGCCCTGGCCGTCACCGGACCCGAGGGACTGACCAGGGCCCGCACCCACCGCATGGAGGCCGTCGACGCCGCGCGCGCACTCGGCGACCCCGACCTCACCGCCCGCGTCATCGGCGCCTACGACGTGCCCGCCAACTGGACACACTCCGACGACCCGGCACAGGCCGCCCGGGTGGTCGCCGCGGCCGAGGAGACCCTCACCGCGCTCGGACACCAGGGGCACCACGCCCTGCGCGCACGCCTGCTGTCGACCGTCGCCCTCGAATCACGGGGCGACCGCTCGGAACGCCCCCGCCTGGCCGCCCTGGAGGCCGAACACCTGGCCCGTGGGCTGGGCGATCCCACCCTGCTCGCGTTCGCCCTCAACGGCCGATGGATGCAGACCTTCCACCGCACCGGACTGGCCGACGAACGGGGCCGGATCGGCACCGAACTCGTGGAGCTGTCCGCACGGCAGGGTCTGGACACCTTCGAGATCCTGGGACACCTCATCGGTGTCCAGACCGGTGCGGCGGTGGGCGACACCGACCGCGCCGACCACCACGCCGACGCCGTCGCACGGCTGGCCCGTCGCCACGAACGCCCCCTGGTGGAGGTCTTCACCACCTGGTACCGGGCGCTGCGCCTGGACCTGACCGGCCGGGCGCCGGCGGAGGTGGCCGAGGCCTACCGGGCCGCGGCCGACCGCACCATCCCGGCCGGGATGCCCGGTCTCGCTCAGGGACTATTGCCACTGGCGCTGCTGAGCCTGCGCCTGCGCCACGGATCGCCCTGGCGGGAGGAGCCCGACACCGACTGGGGACCCCACGCCCCCTGGGTCGCGCCCCTGCGACTGCTGTCCCTGGACCGGCCGGACGAGGCCTCCCGTGCCCTGGACCGGGTCCAGGACCCGGCTCCGGGACTGGTGATGGAGGCCCACTGGGCCCTGGTGGCCCACGCCGCGCTGGCGCTGGGGCACCGGCCGGCGCTGCGGCGGGCGCGCGCCGCCCTGACACCCGCGCTCGGAGAGCACGCCGGGGCCGCCGGCGGCATGTTCACCCTGGGACCGGTGGCCGACCTGCTCCGGCGCATCGACGGGGCGGGGTGAGCCGGACCGCCCGAAGGGGCGGGAGGGCGCTGGGGTCGGCTCCACCAGGTGTGGGGG
>NZ_QOCZ01000330.1 GCF_018207095.1 Nocardiopsis sp. MG754419 | reverse complement strand
GCGTACGGATGTGTCGGGGGATCCGACGTTCGTGGAGTTGTTGGCTCGGGTGCGTGAGGCCGATCTGGCGGCCTTCGACCACCGTGACGTGCCCTTCGACCGTGTGGTGGAAGCACTGGCCCCCACCCGGTCGTCGGCGCACCACCCGCTGTTCCAGGTCATGCTCGTGCTCCAGAACAACGCCGGGGCGGTTCCGGACCTACCGGGTCTGGACGTCGCGATGGAGCTCCGTTCCATGGGCACGTCCAAGTTCGACCTCACCCTCGACCTCGGCGAGCGCGTCGACGTCGACGGTGGGCCCGGGGGGATCCGGGGGACCCTGGAGTACGCGGTCGACCTGTTCGACCGTGACACGGCGGAGGCGCTGGTGGCCCGGTTGGAGCGGGTGCTGACCGCCGTGGCCGCGGAGCCTCGGGTACGGGCGGGACGGATCGACGTCCTCTCCGCCCAGGAGCGGCAACGAGTCCTGGTGGACTTCGGCGGCGCGGGCACCGAGCTCGTCGCGGATCGCACCCTGCACCGGGTGTTCGAGGAGTGTGCGGCGTCTGTGCCGGATGCCGTGGCGTTGGTGTTCGGGGGTGATCGGGTCTCCTATGGGGAGTTGAATGCTCGCGCGAACCGGTTGGCCCGGTACCTGGTGGGTGAGGGTGTGCTTCCGGGGCGGTTGGTGGGGGTGTACCTGCCTCGGGGTCCCGAGATGGTGGTGGCGTTG
>NZ_QOCZ01000329.1 GCF_018207095.1 Nocardiopsis sp. MG754419 | reverse complement strand
CTAGGTGTACTGACCTGAAAGGTTAGGTACGCGGGAGGCGGGAGGGCCGCTGATCGCGGTGTGGAACCGGTGGTGATTGTAGTGGTGCAACCACCCGATGAACGCCTCCCGCCTTTGGGACTCGGACCGGTAGGGGCGGGCGTAGGCCCATTCCTGGGCCAGGGTCCGGTTGAACCGTTCGACCTTGCCGTTGGTCTGGGGCCGGTAGGGGCGGGTGCGCTTGTGCTTGATCCCGGTCTTGGCCAGGGCATCAAGCCAGGCGTGGGACTTGTAGCAGGCCCCGTTGTCGGTCAGCACCCGCTCCACCGTGATGCCCACCGAGGCGAAGTAGACCTGGGCTCGCTTCCAGAACCCGGCCGCGGTCTCCTTCTTCTCATTGGCCAGGATCTCTGAGTAGGCCAGGCGGGAGTGGTCGTCCACGGCGTTGTGAAGGTAGGCGTATCCGGCCTTGGAGCGGTTCTTGCGTCCTTGGGCCCGGCCCAGTGCCTTGTGGCCGCCTCCGTCGGGGATGTTGCCGAGTTTCTTGATGTCCACGTGCACCAGCTCGCCGGGCCGGGAGCGCTCGTAGCGGCGGACGGTGCGCCCGGTGGCCCGGTCCAGATGGTTCAGGCGGGGCATGCGGTGGCGGGTCAGGATGCGGTGCACGGTCGAGGGGTACATGCCCAGGTGGCCGGCGATGCGGGCGGGTCCCCAGCGGCGGGTGTGGCGGAGTTTGATGACGCGGCGCTCGCGGCGGGTGGGGGTGCGCCGGGG
>NZ_QOCZ01000328.1 GCF_018207095.1 Nocardiopsis sp. MG754419 | reverse complement strand
GTCGGTGATGGCCGCCAGGTCGCCGCCGGTGGTGTAGCGCAGGTCGTTGGTGTTGCCGTTGCGGTCGGCGTGGGTGATGGCCCACCCGTTGGCGTTGAAGTGCCAGACCTGGTCCTCGAACTCCCCGCGGGTGTAGGTCAGCGCCCAGTGGCCGTTGTCCAGCTCGGTCAGGGTGGCGTTCAACCCCGAGGGGGCGTCCCATCCGCCGTTCTCGTTCTCGGTGAACTCATCGCACGAGCCGGTGGGTCCGTGGAAGGCCACCCGGTCGGACTCGAACTTCAGCCCGATGTCACGGCCCGCGGACTGCTTCCACTTGAGGTTCAGATCGCGGGAGTTGTAGACGCTGTTCAGGGCCAGGTCCAACCCGGTGCCGGCCACGGTCAGGTCGCGGTGGCGGATCACGGCGTTGCCGCTCTCCAAGTTGATGTCCACGTCCAGGCGGTCGCTGATCTGGTGGCGCTGCATCGGATACCACTCGGCGAGACCGAGGTTCTCCCCACCCGTGGAGCAGGACAGATCAGGGCTGCGCGCGCCGTCGTCCTGTTCGCCGGTTCGGGGTTGCCATGCCTGGTCGGGCGGGTCCTCACCGACGGGGTCGGTGTTGACCTCGCCCGGCTCCCAGGTCTCGGGGACCGGAACGGTGCGCTCTGCGGGCGAGTGCGGGTCGGTCTCGGCCCAGGCGGGTGGGGCTGAGAGCAGGCCGAGGGTCAGAGTCGCGGCGGCCGTTGTGGCCACGACCGAGCGCAAGGGGAGCGGTCTCAAGAGGAAAGACTCCA
>NZ_QOCZ01000327.1 GCF_018207095.1 Nocardiopsis sp. MG754419 | reverse complement strand
CACCGCAAGATCATCAATGCGATCCTCTTCCGTTCCCGCACCGGGATCCCCTGGCGAGACCTGCCCGAGCGCTACGGCCCCTGGGAGACCGCAGCCGGACGCCACCGCCGCTGGTCCCCAGGCGGCACCTGGCAAAGGATCGCCGACCGGCTTCGCATCGACGCCAACAGCGGCGAAGAACTCATCGCGAGCATCGACTCCACCACTGTGCGGGCCCATCAGCACGCCGCCGGAGCCGCGAAAAAGGGGACACAGTCCGGCACGAACCGGACGGTGTCGAAGCGTTGGGACGCTCCAGGGGCGGACTGACCACCAAGATCCACCTGCTCGCCGATCAGCGCAGGCGTCCCTTGGTACTGGCCACGACTCCAGGCCAGCGCGGGGACAGCCTCATGTTCGAGCCCTTGATGGGCGCTCTTCGGCTGGCGCGCAGCACCGGAAGGCCGCGCACCCGACCCGACCGGCTCCTGGGCGATAAGGCCTACTCCAGCCGGGCCAACCGGGAGCACTTGAGGCGCCGCAGGATCAAAGCGACCATCGCTCAACCCCGCGACCAGCGTCAACACCGCCGACGTCAGGGGTCGGTGGGCGGCAGGCCCCCGGCTTTCGACCGGGTGGCCTACCGCGACCGCAACACCGTGGAGCGAGCGATCAACCTGCTCAAACAGAACCGGGCGGTCGCGACCCGCTACGACAAGCGGGCTGCGATCTTCGACGGGACCGTGCAGGTCGCCTCGATACGGATCTGGCTCCGCGACCTGACCCGTTCAAAAAACAGGCCCTAG
>NZ_QOCZ01000326.1 GCF_018207095.1 Nocardiopsis sp. MG754419 | reverse complement strand
ACCCGGCCGTCAAGAGCGTCTTCGTCAACGTCTTCGGCGGCATCACCGCCTGCGACGCGGTCGCCAACGGCATCGTCCAGGCTCTGGAACTGCTGGAGCAGCGCGGCGACGACGTCAGCAAGCCGCTGGTCGTGCGTCTGGACGGCAACAACGCCGAACTGGGCCGCCAGATCCTCGACGAGCGTGCCCACCCGGCCGTGCGTCGGGTCGACACGATGGACGGCGCCGCCGCTCAGGCCGCCGAGCTCGCGGCGAAGTAGGGGACTGAACACACCATGGCTATCTTCCTGAACAAGGACAGCAAGGTGCTGGTCCAGGGCATGACCGGCTCTGAGGGCACCAAGCACACCCGCCGCATGCTCGCGTCCGGCACCAACATCGTCGGTGGCGTGAACCCGCGCAAGGCCGGACAGTCCGTCGACTTCGACGGCACCGAGGTGCCCGTCTTCGGCTCCGTCGCCGACGGCATGGCCGCCACCGGCGCCGACGTCACGGTGATCTTCGTTCCGCCGAAGTTCTCCAAGGACGCCGTCATCGAGGCGATCGACGCCGAGATCGGTCTGGCCGTCGTGATCACCGAGGGCATCCCGGTCCACGACACGGCCGCGTTCTGGGCCTACGCCGGTTCCAAGGGCAACAAGACCCGCATCGTCGGCCCGAACTGTCCCGGTCTGATCACCCCGGGTCAGTCCAACGCCGGCATCATCCCGGCCGACATCGCCAAGCCGGGCCGCATCGGCCTGGTCTCGAAGTCGGGCACGCTCACCTACCAGATGATGTACGAGCT
>NZ_QOCZ01000325.1 GCF_018207095.1 Nocardiopsis sp. MG754419 | reverse complement strand
GGCCCCGTGCTACTTGGGTGTCTCTCAAACGAGCCGCTGACGTTTCGACTACGGGGGTCTTACCCTCTACGCCGGACCTTTCGCATGTCCTTCGCCTACATCAACGGTTTCTGACTCGTCCCACGGCCGGCAGACCGTGGAAGAGAGATCCCACAACCCCGTATACGCAACCCCTGCCGGGTCTCACACGCATACGGTTTGGCCTCATCCGGTTTCGCTCGCCACTACTCCCGGAATCACGGTTGTTTTCTCTTCCTGCGGGTACTGAGATGTTTCACTTCCCCGCGTTCCCTCCGCATACCCTATGTGTTCAGGTATGGGTGACAGCCCATGACGACTGCCGGGTTTCCCCATTCGGAAACCCCCGGATCAAAGCCTGGTTGACGACTCCCCGGGGACTATCGTGGCCTCCCACGTCCTTCATCGGTTCCTGGTGCCAAGGCATCCACCGTGCGCCCTTAAAAACTTGGCCACAGATGCTCGCGTCCACTGTGCAGTTCTCAAACAACGACCAACCACCCGTCACACACCAACTACGTCAGTGCTTCACCGGGGCCGGCAACCCGAAGGACGAGCAACGCTCGCACCCTCAGACACCCAACAGCGTGCCCGACACACTCGCCTCTCTCATTCGCTTTCCACGCCGAAGCAGTACTTGCGAACCCGAGCAGGCCGAGTGTGCCGAATAATCAACGTTCCACCCATGAGCAACCACCGTCGAACGTTTGCCGACGTAGTGGCCTCTGACCTCGTCCCGAAGGACTCGGTAAGAAGTGCTCCTTAGAAAGG
>NZ_QOCZ01000324.1 GCF_018207095.1 Nocardiopsis sp. MG754419 | reverse complement strand
ATGTGGCATGCCGCGCCCGGACCACCGATGTCCCCCGTGCCGCCCCGGATGGCCTCCAAGGACCTCCGCCCCCGCCGCCGGTGGTTCGCGGTCGCCTTACTGATCCCCCCGACCGTCGTGGGCATCGGCCTGCTGCTCCTGACCCTGACCGGCATGAACGCCTTCCGGTCCTACCCCCCTCCCGAGTTCCTCTCCGGGCAGGTCCAGGGGACCGGGTCGAGCACGGTGGACCTGACCACCACCGACCTCGACTCCGTGGGCCTGTACATCCGACCGACGGAGGCCGATGGCGCGGCCTGTTCGATGGACGGACCCGGCACCGCATGGTTCGCCGAACGGGAGGTCAACCACGGCTGGGACGGGTGGCGCCTGGAGTACGCACTGGAGGTCGACACGCCGGGGAGCTACACCCTGACCTGTCGCGGCTCCTCGGACGTGTCGTTCGTGGTCGCCGAGACGCGCACCGCACAGGAGGCCGACCGCAGGGGGCTCACCACGGCCCTGACCCTGTTCGGCGGTTTCGCCCTGGGGGTCCTGGGGATGTTCGTGATGATCATCACGGTCGGCATCCTGCGGGGAACCTATCCGAGCCGCGTGGCGGAGCGGGCGCGTCGGAACGGGGGACGGGCCTGACCCCACCGCCACGCCCGGTGGGCGACTTTCGCGGTCCGATTCCCGCAACAAGGACCGGCCCGGACGCGTCCTACCGGTCACCGATGGCGCGAGGACCATCGGTGACCGGCAGCCCCGAGGAAGCACACAGATGAACCAGCCCCCGCCCCACGGACACCACGGC
>NZ_QOCZ01000323.1 GCF_018207095.1 Nocardiopsis sp. MG754419 | reverse complement strand
ACCCGGCCGTCAAGAGCGTCTTCGTCAACGTCTTCGGCGGCATCACCGCCTGCGACGCGGTCGCCAACGGCATCGTCCAGGCTCTGGAACTGCTGGAGCGGCGCGGCGACGACGTCGGCAAGCCGCTGGTCGTGCGTCTGGACGGCAACAACGCCGAGCCGGGCCGCCAGATCCTCGACGAGCGTGCCCACCCGGCCGTGCGTCGGGTCGACACGATGGACGACGCCGCCGCCCAGGCCGCCGAACTCGCCGCACAGTGCTGACCCGCGCGGCTTCGACAGGAAACGAGGAGAACCATGGCCATCTTCCTGAACAAGGACAGCAAGGTGCTGGTCCAGGGCATGACCGGCTCTGAGGGCACCAAGCACACCCGCCGCATGCTCGCGTCCGGCACCGACATCGTCGGTGGCGTGAACCCGCGCAAGGCCGGACAGTCCGTCGACTTCGACGGTACCGAGGTCCCGGTGTTCGGTTCGGTGGCCGAGGGTAGGGACATCACCGGGGCCGATGTGACGGTGATCTTCGTTCCGCCGAGATTCGCCAAGGACGCCGTGATCGAGGCGATCGACGCCGAGATCGGTCTCGCGGTGGTGATCACCGAGGGCATCCCGGTCCACGACACGGCCGCGTTCTGGGCGTATGCCCGTGCCCGCGGCGGTGCCACACGGATCATCGGCCCGAACTGTCCCGGTCTGATCACCCCGGGTCGGTCCAACGCCGGCATCATCCCGGCCGACATCGCCAAGCCGGGCCGCATCGGCCTGGTCTCGAAGTCGGGCACGCTCACCTACCAGATGATGTACGAGCT
>NZ_QOCZ01000322.1:727-1549 GCF_018207095.1 Nocardiopsis sp. MG754419 | reverse complement strand
GGTGAGGAGGGTGGGGTCGTCCAGGCAGCGGATGCCGTGGTCGATGCGTTCGACGCCCAGGTGGTTCAGGGCCTGCCAGATGTAGTCGGCGGGGCCTTCTTCGCCGGCGTGGGCGACGCGGTGCAGGCCGAGTCGGGCGGCGGCGGTGAAGACGTCGGTGAAGTCGGCGGGTGGGTGGCCGATCTCGGCGGAGTCCAGGCCGACGCCGGTGATGTGGTGTAGGTGGGGGCGGGCGGCGTCGAGGGTGTCCATGGCTTCGGCGACGGGGCGGTCGCGCAGGAAGCAGAGGATGAGTTCGGTGGTCAGGTCGTGGTCGGTGCGGGCGGTGTGCAGGGCTGAGGTGAGGCCGTTGATGACGACGTGGAGGGGGATGCCGCGGTTGGTGTGGGCCTGGGGGTCGAAGAAGATCTCGGCGTGGCGTACGCCTTGGGCGGCGGCGCGGGTGAGGTAGGCGTGGGCGAGGTCGTGGAAGTCGGCTTCGGTGCGTAGGACGTCCATGAGTCGGTAGTAGAGGTCGAGGAAGGAGGGGAGGTCGGTGAAGTCGTAGGCGGCGCGGAGGTGGTCGACGTCGGTGAAGGGGAGGGTGAGGTTGTTGCGGTCGGCGAGGTGGAAGGCGAGTTCGGGCTCCAGGGTGCCCTCGATGTGGATGTGGAGTTCGGCTTTGGGGATGGCCATGTGAGCCCGCGACCCTTCGTGGTGGTTTTGTGATGGTTTTGGCCATTGTGGAGGATTCGGTGGGGTGCCCGGGCCGGTGGTGGGGGCGGCATGGGACACACCGTGGTGCGGGTCGGGCGCGGTGGAGGCGGACACGACGAGGCGGGG
>NZ_QOCZ01000322.1:0-700 GCF_018207095.1 Nocardiopsis sp. MG754419 | reverse complement strand
GGGGACGCCCCGCCGTGCGTGTCAGGGTCGGCGTTGGTCTCCGCCCTGGCCCGGGGTCCAGTTCAGGGCGCTGGCGCGCTCCATGAACTCCTCCACGGTGATGTCGCCGCGGGCGAAGCGCTCGGCCAGGACCGTGCGGGCGGACTCCTCGGGCCCGGGTGCGGGGGGCGTGACCCAGGGCGGGCCGTGGCCGCGCCGTCGGGCGATGACGAAGGCCACGGCGCCCAGGGCCAGCAGGATGAGCAGACAGAACATGAGCACTCCCGGAAGGAAGGGTGGCGGTCCGCCCTGCCAGGGCGGGGCGGCGCTGATCAGCGTTGCTGTGGTCATGGATCCAGGTTGCCGCGGCCCGGGGGTCGCGCGCATCGGTCGGGTGCGGGCCGTGCTCCTACGTCGGTGGGCGTAGAGGGGGATGCGCGCCTGGGGCGAGGCGCGGCGGCGGTCGGGGTTCTAGGGTCGAGGTGTGCGAGAACGTGTGAGCAGGGGCGCAGTGGTCTGGGACGTGCTGCCGGCGGCGGTGTTGGGCCTGGCGGCGCTGGTGTGGGTGCGCGGATCCTTCGCCTGGGAGCACTCCGGGGGCCAGGGGCCGCCGTGGGCGCGGCCCGGGGGGTCGTGGCCGCCGCTCGCGCAGGTGTCGGTGCCCTGGTGGGTGTGGGCGGGTGTGGTGGCGCTGGTGGTCGCGGTGGTGGTGCGCCGGCTC
>NZ_QOCZ01000321.1 GCF_018207095.1 Nocardiopsis sp. MG754419 | reverse complement strand
GGTGGGCACGGTGCGGGGTGGGGTTGTGACGGTGGGAGACCGGTCGGTGGTGGTCGGTGTGATGGTGCCTTTGGTGCTGTAAGTGGTCTTTTTTTGGGGTTTTCGGGGCGCCATTGGGGTGGATTGGCTCCGTGTTCGGCTCTGAAAGTGGGGTGTGTGGCCTTTTCGTGACCTGTGGGGGCGGTAGATTGCCCGGCATGCACAACGGGGACGAGGTCGATGCGGCATCGACGCAACGCGTGGTCATCTACACCGACGGGGCCTGCAGTGGCAACCCCGGCCCGGGAGGGTGGGGTGTGTGGCTGCGCTATGGAGAACACGAGCGTGAGTTGTACGGGGGCGAGGCGCAGACCACCAACAACCGGATGGAGCTCATGGCGGCCATCCGGGCATTGGAGAGCCTGACCCGGCCGGTACCGGTGCTGGTGCACACCGATTCGTCCTACGTGCGCGACGGCATCACCACGTGGGTGCACGGGTGGAAGAAGCGCGGGTGGACGACGGCCGGCAAGAAGCCGGTGAAGAACGTGGACCTGTGGCAGCGCCTGGACGCGTTGGCGGCGCGCTATGAGGTCGAGTGGCGGTGGGTGCGCGGCCACAGTGGTGATGAGGGCAACGAGCGCGCCGACGAGTTGGCCCGGCGTGGTCGGGACGAGGCCGCGGCCGGGTAGGGGCGGCGAGTGCGCGAGGCGACGGGCGGTCCGGTGGCGGGCCGCCCGTCGGTGTGTGCGGTGCCGGGTGTTCGGGGCGGCGGGACGAGGCCGCGGGGCAGGGCCGGGCGAGTGTGCGGGGTCCCTGGTCCGTGGTGGTCAGGCGGGGGGTTCGGCGAGGTCGTCGACCATCAGGCGGCGGGGTCCGGG
>NZ_QOCZ01000033.1:8427-50917 GCF_018207095.1 Nocardiopsis sp. MG754419 | reverse complement strand
GTCCAGAGAGGCACCCAGCACAGATGAGCGACAACGGACCGGTGCAGGTCAGGTGCCCCGTGCTGAACGTACGCAGAGTGGACGCCTACTACGCCATCACCGTCGTCGCCCCGGGTATAGCCGAACGGTTCCGCTCCGGGCAGTTCGTCTCGGTGGCGGTCGGAGGCGACCACTCCAGCACCCTGTTGCGCCGACCCTTCGCCATTCACGACGTCAAACCCGACTACGGCGGCACCGTCGAGTTCCTGTTCGCGGTGCGCGGCAGCGGGACCGCGTGGCTGGCCGAACGAAGATCACGCGACCTGCTGGACGTGGTGGGTCCGCTGGGCCGACCGTTCCCCCTGCCCCGGGATCCGGTCAACTGCGTGCTCGTGGGCGGGGGGTCGGGGAGCGCCCCGCTGTTCCCCCTGGCCCAGTCGCTGCGGCGGCGCGGCTGCCGGGTGGACTTCGTCCTGGGCGCCGCCTCGGCGGACCGCGTGTTCAGCGCGATCACGGCCCGACGCATCGCCGAGACCGCCGAGTTCACCACCGACGACGGTTCCTTCGGGACCCGTGGGCGCGTCACCGACGTGCTGGGCCGGGTGATCGAGAGCGCGCGGTCCGACGCGGTGTACGCCTGCGGACCCATGCCGATGCTGCGCGCCGTGACCCAGGTGGGCAGCGCCCACGGCGTCCCCGTGCAGGTGGCGGTCGAGGAGACCATGGCCTGCGGCATCGGGATCTGCATGACCTGTGTCATCCCGGTGGTGGGGGAGGACGGCATCACCAGGATGGTGCGCTCCTGCGTGGACGGGCCCGTCTTCCGGGGCGAGCAGGTGCGCTTCGACGACGCCGGCAGCATCCCGTTCGACGCGTTGGGCGCACCCGGTTGGAAGGGGTCGGGTGCCTCCCGTGTGGTGGAGCCGACCCGCGACATCGCCTGACCGCACCACCACACCGATGAGTCACCCCAGGCCCCGGGCGCTCGGCGCCCGGGCGACCACGAGCGAGCGAAAACACGTGAACGCAGACCTCAGGACCAGGCTGGGCTCCCTGAAACTCCCCAACCCGGTGGTCACCGCCGCCGGGTGCGCGGGGTCGGGACGCGAACTGGCGCAGTTCTTCGACGTGGCGGAGATCGGCGCCGTCACCACCAAGTCGGTCATGTTGGAGCCCCGTGCCGGACGCCCGGCACCGCGCATGGCGGAGACCCCGAGCGGGATGCTCAGCACCACGGGCCTCCAGGGGCCGGGGGTGGACGTGTTCCTCCAACGGGACCTGCCGTGGCTGTTGTCCCGGGGCGGTCGGGCGATCGTGTCGATCGCCGGATCCGGGGTGGGCGAGTTCGGCGAGCTGGCCCGCCGGGTCTCGGAGGCCGAGGGCGTGGACGCCATCGAGGTCAACCTGTCCTGTCCCGACCCCGCCGACCCGACCGGACGGCACTTCGCGGACGACCCGGTCCAGGCCGCCGCCGTCGTGCAGACGGTGCGTTCGCACGCGCGCTCGGACCTGCCGGTGCTGGCCAAGCTCGCCGCCGACGTACCGGACGTGGTGAAGCTGGCCGAGGCGTGCGTCGGCGCCAGAGCCGACGGGCTCACCATGATCAACACCCTGCGGGGGATGAGCGTGGACACCCGCACGCTGCGCCCCGCCGTGGCCGGGGGGATGGGCGGGCTCTCCGGTCCGGCGATCCGCCCGTTGGCGGTCGGATGCGTCTACCGGGTCCACGAGGCGCTGCCCCACGTGCCGATCGTGGGCGTGGGCGGCGTGCGCACCGGCACCGACGTCCTGGAGTTCATGGCGGCCGGGGCGAGCGCCGTGGCGGTGGGGACGGTGAACTTCTCCGACCCCTCCGCGTGCACCCGGATCCTCCGTGAGTTCACCGAGGCTCTGTACGCACGGGGCGTGTCCAAGGCCGCGAAGGTCGTCGGAGCGGCGCACCGCTCTGGGCTGTGACGGACGGGTCACCGGACCACAAGGCTCTGACCGGCCTGAATCGCGTTGAGATGGCTCTGTGTGGCCGAACGGGTGCTCCGGGCATATCGGGCACGGCCGCGGGGTCGGCGTCCGCCTGTGGCCGTTTGGGCGGCCGTTACGGGGAAGTGACGTGGATCGGGCGCATGAAGCGCTCGATCCTGGGAATCGCACACCTAGCGGTGTGCACATGACAGTGGATGTGCATTCGTAAGCACGTTCGTGAGAACGGCGGCGAGTGCCGGACCCCGCGCTCCGGCCGGGTCACACGATTGGAGAGACCGACATGACCGCGCCTTCCGCGCCCATCGCCGTCGCCATCGATGCGGGCGACATCGAGACGGCGGCCACCTGGGCCTCCGCCGTGGCCCCGCACGTGAGCACGGTGAAGGTAGGTCTGGAGCTGTACCTGCGCTACGGGCCCGACGTGATCAGCGCGGTGCGCGGCGCCAACCGCGTGGGGGTCTTCCTCGACCTCAAGCTGCACGACATCCCGGCCACCGTCGCGGGCGCCGCCCGCAGCGTGGCCGGTCTGCGCCCCTCGATCCTGACCGTGCACGCCGGTGGGGGAGCGGACATGGTCCGGGCCGCGGTCGAGGCGGCCCCGGAGACCCGGATCGCGGCGGTGACGGTGCTCACCTCGATGAACGAGGCGGACCTGGAGCAGGTGGGGCTGCTCGGTCCGGCGCGGGACGCGGTGCGGCGTCTGTCGGTGCTCGCGGTGGGCGCGGGGGCGCGGGCGCTGGTGTGCTCCCCGCACGAGGTCGCGTCGATCCGCGCGGAGGTCGGGCCGGACGTCACCCTCATCACCCCGGGGGTACGGCCGATCGGCGCGGACAAGGGCGACCAGTCCCGGGTCGCGACCCCGGAGGAGGCGATCGAGGCGGGGGCGGACCTGCTCGTCATCGGTCGGCCGATCACCCGTGCGCCGGACCCCGGTGCCGCGGCGGCCTCCATCGCTGCGGCGGTGCGACGGGCCGGGGCCCGTGTCTGAAATCCGGCCGTCGGGTCCGGGGCCCGTGTGCTGCGCCGATTCGGGGTGGTTCGTGTCATTGGTCCCGGAACCTTCGCGTACGTCCCATCACTCACAGTTGTGGATCACGGACGGTCACCAAATAGGCGTGTCCAAAACCCGTCAGTCATGGCAAAGGGTGACCCGGGTCACCCCTCCGTGACCTGCGCTGGTCGCGCGCTTCACCTGCTCGGCAACCGGGACCAAAGTCCTGATTTTCGTCTCTGACCGCAATGGGATGATTACGCTGAGTAGTTCCTTCAACGAAATAGCCCTTGAAAGGGCACTTTACGTTGCCTAACAGGGGTCAGACCTACTAACTTGCGCAGGCGTCCGCCCTCTACAAACGAGTAGAAATCCGAGGTGACCCGGCGTGGCCCTTCCTCCCCTCACACCCGAGCAGCGCAGCGCGGCTCTCGAGAAGGCCGCCAAGGCCAGAAAAGAGCGCGCGGAGGTCAAGAACAAGCTCAAGAACGGCGGCATCTCGCTGTCCGAGGTGCTGTCCAACGGCCTCAAGGACGACGTCATCGGCAAGATGAAGGTTTCGGCTCTGCTCGAATCCCTTCCCGGTGTCGGCAAGGTCCGTGCGAAGCAGATCATGGAGCGGCTCAACATCGCCGAGTCGCGCCGTGTTCGGGGTCTGGGCACCAACCAGCGTGCCGCCCTGGAGAGCGAGTTCGGCGACCTCACCAAGTAGCGCTCGGTAACCCGGCGCAGCAGCCGAACACCGGGCGTCGCGTCCCCCCACAGACGCGCGACGAGCCCCCGCACCCGGTGGGGTCTCATCGGTGAGAAGCACGATCCGCGGCCGTGGTCGGCGGACGGAGCGTTGGCCCCAGGTCACGCCCCGTCCGCCGCACCGCGGCCCGGTGGTATAAAGGGAGCTTCCCGCGGCCGTACGCGGCGCGCCCGTCGGCGGCCGTGCGAGCCGCCCGCGCGGTGCCGCGCCGGACCGCGCCCGGCGGACTGCCGGACCCACCGCGCGGCGAACACGCCGAATGGAAGCCTGATCTCACATGCCTGCGCAGAACGCGGACCCCGCCCGCCCCGTCGCGAAACGGTTGACCGTCCTGTCCGGCCCCTCGGGTGTGGGCAAGAGCACGGTCGTCGCGCACCTGCGAGAGGCCGACCCCCAGGTGTGGTTGTCGGTGTCGGTGACCACGCGCCGACCCCGCCCCGGTGAGTGCGACGGCGTTCAGTACCACTTCGTCTCCGACGAGGAGTTCGACCGCCTCATCGCCGAGAACGAACTGCTGGAGTGGGCCCAGTTCGCCGGCAATCGCTACGGCACCCCGCGCGGCCCCGTCGTGGAACGCCTCGACGCCGGCACCCCCGTCCTGTTGGAGATCGAACTCCAGGGCGCGCGCCAGGTCCGCGATTCCATGTCCGACGCCCTGCACGTCTTCCTCGCCCCGCCCTCGTGGGAGGAACTGGTGCGCCGGCTCACCGGCCGCGGCACCGAGAGCGAGGAGGTCATCCAGCGCAGGCTGGAGGTGGCCAAGGTCGAGCTGGCGGCCGAGAAGGAATTCGACACGACCCTGGTCAACACGTCCGTACAGGGCGTGTGCGATGAGCTGCTAGCGTTGATGACCGCGCCCAAGGTGTGATAGCGGCCGCGCCGACGACCGGCGGCGGCGCCCCACCCGGGCCCCGAGAATCGTCCCATCCAACCAACGTCACGGCTTGTCGACGAGCCGGAGACCGTCCCTGGGGGTAACAAAGTGGCTGGTACCGAGCCCGTCGCCGAAGGCATCACCAACCCGCCGATCGATGACCTGCTGGAGCTGGTCGACAGCAAGTACAGCCTGGTCACCATGGCCTCGAAGCGGGCCCGTCAGATCAACGCCTACTACGCCCAGCTGGGCGAGGGCCTGCTGGAGTACGTGGGCCCGCTGGTGGAGACCCAGGTCCAGGAGAAGTCCCTGTCCATCGCCCTGCGCGAGGTCAAGTCCGGCCTGCTCACCGCCGAGCCGTACGAGGGCAGCTGAGCCCACGCCCCACCGAGGGCACCGAGCGCGCCCGTCGCACCCCCGTCCGGGGCGTGCGGCGGGCGCGTCCTGGTAGAACACTGGTGTGAGTGACACACAATCCCTTCCCCAGGTGGTCCTCGGCGTCGGTGGCGGCATCGCCGCCTACAAGGCGTGTGAGCTGCTGCGCCGTCTGACCGAGTCCGGCCACCGCGTCCGTGTCGTGCCCACCGCCGAGGCCCTGCGCTTCGTCGGCGAACCGACCTGGGCCGCCCTGTCCGGGCAGCCCGTCGACACCGGGGTGTGGGACCGGGTCCATGAGGTCCCCCACGTGCGGATCGGCCAGTCGGCGGACCTGGTGTTCGTCGCCCCGGCCACCGCGAACATCCTGGCCAAGGCCGCGGCCGGACTCGCCGACGACCTGCTGACCAACACCCTGCTCACCGCCCGTTGTCCGGTCGTGTTCGCCCCGGCCATGCACACCGAGATGTGGGAGCACCCCGCCACCCAGGCCAACGTGGCCACGCTGCGTGCGCGCGGCGCGATCGTCCTGGACCCGGCGGTGGGGCGCCTGACCGGTGCCGACACCGGCCGCGGTCGGCTCCCCGAACCGACGGAGCTGTTCGAGGCGGCCCGCCTGGTGCTGCGACGCGGCGTCGGCGGGACCGACCTGGCCGGACGGCGCGTGGTCATCTCAGCAGGGGGCACCCGCGAGGCCATCGACCCGGTCCGATTCATCGGCAACCACTCCTCTGGACGGCAGGGGTACGCCCTGGCTCGCACCGCCGCCGCACGCGGCGCCGACGTGACACTGGTCGCCGCCAACGTGTCCCTGCCCGATCCGGCCGGGGTGGACCTGGTACGGGTCTCCTCCGCGGTGGAACTGGCCGAGGCGATGGAGGCCGAACGTCGGGGCGCCGACGCCGTCGTGATGACCGCGGCCGTCGCCGACTTCCGACCGGTCACCAGCGCCGCCTCCAAGATCAAGAAGTCCGGGTCCGCCCCGGCCCCCATCGAACTGGTCGAGAACCCCGACATCCTCGCCGGACTCGTCACCACCCGAGAGCGGGAGGGCGAGGCCCAGACCATCGTGGGGTTCGCGGCCGAGACCGACGACGTGATCCCCAACGGTCGCGCCAAGCTGGCCCGCAAGGGGTGCGATCTGCTCGTGGTGAACCAGGTCGGCGGCGGGCGCGCGTTCGGTACCGACGACAACCAGGCGACCGTGCTCGCCGCCGACGGCGCCGTCGTGGACATTCCCACAGGTCCGAAGGAGGATCTGGCCGATCGGGTCTGGGATCTGGTGGCGGAACGCCTGCCCGCACGCGTCCGTTGAAGGCACTGTCACCGCCCACGCGGAGACCGCGGCGTGTTCACCGGGGCCGTCGCGGACAAATCCCTTCGTCTCCAGGCTGGCGTCCTACCGCCTGGTACGGCACACTGCGAACGGGCCCGTACGCGATCAACCAGGTCGTCCGTCCGGTGCCCGTTCCCACCAGTCCCGATACAGTGGACCGATAACCAACCGCGTCGGTCGGTATTGACCGCCCTCGGCAGGAAGCCGGGGACGGGCGAGACCGCGCCGACCATGTCAGCCAGCAGCCGCTGCAAGGAGTCACGACACGTGTCCCGCCGCCTTTTCACCTCCGAGTCGGTCACCGAAGGCCATCCCGACAAGATGGCCGACCAGATCAGTGACGCGATCCTCGACGCCATGCTCACCACCGACCCCCGCAGCCGGGTCGCGGTCGAGACGCTGATCACCACCGGTCAGGTCCACATCGCGGGCGAGGTCACCACCCAGACCTACGTCGACATCCCCGCCATCGTGCGCGAGAAGATCCTGGAGATCGGATACGACTCCTCCGCCAAGGGGTTCGACGGTGACTCCTGTGGGGTCAACGTCTCCATCGACGCGCAGTCCCCCGACATCGCCCAGGGCGTCGACACCGCCTACGAGGCCCGTGTCGACCGCGAGGAGGACGTCCTCAACCGCCAGGGCGCGGGCGACCAGGGCCTGATGTTCGGTTACGCCAACCGCGAGACCCCCGAGCTCATGCCGCTGCCGATCAAGCTGGCGCACGCGCTCGCCGAGCGGCTCGCGCAGGTGCGTCGGGACGGCACCGTGCCCTACCTGCGTCCCGACGGCAAGACCCAGGTCACCGTGGAGTACGAGGGCCAGACCCCGGTCCGACTGGACACGGTCGTCGTCTCCAGTCAGCACTCCGCCGACATCAACCTCGACGAGATGCTCACCCCGGACATCCGTGAGCACGTCATCGAGCCGGTCGTGGCCGCCTACGGCCTGGAGTCCGACGACTACCGTCTCCTGGTCAACCCGACCGGTCGCTTCGAGATCGGCGGCCCGATGGGCGACGCCGGTCTGACCGGCCGCAAGATCATCGTGGACACCTACGGTGGCTACGCCCGCCACGGTGGCGGTGCCTTCTCCGGCAAGGACCCGTCGAAGGTGGACCGCTCGGCCGCCTACGCCACCCGCTGGGTCGCCAAGAACATCATCGCCGCCGAGCTGGCCGAGCGCGCCGAGGTCCAGGTGGCCTACGCGATCGGCAAGGCCCACCCGGTCGGTGTGTTCATCGAGACCTTCGGGACCGAGAAGGTCGCCCCGGAGCTCATCGAGAAGGCCGTCAAGGAGGTCTTCGACCTGCGTCCCGCCGCCATCGTGCGCGACCTGGACCTGCTGCGTCCGATCTACTCCACGACCGCCGCCTACGGGCACTTCGGTCGTGAGCTGGAGCAGTTCACCTGGGAGCGCACCGACCGCGCCGCCGCGCTGCGGTCGTTCGTCGGCGCCTAGGAGAACATCCCCGAGGGGGCGCGCGGCCGGGCCCCGGCCGCGCGCCCCCTCCGTGTGTTCATCGGACATTTCTCCCGCATGGCTCCCACGCTGAATGACTACTCAGTGTTATGAAATATGTACTTTGAGTCATAGTCGTGTCGCGTCGCGAGGGAGAACACCATGGCCCTGCCATCGGCGGTGTCGGCGGTCGGTCTGGCCGCGCTGATCGCCCTGCCCGGGCAGCCGGCCCCGGAGGACGAGGGCCCGGTGCCCGGTGCCGGCAGTCTGCACGTCACCGTCGAGGAGCGGTCCGAGGAACGTCTCGGGGTCGGTGACCGGGTGGAGTACACCATCAGGGTGCGCAACGCGGGGTACGAGGCCGTGCCCGGAGCCGAGGTCGTGCAGTTCCTGCCGGAGTCCATGCGCTACGTCTCCGGGGCCCCGGAGGGCGTCGAGACCGGACTGGCCGTCTGGGAGCGCCCCCTGGAACCGGGGGAGCGGGAGGTCCTGACCGTGACGGCCGAGGTCGCGGCGCTGCCCGAGCGGGGTGTGCAGCCCGTCTCCACGGTCTGCCTGCGCCCCTCCGCCGACGCGGAGCTCGCCTCGTGCAGCGCCAGTGTCCACCTGGTGCACCGACAGGTGCCCGTGGCCTGGGTGGTGGCGGGCGTGGTGCTGTCGTTGTCCGTGGCACTCGGTGTCGGCGGCTACCTGCGTCACCGCCGCAAGCGCGGTCCCGGGCCGGAGCCGGAGCCGACGATGCCCGAGGACCACGGGCCGGAGACGGTGCCCGAGGACCACGGGCCGGAGACGGTGCCCGAGGACCCCACGGTCCCGGGACGGGCGCCCGTCTACCACCTGGACGCGCGCCGCTGAGGCGCACGGGCGCAGGCGTGCCCCCGGCCCCGGCCGTGCTCCGGTGTCGGGGGCGCGCCGTTCACCTCGACGGCCCACCCCGGCCCGGGGCCGAGCGTGTCCGATGACGATCACCGCACCCGAGGGGCCACCGCCCGGACGTGGGCGCCGGGTCCGCGCGTTCGCCCGGGGAACCCGAAGCGGCGCGCGACCGGCCGACCCTGACGGGCGACCTCGCCCACGAGGCCGACCGCGCAGCCCCACGGCGGTCCGGCCAGGTCCGGCTCGACCCGACGCCCGCACGCGAACGGGCCGCACCCCCGTTTCCGAGGATGCGGCCCGCGGCCGTCACTGCGCCGAGCGGCCTCAGCTCATCTCGTCGAGAGCCTTCTCCGCCTCGGCCAGCCAGGAGCGGCGCGCCTCGAGAGCGGCCTCGTGCTCCTTGATCCGGCGGGCGTCGCCCGCGGCCCGGGCCTTCTCCAGCTTGGCCTCCAGACCCTGGATCGCCGTCGACAGCTGGTCGACGGTGTCCTTGGCGCGAGCACGGGCCTCGGGGTTGGTGCGCTCCCACTCGGCGTCCTCGGCCCGGCGCACACCGTCCTCGATCTGCCGGAAGGCGCCCTCCAGCTTGTCGCGCGTGTCACGCGGCAGCTCGCCGGCCTCCTCCCAGGCCTCCTGGAAGTCGCGCAGACGGGCACGGGCGCGGCGCGGGTCGGTGATCCCGGAGATCTCCGACCGGGCCTCGGCCAGGATCTTCTCCTTGGCGTCGGCGTTGACCCGCAGCTCGGCGTCGCGTTCGGCGAAGGCCGCGTTACGCGCGTCGAAGAACGTGTCCTGGGCGGCCTTGAACCGGCCCCACAGCTTGTCCTCACTGGCCCGGTCGGCGCGGCCGCCGGCCTTCCACCGCTGCATCAGGTCGCGGTAGGCGCGGGCGGTGGGGCCCCACTCGGTGGAGCCGGACAGCGCCTCGGCCTCGGCGACGATCCGCTCCTTCTCGCCGCGCACTCCCTCGCGCTGCTGGTCCAGGTTGGCGAAGTAGGCCTTGCGCCGCTTGGAGAAGGAGTTGCGCGCCGCCGACATGCGCTTCCACAGCGCCTGCTCGGTGGGGCGGTCGGCCCGGGGGGCCTTCTTCCACTCCTCGATCAGCTGGAGCATCCGCTCGCCGCCGGACTTCCAGTGGGTCGTCTCGACGGCGACGCGCTCGGCCTCGGCGACGATCCGTTCCTTGACCTCGCGGGCCTGGCCGCGGGCCTGCTCCTGGGCCTGCTTCTGCTCGACCTTGCGCTCCTCGGCGCGGCCGGCCAGAGCGTCCAGTCGCCCCATGAGGGACTCCAGGTCACCGACGGCGTTGGCGTCCTTGACCGACTCACGGAGCTTGTCGATGCTGCTCATCGCGGCCGACGCCGACAGGTCGGTGCTGCGCAGCCGCTTCTCCAGCAGCTCCACCTGGGTCACGAGCGCGTCGTACTTGTTCCGGTAGAAGGTCAGGGCCTCCTCCGGCGCACCCGCCTGCCACGATCCGACGACCCGCTCGCCATCACCTGTGCGCACATAGACCGTGCCGTCGTCGTCTACGCGGCCCCAAGGGTCCGTGGTCACCGTGTCCTCCTGCTGTCGTGAACCCGGCCGGGGTGGGGTCGGGTTCGGGTCGTCGCGGCGGCGTCCGGCCTCTGCGTGAGGGGAAACCACCGTGCCCTGCACGATATCCCCACGTTCCGGCGGACAACGACGCGCCGTGTTCAACGTCTGCGCAGAACTTCGGGTCTGCTTTTCGTCTCCGCGTCGTCGGTCCGATCCGGATGCCTCGGGAAGGAGACGCAGGTCGAGGGCCTCGACGTACACGGTGACGGTCACCAATATGGCATTATCACGCGGTTCAGCAAAGAGTCCGAGCGCGCGCGGTGATCGAATGGTGATCAAACGCCTTCTCCTATGTGCTTTTCGGTTCGCCGCCCCTCCTCCCTCTCGGTAGGCTCTGTTCGACGGCACCGTGGCGCCCCGCGCTCCGGCAGCTCCGCACCGACCACGACCGCCCAGGAACAGGACGACCACCGCCGTGCTCATCGCCGCACTACCCTCCGGGCCCCTCGCCGCGAACTGCTACGTGCTCGCTCCGGCCCCGGGCGGCGACTGCGTCATCGTCGACCCCGGTCAGGAGGCCTCGGCCCAGGTCGCCAAGGTCCTGGCCGAACACGACCTGACCCCGGCCGCGATCCTGCTCACACACGGGCACTTCGACCACGTGTGGTCCGCACCCGAACTCGCCGAGGCCCATGAGGTGCCGGTGTACCTGCACCCGGCCGACCACGGTCTGCTCACCGAACCCGCCGCCGGCGTGGACGCCGGTTTCGCGGCGCAGCTGCAGATGTTGTTGGGCCCGGGCCCCTACCCGGTGCCCCCGGACCTGCGCGAGGTCGCCGGCGATCAGACCCTGGCCCTGGCCGGCGTCGAGTTCGCGGTCGAGCACACTCCCGGCCACACCCCCGGGTCGGTCGTGTACACGGTGACCGCCGAGGACGGGGACCCGGTCATGTTCGCCGGCGACCTCGTCTTCGCCGGATCCATCGGCCGCACCGACTTCCCCGGCGGTGACGCCGCCGAGATGAACCGCAGCCTCGCCTCCGCGGTCCTGGGACGCCCCGACGCCACGCGGATCCTGCCCGGCCACGGGCCCGGCACCACCGTGGAGCGCGAGCGTGCCACCAACCCGTACCTGCGCGACATCGCCGGTTGACCCCGAGTCCGCACCGGCCCACCCCGCGGGAACGACATGACCTTCGAGCAGGACCGCAGCGTCGACCGCCGTAGTGCGGGCCCTCGCCCGTACGACGGACGAGATATCCGCACCGGATCCCCGCGCGAAGCGGGTTCCGGTGGTCTCCACACCCCACCGACCGACCCCGTGGCACGGGGACCGCGTCGGGCGGTGTGCACAGGATCGGCCCGTACCCCTGCGCAGGTCGGGCACACTTGACATGAACGAAGACGCTGAAGGAGAAGTTCGTTGATCCGCACGCATGAGGCAGGTGCGCTGCGCGCCGAGAACGCCGGCGCGACCGTCGTCCTGGCCGGCTGGGTGGCCCGCCGCCGCGACCACGGTGGCGTGGTCTTCCTCGACCTGCGCGAGGCCTCCGGGGTGGTGCAGGTCGTCGTCCGTGAGGACGACCTCGCCCACGACCTCCGCGCCGAGTACTGCATCAAGGTCACCGGCTCGGTCCGTGTCCGTCCCGAGGGGAACGAGAACCCCGAGATCCCCACCGGTTCGGTCGAGGTCGTCGCCGACGAGATCGAGGTGCTCAGCGAGGCGGCCCCGCTGCCGTTCCAGCTGGACAGCGCCGCCGACGTCGCCGAGGAGACCCGGCTGCGCTACCGCTACCTCGACATCCGTCGCGACGAGATGGCCGAGAACCTGCGGGTGCGCTCCAAGGCGACCTACATCGCCCACGAGACCATGCGCGACCTGGGTTTCACGTACGTCGAGACGCCGTACATGACCCGGTCCACCCCCGAGGGCGCCCGTGACTTCCTGGTCCCGGTCCGTCTGCAGCCGGGCCACTGGTACGCGCTGCCGCAGTCCCCGCAGCTGTTCAAGCAGCTGCTCATGGTCGCCGGTATGGAGCGCTACTACCAGCTCACCCGCTGCTTCCGTGACGAGGACCTGCGCGCCGACCGCCAGCCCGAGTTCACCCAGATCGACCTGGAGATGAGCTTCGTCGACGAGGAGGACCTCTTCGCCGTCGGTGAGAAGCTCTTCACCCGTCTGCTGCGCGAGGTCCGCGACGTCACGCTGCCCGAGCGGTTCCCGCGCATGACGTACGCCGAGGCGATGGACCGCTTCGGCTCGGACAAGCCGGACCTGCGCTTCGGCAACGAGCTGGTCGAGATGACCGGGTACTTCGCCGACACCACGTTCCGGGTCTTCAAGGCCCCCTACGTGGGCGCCGTGGTCATGCCGGGCGGTGCCGGGCAGACCCGCAAGGAACTCGACGCCTGGCAGGAGTGGGCGCGCTCGCGCGGCGCGAAGGGTCTGGCCTACGTGCTGGTCCAGGAGGACGGCACCCTGGGTGGTCCGGTCGCCAAGAACCTGTCCGACGCCGAGCGTGAGGGCCTGGTCGCCGAGGTCGGCGCCGCCCCCGGTGACGCGATCTTCTTCGGGGCGGGCAAGCGCTCCGACAGCCAGGAACTGCTGGGCGCGGCCCGCCTGGAGATCGGCCGTCGCTGCGACCTGATCGACACCTCCCGCTGGGAGATCCTGTGGATCACGGACATGCCCCTGTTCGAGGAGGCGGACGAGGAGGGCTCCTGGAAGCCGGTCCACCACCCCTTCACCGCTCCGGCGGCCGAGGACGAGGGCGACTTCCAGGACCACCCCGGCACCACGAACTCGCGCGCCTTCGACCTCGTGCTCAACGGGTACGAGCTGGTGTCGGGTTCGATCCGTATCCACCGCGCCGAGATGCAGCAGCGCGTGTTCGACACGATCGGTCTGACCAAGGAGGAGGCCGAGTCCAAGTTCGGCTTCCTGCTGGAGGCGTTCAAGTTCGGCCCGCCTCCGCACGGCGGTCTGGCCGTGGGCTGGGACCGGATCATCATGCTGCTGGCCGGTCAGCCCACGATCCGCGAGGTCATCGCCTTCCCCAAGACCGCGTCGGGCGGTGACCCGCTGACCGGGGCACCCACGCCGATCACCGAGGCCCAGAGGGCCGAGGCCGGTGTGGACGTGGACCCGGAGGCCGAGAAGGCGGAGAAGGCCGGATAGGCGTCACGGATCCTCTGAGCGGGGCGGCGCGCGGGTCCACCCGCGCGCCGCCCCGTCGTCGTGGGGGAGAGGGCGGGATCGTGGCCCGTCAGCGCTTGCCCGCGCCGCACTGTTGGCAGCAGATGTCTTCGTCTTCGGGGTTGCGGTGGCTACAGAGCGGACAGGTCCAGTTGAGGGTGGTGGGTCCGGGAGCGGGGTGGCCGGTGACAGTGTCCATGAGCGTCCTCGGGGGTCGGCGAGTTCTCCGCTGCAGTTTCGGTGCCCGCAAAGTCACCCCTTTGAACTTTCCACATTCGGTCACCGGGCGGAAAGCGGCGATGAACCCACCAAAGCACCCGTGGGTTGTGGCGGGGTCGCTCGACCGCGGATGCGGTCGGGCCCGTCATCCCCTACCGTTGGGGGCGAATCACCCTCCCGCGCCGCGCATGGCACACGTCCTGGAACGACATCGGTGCACCGGCGGAACCGGCCCGTAGCGGGCCCGGAGGGGAGGGAGCGCGTTCGAGCGCCACCGGATCACGCGAGCGTAACGATTCACGCTCCGGAGTCGTCCGGGAGGGAACCCGAGGACGGCGCCGGCCGTGCGGACACCGCCGTAACGGCGTGAGCGTCGAGGGGTTCGACGAGGTGGCGCGGTCGAAGGCGACCGGGAATCATCTGCCCGCTCCGGTCCTTACCCGGACCGGGTCTGCTTTCGGACACTACAATGAGCCGAATCGGAACGTTCCAGGGGTGACCGTGCCTGTGCACGGGTGTGACGTCCGAGACGACATGAGGATGAGTCATACGTGAACGGAAAACGTGCTTCAGGCGATGGCTCCGAGGCCGCGCTCGCGGGGGCTTTCCGCCATGCGCCCGAGCCCTTGGCCCTCACCGGGGCGGACGGTGCGATTCGGCACGCCAACCTCGCGTTCACCGAGCTGTTCGGTCGCACCGCCGCCGAACTCGCCGGCACGTTCTGGTTCGACCTCCTGGAGGGGGACGAGGTCGACCAGGGGGCGCGTCTGCACCGTGACGCCCTCGACGGCGACGTCCGCCGCGCCCGCCTGCACCTGGCCGTCACCGACCGGGCCTCCCGGTTGGCCGAGGTCGAGGCGCGTCCGGTCCGTCCCGAGACCGACCACGACACCGTCGTGCTCCTGGTCCACACCCTCTCCACCGAGGAGGCGGACCTGCGGGTCGTCGGTGACCTGCGCACCGACAACTCCGACTCCGTGCTGTGGAGCCTGGACCTGAGCAACGGTCGCATCCGTGAGCTGTTCGGCCCCACACCCCTCGGCGCGCTCCTGGCCGGCAACGACTGCGCCCTGGAGAACATCCTGGAGCGCATCCACCCCGACGACACCGCCCGCGTACGCGACGCCATGTCGGCATCCCTGGCCGGGCGCGACTACGAACAACGCTTCCGTGTCTTCGACCGCCTCGGCGACGAACGCTCCCTCCACGTGCGCGCCCGGTTCGTCCCCGGCACCCCCGACCGCCTCGTCGGGATCGTCGACGACGTCACCGAGCACGTCCAGTTGGTCCGTCGGCTGGCCGATCGCCGCCGCACCGAGGCCGAGCACGGTCGTCTGGTCACCGAGCTCTCCTCCAAGCTCGTGTCCGCCACGACCGTCGACAAGGTCATGGACCTGCTCAGTGAGGAGTTCCTGCCGATCTTCGGCGGCTTCCACGCGAGCGCCCTCTACGTCGAGGAGGGGGTGCTGCGCGCCTCGCCCAACGCCCCCGACCGGGGCAGCAACATCAGCCGGATCGACGGGCGCCGCGCCGACGACACCGACTACCCGATGGGCGCGGTCATCCAGGACCGCCAGCCCCGGTTCTTCGAGAGCCGGGCCGAGATCGTCAGCCGCTTCCCCGCCGCCGCGGAGATGTTGCGTTCGATCCGCGGCCAGGCCTGGGCCACCGTGCCGATCTTCGGTGACGGCAAGGTCTCCCTGGGCGTGTGGCAGATGGTCTGGGACCGGCCCCACCACGCCAGTCGTGACGAGCGCGCGCTCATGCTCACCTTCGCCGGGCTCGCGGGGCAGGCCCTGCAGCGGATCAAGGCGCAGCAGGCCGAACTGGAACTGGCCGACGCCGTCCAGCGCCGCATGCTGCCCCGCCAGGTCGCCAGCTTCCCGGACATGGACATCGCCACCAAGTACCTGCCCTCGCGGGCGGAGTGGCGGATCTGCGGTGACTTCTACGACGTCATCGAACTGCCCGACAACAAGGTCGGGCTCCTGGTCGGCGACGTGCAGGGCCACGGTGTGGAGGCGGCCGCCGCCATGGGCCAGATCCGTGTGGCCTTCCGTGCCTACGCCTCCAACCAGTCCGACCCCGGTGTCGTCCTGGGGGAGACCAACCGGTTGCTCACCGAGACGGGCGAGATCGTGTTCGCCACCTGTGGCTACCTGGTGGTCGACCGGGAGAACGGCGTCATGCAGGCCGCCTGGGCCGGACAGCCCCCGGCGGTACTCGCCTCCCAGGGCGCCTACGAGCTCTGGTCGCCCGAGACCGGGCCTCCCCTGGGGGTGCTGCCCGACACCGAGTACACCGTCACCACCCGGGTCCTGGCCCCCGGCAGCACACTGCTGCTGTGCTCGGACGGGCTCGTGGAGAGCTCGGACGTGCCCATGCAGGACGGTCTGGCCCAGGTGGGCGCGGCGCTGGCCGAGCACGGGGAGAACCCCAAGGCCGCCGCGCAGGTCCTCGCGGAGATGGCGCCCGCAGGGCGCGGCGACGACATCGCCCTGCTCATCACCCGGATGATCCCGCGCGCCACGCCACCGCCCGAGCAGGCCGAGAGCCCGGAGAACCTGTCGGTCCCCTCCCACTGATCCCGGACCGTCCCCGGCCTCGCCTACCCTGGACGGGTGTCCGAAACACTGTTCGACGATGCCGGGGCCGAGGCGGCCAAGGGACAGGAACCGCTGGCCGTGCGCATGCGGCCGCGCACCCTCGACGAGGTCGTGGGCCAACGTCACCTCCTGGGGGAGGGCAGTCCGCTGCGCCGCCTGGTCGAGGACGACGCGCCCATGTCCGTGTTCCTGTGGGGCCCGCCCGGTACCGGCAAGACCACCCTGGCGACCGTGGTCAGCCGGGTCACCAAGCGCAGGTTCGTGGAGCTGTCGGCGGTCAACGCCGGGGTCAAGGACGTGCGCGCCGTCGTCGATGAGGCCAAGCGCCGCATGGGCATGAACGGCACCCGCACGCTGCTCTTCGTGGACGAGGTCCACCGGTTCAACAAGACCCAGCAGGACGCCCTGTTGCCGGCGGTGGAGAACCGTTGGGTCAGCTTCATCGGCGCCACCACCGAGAATCCCTTCTTCTCCGTGGTCAGCCCCCTGTTGTCGCGGTCCCTGCTGCTGTCCCTGGAATCCCTCGACGACGGCGACATCACGGCTCTGGTGGACCGTGCCCTGACCGAGGAACGCGGACTGGACGGCCGCTACACCCTCAGCGAGCAGGGGGCCGAGCACCTCGTCCGGTTGGCCGGGGGAGACGGGCGCCGGTCCCTCACCTACCTGGAGGCGGCGGCCCTGGTGGCGGGGCCTCCCGCCGCCGCGCCGGTGGAGATCACCGCCGACCACGTCGAGCGCGCCGTCGACCGCCACGCGGTCCGCTACGACCGCTCCGGCGACCAGCACTACGACGTCATCAGCGCCTTCATCAAGAGCATGCGCGGTTCGGACGCCGACGCCGCCCTGCACTACCTGGCCCGCATGGTGGAGGCGGGGGAGGACCCCCGCTTCATCGCCCGCAGACTCATCGTGCACGCCAGCGAGGACGTGGGCATGGCCGACCCCACCGCGCTGCAGACCGCGGTCGCCGCCGCGCAGGCCGTCGAGTTCATCGGCATGCCCGAGGCGCGCATCAACCTGGCGCAGGCGGTCATCCACATCAGTCTGGCCCCCAAGTCCAACGCCGTCATCACCGCGATCGACGAGGCCATGGCGGACGTGCGCGCGGGTCGCGCCGGTCCGGTCCCCGCCCACCTGCGCGACGCCCACTACAAGGGCGCCGCCGACCTGGGACACGGGAAGGGCTACCGCTACGCGCACGACTATCCCGGCGGGGTCGCCCCGCAACGCCACGCCCCGGACGGGCTCACCGAACGCGAGTACTACCGTCCCACCCGACACGGGACCGAACGGCGGCTGACGGAGGTCCTGGACAGGATCAAGGGCGTGCTGCGGGGCGGGGGCCGCTGAGGCCGGTCCCGCCGCCACCGCGCGGCGGGACCCTGACGGGCCGACCGACTCAGTCGGCGAACAGCTCCGTGACCTGGACGACCTCCCGGGGGCCGTCGCCCTCGTGGTCCTCGGCGAAGGTGATCTCCACGATCACCACGGGCCCCCAGGTCAGATAGTCCTGGAAGTCGTTACCGGTCAGTTCCCAGGTCCCGCGCCCCTCCTCGTCGAGGAAGACATGGTCGTCGGCGGCACAGAACTTGGCGCACAGCACCTCGGCGTCGGGACGGACGACCACCTCCGAGGGGTCACCGTCCTCCTCCCACTCCGCGGCCCAGGTCTCATGGTCGGGCACCCCCTGACCGCGGGGGACCTCCCCCTCACGGGTGACCGGTGTGTACACCCAGGAACGTGCGTCCTGTCCGGGCTCGGGCTCGTCCTGCTCGGCGGGGTCGAAGCGGGCCACCAGTGTGGGCGGCTGCTCCACCTCCTCGTCGACACCGACCTCCTCGGCCGGTGTCGCGTCGTTGTCGTCGGCCACCGGGCCGGCATCGGCGCCGCCGCCGAGCAGCCGACCGACGCCCCAGATCCCTCCGCCGATCAACACCGCGCCCACCACGGCGGCCCCGACCACCAACAGCGTCCGCGTGCGTCGCCGTTCTGGCCCGCCGCCCTCCAACCGGATCACCTCGGGGACCCGGGCCGGTGGTTCGACCGCGTGCCACTCCCGCTCCAGGATCCGGCTGATCTCCTCACGGTCGCCCGGCGCCGGTGGGGTGTCGTCCTCACCGTTCTCCCGCTGCCACACCGCGATGACCGCGCCGATCACCTCGCGCAGGCTGGGCCTGCGTTCGGGGTTCGGGTCCAGGGCGCGCCCCACCACGGGGCGCAGTCCCTTGGTCAGCCCGTCCAGGTCGAAGGAGCCCGCGGCCACGCGCTGCGCGATCTCCTCGGGCTCGCCCGGGCCGAAGGGCAGGCGTCCGGTCCCGGCGAAGGCCACCACCGCCGCCCAGGCGAACACGTCCGCGGACGTGGTGGGCGCTCCGCCCCGGTACCGCTCCGGGCTCATCCAGGTCGCCCCGGAACCGCGCAGCCGCTCGGAGTCCGCGGCGATGGCGCACTCCATGATGTGCGGGCCGTGCGACTCCAGGATGATCTCGCTGGGGCGCAGGGAGCCGTGGGACACCCCGCGCGCGTGCAGGGAGGACAGGCCCTCGGCCAACCCGATCGCCAGGGCGACCAGCTTGCCGATCCCGAGGCCGCCCCTCTTGGTGACGAAGTGGGACAGCCGTTCCCCGGCCAGGTAGGGCATGGACATCCACGGGGGTTCGGCGTCGGTGTCGAACGCCAGCGGGACCACCACCCGTTTGGGGTCGGCCGCCGCCATGTTCCGCAACCGCTGGTCGAGACCCGCGTAGGCGCCGGGTGCGTCGAGTTCGGGGGCCTTGAGACCCTTCACCGCGACCAGACGGTCGCCGGTGTTGTCGGAGGAGGTGTCCACGGCGGCGTAGACGGTGCCGGTGGACCCCTGACCGAGGCGTCCCAGGACGAGATAGGGACCGATCCGCGACGGGTCGTCCGGGTACAGGGGGGCGAGGTCCGGTGGAACCAGTACAGAGATCTCTCGAGGAGAGCGAGGGCTCATGGGTGTCCTGTCGGTGCTTCCGGTGGAAGGCGGGTGGCATGGTGTCCCGACATCGTAGTGAACATCCTGCTGTGTAGGGATTGTCGCGGATCGCGACGGTTCCCGTCGATCCCCGTGACCCTCCGCGGCCCCGAGGTGACGGTGTCCGGCCCGACCTCGTACGCTCCGTTCACAGGCACACCGTGGCGTGTCCGCGCGGTCGACCGATGGACACGATAGGGTCGGCCGAAACCGGCACGTCCCCGGCCCCGGCCGGGCCCCACGATGTCCCGTGACCGGGAGCCCGACCCGGCGCAGTCGTCGGTTCCCCACCCCCGTGTGGTCCGCGCGCGCCTCGCGGCGCGTGCGCACACCCTCGAAGCAATCCTGCTATCTGCCTACGGAGCCTCAATGCTGACCGGAGGAGAGGTCGCCGCGCTCGTCGCCGCGGTGGTCTGGGCGGTGCTGGCCACGTTCCTGTGCGTGGCGCTCGTCAAACTGATCAAGCTCATCAACGAGACCACCAAGGTCGTCTCCGAACTGGGCGAACGTACCCCGCCGCTGCTGGACGACGTGGCCTCCACCGTCGAGCGCACCCACACCTCGCTGGACCGGGTCGAGGAGATCACGGCCAACGTGCAGGCGTCCTCCGAGGACGTCTCCACGATGACCGCGCTCACCCGCTCGGTGTTCACCGGACCGCTCGTGAAGATCGCCTCGTTCTCCTACGCGATGCGCCGGGTGCTGGGGCGTCGCAAGGCCCTGGCGGTGATGCGCGGACACCGCCGGAAGGAGACCCCGTGATCGGCCGACTGTTCTACCTCGCCGCCGGAGCCGCCGTGGGCGGTTACGTGGTACATCGTGTCCACCGTGCCCGTCAGGCCTGGACCCCGGGAGGCATCGCCGACCGGGTCGAGTACCGGGTCGGCGCGTACAAGGGCGCCCTGCGCGAACTCAACGAGGACCTGGCCGAGGCCGTACGGGAGGAGGAGGCCGAACTCCTCCGGCACTACGCGCCCACGTACAGGACCCCCGCCGTGCGCGGTGAGGACGGCCCCGACGCGGTCGGCAGATGACCCTCGGTGGCCGGCGGCGGGAGGGATCACCGCCGGATGACCCGAACCCTCACCTGAAGTGACGCGCGCTGGGTAGGGGTCCTCCAGAGGGTTCGGGCACATCCGAGAAGGAGACGGAGGTCCGCCATGTACCCGCCGCAACGACCCAACGACCCTTACGCGCAAGGCCCCGCCCCGACCGGCACCGGCCCGGCGGCACCGTCGCCGAGGATGCCCGGGAGCGCCGTCACCGTGCGGGTCCTGATGTTCATCGGGGGAGCGTGCGGGCTGCTGCTCGGCCTGCTCTTCTGGGCGATCGCCGGCCTGACCACCGCGGGAGGCCGGGTCGGTCAGGAGGTCCTGATGGGCATGCAGAACGCCGGCATGCCGTTGTCGGCGGCCGAGGCCGGGCTGCTCCTCGGTGTCGCGGGCGCCATCCCGCTCGTCTACGGCGTGGTGTCCGTCGTTCTCGCCTCCCTGCTGGGCCGGCGCAGCGTCGGCGTCATGTGGGCGACCGTGATCTTCCAGGCGCTGGCCGCCCTGGTGCTCATCATCGCCCTGGTGAACGGCGGGTTCGGCTCGGTCATCCCGCTGTTCTTCGCCGTCGGCATGATCGTCCTGATGGTCCTGCCCATCACGCGCGCCTTCTACGAGGACAGGCCCACCGAACCCGGGTACCCCGCGCCGCCCGGATACGCCACGGGTCACTGAGCCCGCCCACGCGTCGCGGGGCCCGGACCGACGGACCGATCCCCGCGACGCTCGCGCGCCCCGGGCCTCGACGTTCGTGTTCCCGCCGTGCGCCTCAGTAGGGTGCGAGGAGACGGCTCCCACCCACGACACTGCGAGGCACGCACGTGTATCCCCCCTCCGGGTCGGACTACCCTTCGCCCCCCCAAGGGTCGGGCCAGGGGTATCCGGCACCCTCCGGCCGGTTTCCTCCGCCGCCACCACCGCCACCACCTCCGCCCATGAGGTCGGGGCCACCGATGACGGCCTACCAGCGCCCCGACGTCCTGCCGGGGCCGGCGCACACGGTCCGCACCCTCATGTCCATCGGCGGTCCCATCGGTATCGTCATCGGCCTGCTCCTGGGCACCATGATGCTGCTCATCATCGGGGGTCTCACCGCCCTGGAGACGCTCTCCGAGGCCACCGACGGGCAGGTGGCCCCGTTGATGGGGGGCGTCGGCGCCGTGGGGCTGGCCTTCGCGCTCATCCCGCTCGTCTACGGCATCGCCTCGACCACGCTCGCCCGCCTCATGAGGCGTCGCTCCCGGCGCGTCTTCTGGGGTGTGGTCGTGTTCAACGTCGTCGCCCTGGCGTTCCTCCTCCTGATGCTCCTCGGCGGCGACGGCCTGTCCGTGGTGCCGTTGGTCGTCCACTCCGTGATGCTCGGCCTCATGTTCGCGCCACGGGTGCGGGCCTTCTACGGTGTCTGACCGGTACCGACGACCGTCTGCGTGGGGCCCGTCGCGACGGGTCCCACGTCGCCTTCCTCCCCGTTCCCGGGGGGTTCGGCGGTCCTGCGCCGGTGTCCGACGGCGATAGCCTGGAAGAACAACCGGACCGCCACCGTTGTCCCGTGTCATGGGTGCGCGGCGGCCACGACAAACCATGCGCGCCGGTGTGGGGTTCCCCTCTACGATGGGCCCTGATCGACCATGCGTGACCACGGTCCCACCCAGGGACAACTTCGCCGCGTCCGCAGCGGCGGAGCCGAACAGCAGGAGGGCATCAATGGAGACGGCAGAGATCGCGCGCCGCTTCCTCAGTTTCTTCGAGAAGAACGGACACACCGTGGTGCCCTCGGCAAGCCTGATCGCCGAGGACCCCACGCTGCTGCTGGTGCCCGCAGGCATGGTCCCCTTCAAGCCCTACTTCCTGGGTCAGCGCACCCCCCGGTGGGACACCGCGACCAGCGTCCAGAAGTGCATCCGCACCATCGACATCGAGGAGGTCGGCAAGACCTCCCGGCACGCCACCTTCTTCCAGATGCTGGGCAACTTCTCCTTCGGTGACTACTTCAAGGAGAAGGCGATCCCGCTGGCGTGGGAGCTCGTCACCACCCCCGTCGACCAGGGCGGTTTCGGGATCGACCCGGAGCGGCTCTGGGTCACCGTCTACCTCGACGACGACGAGGCCGCGGAGATCTGGCGCGACAAGGTCGGCGTGCGCCCCGAGCGCATCCAGCGCATGGGCATGGAGGAGAACTACTGGGACATGGGCGTGCCCGGTCCCTGCGGTCCCTGCTCGGAGATCTTCTACGACCGCGGCCCCGAGTACGGCGTCGAGGGCGGACCCGAGGCGGACGAGAACCGCTACATCGAGATCTGGAACCTCGTCTTCATGCAGTACGAGCGGGGTGAGGGCAGCGGCAAGGACTACCCGATCCTCGGCGAACTGCCCTCGAAGAACATCGACACCGGAATGGGCCTGGAGCGTCTGGCCGCGGTCCTGCAGGGCGTCGACAACATCTACGAGACCGACATCATGGGGCGGGTGCTCCACCGCGCCGCCGAGCTCACGGGTACCGCCTACGGCGTCGACCACGAGCACGACGTCATGCTGCGGGTGATCGCCGACCACGTGCGCAGTGCCGTCATGCTCGTCGGCGACGGGGTCAAGCCCGGCAACGAGAAGGCCGGCTACGTCCTGCGCCGCATCCTGCGCCGCTCCATCCGCAACCTGCGTCTGCTCTCGGGCACCGACACCTTCTTCCTGCACGAGCTGACCGCGGTCAGCATCGACGCGATGCAGGACATCTACCCCGAACTGCGGGACAAGGCCGAGGTCATCCACGGTGTGATCGACACCGAGGAGAAGAACTTCGCGGACACCCTGCGCGCGGGCACCGCGCTGTTCGGTCGTGCCGCCGAACGCACCCGCGCCGCGGGCGGCGACGTCTTCTCCGGTTCGGACGCCTTCCAGCTGCACGACACCTACGGCTTCCCCATCGACCTCACGTTGGAGATGGCCGCGGAGCAGGGTCTGTCCGTCGACGAGGGCGCCTTCCGCGAGCTCATGCAGCGCCAGAAGGACACGGCCAAGGCCGACGCCAAGGCCAAGAAGCTCGGCAACGCCGACATCTCCCTGTACGCGCAGCTGCACGAGACGGCGGGGGACACCGACTTCCTCGGCTACACCGACGCCGACAGCGAGTCGCACGTGCGCGGCATCGTCGTGGACGGGGCGGGCGTGCCCGCGGCCAAGGCCGGCGACAAGGTCGAGATCGTCCTGGACCGCACCCCGTTCTACGCCGAGAGCGGTGGTCAGCTCGCCGACAAGGGCACACTGAACGTGGACGGGCGCGGTGTGGTGGACGTCGAGGACGTCCAGAAGCCCCTGCCCGGCCTGTTCGTGCACCGAGGGACCGTGCGCTCGGGCGAGATCGTCCTGGACGACACCGTGCACGCGGCCATCGACACCGGCCGCCGGCACGCCATCGAGCGCTCGCACTCGGCCACCCACCTCATCCACTCGGCGCTGCGCAACGCGCTCGGCCCCACGGCGGGTCAGGCGGGTTCGGAGAACAGCCCGGGTCGTCTGCGGTTCGACTTCACCGCCGACAACGCGCTGGGCGGCGACCGCCTGGCCGAGGTCGAGGAGGAGGTCAACACCGTCCTGGCGGGCGACATCGCGGTGCGGACCGAGGAGAAGAGCCTGGACGAGGCGCTGAAGATGGGCGCCCTGGCCATGTTCGGCGAGAAGTACGGCGACCGCGTCCGCGTCGTGGAGATGAGCGACTACTCCGTCGAGCTGTGCGGTGGCACCCACGTGGGTTCCACCTCCCGACTGGGCATCGTCAAGCTGCTGGGGGAGTCCTCCATCGGTTCGGGCGTGCGCCGGGTCGAGGCGGCGGTGGGCGTGGACGCCTTCAAGCGCCTGTCCAAGGAGTCGGCGCTGGTCGGTCAACTCTCCGAGCAGCTCAAGACGCCGCGCGAGGAACTGCCCGAGCGCATCGACTCCATGGTCTCCCGGCTGCGCGCCGCGGAGAAGGAGATCGAGAAGCTGCGCGCCGCCCAGGTGCTGCAGGCGGCGGGCGAGATCGCCGGGCGTGCGCGTCGGCACGGCTCGACGCTGGTCGTGGCCACCGAGGCGCCCCTGGGGGCGAGCGGTGACGACCTGCGCAAGCTGGTCCTGGACGTGCGCGGTCGACTCGGTGAGGACGAGCCCGTGGTTGTCGCGATGACCGCGGTCCCCAAGGACCGCCCCGTCGTGGTGATCGCCGCGAACAAGGCGGCGCAGAAGGCCGGCGTCAAGGCCGGGGAACTGGTGGGCGTGGCCGCTCGCGCCCTCGGCGGCGGTGGCGGTGGCAAGCCCGACATCGCCCAGGGCGGCGGCAGCGACCCCGACAAGGTCGACGAGGCCCTCCGGGCCGTGGAGGCCCGCGTGGCCGGCGTCTGAGGCACGTGTGGACGCCCCGTGCGGCCCCGGAAGGGGACCCGTGCGGGGCGTTCGCCACTCCGAGCCCGCGCGGTCGACGACCCCCGCGCAGAACGGGCCGTAGAGTAACTCCGTGTGACCATACGGTTGTTCTCACGCCTCACACCCGTCGACCGTGCCGAACCCGACATCGCGCCCGTCCCCGACACGCGTCGGCGTCGGGGTGGCCTACACTCGGACGGTACGTGTTCGCCTCGAACGCCGCCGTGGCACGCAGCGTGGCCCCTCGCCCGCTCGGAGAGCCCTGAGCGCACGGTCTTCGAGGCCGAGGCTGCGCACCGTCATCGAATCGGGCATACTGTGGCCCGTCACAGCCGATTCCCCCGGCTGTCTGCGCGGCCTTCCCGCGATCCCGCTGATGAACAGGACCACCGTGTTGAGGATCTCCCAACAGCGGTGCTGTGCCGTCGACCGCACAGCCCCTCCCCGCAACGCCCCCACCCCGGGGGAGGCGTCCTCGTGAGGCATGGTGTGCGTCTGGCGGTCGACCCGGGCAACGCCCGCATCGGTGTCGCGGCGAGCGACCCGAGCGGCATGCTCGCGAGCCCGGTCGAAACGGTGCCGCGCGGTCGGGGCGACAGCCAACGCATCGCCCTTCTCGTGGTGGAGAAGGAGGCCCGCGAGGTCATCGTGGGCTACCCTGCATCACTGTCCGGCAAGGAGGGACCGGCCGCCCGGTCCGCACGCGAGTTCGCGCACTCCTTGGCCCGACTCCTCGACCCCGTCCCCGTCAGGCTCGTGGACGAACGACTCACCACGGTGACCGCCCAGGGTCAGCTGCTCGCCGGCGCCTCCTTCGGGAAGAAGGGCGCTCAGGGCGGGCGCGCCCGCCGCTCGGTCATCGACCAGGCGGCGGCCACCGTGCTCCTGCAGAGTGCCTTGGACCAGGAACGGTCGACAGGCCATCCCCCGGGCGAGATCGTCCGTGCCAGCCAGGGAGATTCATGACCGACAGGGATGACTACCCCGACAGTCCCTACCGTGGTCGTGCCGACCGTCAGAGCGGCTACGATTACGACCCGCTGAGCGATCCCCTGCCCGCGCAGCCCCCCTCGCGCGGTCGCCGGGCACGCCCCGAGCCCGGGCGCGACCCCCGCGGCGGCCCCACGGGCACCGGTGAGTTCGGCCACACCGTCCCGCCCACGGGCGAGTTCAACGCCTCCCGCCAGGCCCCTCCGGACGAGCGCGGCCGCACGGAGGGTCACGATCCGGCGGGCCCGCCGTCGGGCCGACGCCGCAGGGCCGCTCCGCCCGAGGACCGATCCGACGAGCGCTCCCCGCGCCGTTCCGGCGCGGCCGACGCTCTGCGCGGCGGTCGCGCGGCGCGTGGTGGGGGCAGGTCCGGACCCGAGGCCACGGACACGGGCGGCCACCAGCGGCCCGGTGCCGACTCCACACAAGAGGCCCTCGCCGCGCTGGCCGGTCTGGGCGGCACCCCCGCCGCCACCGGGCGCCCGCGGCCGGAGGAGGAGCCCGCGGAACGGCCCCGTGAGGCACGGCGCCCGCGCGCCGAGGAGACCCGAGAGGCCCGCTCCCCCTTCTGGGGCGACGAGGACGACGGCCCCACCCCGGCCTTCCTCGCCGACGAACCCGACGAGCAGCCCAAGGGACGTCGGGCCCGGCGTCGACGGGCCCAGGAAGAGGAGGGGCACGCCCGCGACACCGGCGCCTTCGAGGCCGTGCCCGAGGACGAGCCGCCCGGCCGCCGCGGTCGGCGCCGCGCCAGGCGTGGCGCCGAGGAGGAGACCTTCGACACCGGGTCCCTCGAAACCGGGTCGCTCCGGCCCGCGCAGGACAGTGGCGCGTTCGCCGCGTCCGAGAACCGGAGGGGCCGTCGTCGACGCGCCGCAGAGTCCGACGACGAGGGTTTTCTCGCCCCGGAGGGGACCGAGGCCGACCCCCGCGACGCTCGCCCGTTCCCGACCTCCGAGGACGGGTACGGCCAGGGGGGCATCGCGGCCACCGGCGCGCTCCCCATCGAGGCGGAGCCCGAGGACACGGACTCCTTTCTCGGGTCGGACGAGGACGAGGACGCACCGGCCGGCCGTCGTGGCCGCCGCCGTGCGCGCCGCTCCCGAAGGGCCGCGCCCGAACCCGAGCCCGTCGAGGACGAGGTCGACGAGGAGCCCGAGGAGGACGACGAATACCAGGAGGACAGCCTCGAGGACATCGCGGCCTCCTACGGCAACGGTCGCGCCACCCGCAAGCGGCTCAAGGCGGCCAAGAAGGCGCAGGCCAAGCGGAAGAACTCCCGCAAGGGCGGGGGCCGCTCGCGGCGTGATCGGGGCAAGGGACCGGTCATCCTGCTCGTGCTGCTGCTCATGTTGGTCATCGGGGGCGGTGGTTTCGCGGTCCTGCGGACCTACGTGTTCCCGGCCGACCACGAGGGCAGCGGCTCAGGCGAGGTCGTCGTCACCGTCGAGGAGGGCCAGAGCGGCACCGCCGTCGCCCAGGCCCTGGTCGACGAGGGCGTCGTCGCCAGTACGCGATCCTTCACCAACGCCCTCGCCGAGCACGGCGACGACATCACCCCCGGCACCTACTCCCTGGCCGAGGGCATGAGCGGTGAGGCCGCGGTGGCCGCCCTGTTCGACCCGGACAACCGCCTCGGCGGACGGGTCACCATCCGCGAGGGTCTGCGCGCGAGCGAGATCCTGCAGGCGTTGTCCGAGGAGACGGGTGTGCCCGTCGAGGACCTGCAGGAGGCGTACGCGCAGACCGACGAACTCGGTCTGCCCGACTACGCCACCGCGGGCCCCGAGGGCTACCTCTACCCGGCCACCTACCGGTTCGAGCCCGACACCGACGCTCTGGCCGTGCTCCGCACGATGGTCACCCAGTACCGGCAGGTCAGCGAGACGCTGGAACTGGAGGAGCGGTCCGAGGAACTGGGGTACGACGCCAACGAGATGATGGCGATCGCCTCCATCGTCCAGGCCGAGAGCGGCGGCGTGGACGACATGGCCAAGATCGCCCGGGTGGTGCACAACCGTCTGGACATCGACATGCCGCTGCAGATGGACAGCACCTGTTTCTACGCCATCGGTGAGTACGGCATCGCGCTGAACCAGGAGCAGTTGAACGCCTGTGAGGCGGACACCAGCGGCTTCGACACCTACTTCCGCACCGGCCTCATCCCCGGCCCGTTCGTGGCGCCCGGCGAGGACGCCATCGAGGCGGCCCTGGAACCGGAGGAGGGGGAGTGGCTGTACTTCGTGGCCACCGACCCCGAGGCGGGTGTCACCGAGTTCGCGGAGACCCACGAGGAGTTCCAGGTGCTCAAGGACCGTTTCGAGGAGACCTGGAACGGTGGCGAGAACTGATGCGCGCCGCGGTCCTGGGCTCCCCGGTGGCCCACTCCCTCTCGCCGGCCCTGCACACGGCCGCCTACGCCGGGATGGGGTTGGTCGACTGGTCCTACGGTCGGCAGGAGTGCGACGAGCAGGGGCTGGCGCCCTTCCTCGACGGGCTCGACACCGACTGGGCCGGGTTGTCCCTGACCATGCCGCTCAAGCGGCGCGCCATGGAGTTGGCCACCCGGGTCGGTGACCTCTCCCTCCAGGTGGGCGGCGCCAACACCCTGGTCCGGGAGGCCCGGGGGTGGGCGGCGCACAACACCGACGTCGAGGGCATCGCCGTCGCGCTGACCGAGGCCGGGATCACCGCGCCCCGCGGCGCGGTCGTCCTGGGGGCGGGGGCCACCGCGGCCTCCGCCCTGGCGGCCCTCCGGGAGTTGGGCGTCCCCGGGCCGGTGACGGTGCTGGCCCGCAGCACTACGCGCGCGGGCGAGGTGTCCGCCGCCGCCGAACGCCTGGGTGTGCGGATCTCCGTGGCCCCGCTCGCGGAGGTGGAGCGGCACCTGGACACCGACCTGGTGGTGTCCACCCTGCCCTCCGGCGCGGCGGACACCCACGCTGCGGCGATGGCCGTATCCCGTGCCGACCTGTTCGACGTCGTCTACGCGCCCTGGCCCACCAAGGCGGCCGAGGCCGTCGCCGATCGTGGCGGTCGCGTGGTCGGTGGCCTGCCCATGCTGTTGCACCAGGCGGTGGCCCAGGTCCGCCTGATGACGGGGGTCGACGAGGTCCCGGTGTCGGCCATGCGCGCCGCCGGCGAGGCCGAGCTGCGGCGCCGCTCGACCACCGGGGCCTGAGCCCCGCCCGTGCGCAGTCGGCTCCGCACGGCCCCCTCCGGATGGACACCGAGGAACCGTGGCGCGCACACGTCCCGTCGGCCTCGTACTACTGCTACACTCGGATTAAATCGACTTTGTTCCGCGACGCTCCGGCGTGGCGGAACCGCAAGCGGAGATGATCCTCCCACCCGCCGGGCGACGCTCGTGTGGGTCTTCGGTCGGATGGCGAGCACGGACTCGCACCCCAAGCTGTCTTCTCGGCCGGGGTGCGTCGCGTTCCCGTCGTCAACGTCCGGTCGGATCGCCCCGCTTGCACACGCTGGCGGGGTTTTTGCTTTGTGCGGACCCCGGAGCGGGCGGGTGGCCTGAAAGCGCGGGCGACCCGGTCGAACAGGTCGACCGCCCCCGGGTGGCCGACCGGTCCCAGGTAATCCGAGAAAGCTAGGGAGGGGTCTCATCAGCGCCGAGCCCCGCATCAATGACCGTATCCGGGTGCCCGAGGTCCGACTCGTCGGACCCAACGGTGAGCAGGTCGGAATCGTCTCCGTGCAGGACGCCCTGCGTCTGGCCCAGGAGTCCGACCTCGACCTGGTCGAGGTCGCACCGACCGCGCGCCCGCCGGTCGCCAAGCTGATGGACTACGGCAAGTTCAAGTACGAGTCCGCGGTCAAGGCCCGTGAGTCGCGCAAGAACCAGTCGAACACGATCATCAAGGAGATCAAGCTCCGCCCGAAGATCGACCCGCACGACTACGAGACCAAGAAGGGTCACGTCGTCCGGTTCCTCAAGGGTGGGGACAAGGTCAAGGTGACGATCATGTTCCGTGGTCGTGAGCAGTCCCGCCCCGAACTCGGGCGCAGGCTGCTGGCGCGTCTGGCCCAGGACGTCCAGGACCTGGGCATGGTCGAGTCCCAGCCCAAGCAGGACGGCCGCAACATGGTCATGGTCATCGGCCCGCACAAGCGGCGGTCCGAGCACAAGGCCGAGGCCCGTGCGGCGGCCGGGGACAAGGCCCGCCGCGAGCGTAGCGACCAGGCGTAGGGCACCAGGGGAAGTCCCCACCGCCCGGCCGTCTCCAGGACGACGGGTGGTGGGGTGGGCTGTGCGCGAACGGCCCGTGATGCACAGGCGTGCGACCCGAAACCCCGCCTAGCGCGGAACAACCGCGACACCCGCCCCCGGGCGGGTGCCGCGCCGACGGAGTTAGGAGACGACGGCGACATGCCGAAGAACAAGTCCCACAGTGGAGCCAAGGACCGCTTCAAGGTCACCGGTTCCGGCAAGATCATGCGCCGCCGTGCCAACAAGAACCACATCCTTGAGCACAAGACCTCCAAGCGCAAGCGCAAGCTGAGCAACGAGGCCGAGCTCTCCCCGGCCGACACCAAGAGCATCAAGAAGCTCCTGGGCCGCTAGGACCGGCAGTAACCTCCCGCCCTCCTCGACAGTGCCCCTGCGTCCGACCCGGTCGGTGCGCTCGGAGTGCTCGGGGGGCGACCACCTGAAGCGAACACGGCCGCCGGGCCCGTCCTGGCCGGACCGGTCGGCGCGCCGTGCGCGCCGGAAGAACCAATGAGGGAGTCACTGTGGCACGCGTGAAGCGGGCTCTCAACGCCAAGAAGAAGCGCAAGGTCGTTCTCGACCGGGCCAGTGGTTACCGCGGGCAGCGCTCGCGTCTGTACCGCAAGGCCAAGGAGCAGATGCTCCACTCGATGACCTACTCCTACCGGGACCGCAAGGACCGCAAGGGGCAGTTCCGTCGTCTGTGGATCCAGCGCATCAACGCCGCCTCCCGCGCTCACGGTCTGACCTACAACCGTCTCATCCAGGGTCTGAAGCTGGCCGAGATCGAGGTCGACCGTCGCATGCTGGCCGAGCTGGCCGTCAACGACGAGGCCGCCTTCGCCGCGCTGGTGGAGAGGGCCAAGCAGGCCCTGCCCACCTCCGCCGCGGCCTAGGCTCCGGCACGACGAGACGGGTAGCGATGGCGAGCCACGAGTTCACGAGTGTCCGGTCACCCAGGATCAAGGGGGTTCGGCGGCTCGCCAAGCGCACCTTCCGCCAGCGTGAGCGGCGCTTCCTCGCGGAGGGCCCTCAGGCTGTGCGGGAGGCTCTGGCCGCCGTGAACGGCGGCGGGCGGTCCCCCTACGACGGGGCCGCCCACGGTGTTGTCGAGGTCTACGCCACGGCGGAGGCCATGCAGCGCCACATCGACCTGTTGGACGCCGCCCACACCGCGGGCGTGCCCACCCACCGGGTCAGCCTGGACGTGATGTCCGAACTGGCGCAGACCATCACCCCCCAGGGGGTCATCGCGGTCTGTGAGTTCGTCGACGTCCCCTTGGAGAAGGTCACCGACGCGCGTCTGGCCGTCGTCCTCTCCCACGTCCGCGACCCCGGCAACGCCGGGACGGTCCTGCGCACCGCCGACGCGGCCGGCGCGGACGTCGTGGTCTTCACCGACGCCTCCGTGGACCCCTACAACGGCAAGTGCGTGCGCGCCTCCGCCGGAAGCCTGTTCCACCTGCCCGTCGTGGTGGGGGTCCCGGTCGCCCGGGCGATCGACTTCCTGCACGAGGCCGGCGCGAAGGTCTGGGCGGCCGACGGCGGGGGCGACAGGGACCTGCACCAGGTCGCCGACGACGGTGCCCTCGACGGCCCGGTCGGTTGGGTCTTCGGCAACGAGGCCTGGGGACTGCCGGAGGAGACCGTGCGGTTGACCGATGGCGCGGTCAGCGTCCCGATCTACGGCGGGGCCGAAAGCCTGAATCTGGCCACGGCCGCAGCGGTGTGCCTCTACACCACGGCGCGGCAACAACGACGCGCCTGAGCGGCCCCACGGCCCCCTCCTCGCCACCGCCCCCGATCACTCTCCGTGTGGAGAACGCCCGTGTGGTCGGATCTGCGGCGCTCTGGTGTACACGCTCGGTAACAGGTCGTACCAACCTTCCCGAATGCACGTGCACGGGGCCCGAGTGCCGATAGGGTCGGATCGGCACCACGGTGGTTCATGCGCATTGCGCGTGGCCACTCTCACGCGACCCGTGTCACGGGTAGAAGGGTGCGCCCGCCCCGCGCACACGGCAGGCTTGGCCACACGGTGTGAGCGGCCGGACCGTGATCGCGTCCGGTGGGGGCGCCCTTCCGGAGCGAGCGGACGGACCTCGGTGTCCGTACGCTCGGTTCCCCACCCGAGATCGCGTCGGGGTGCGCGAGGCGTACCAGGTGGGAGTGCAGGGTAGACCTGCGGTGGTGTCCGGGGAGAGTCGTGAACGACGGACACCAGCGATCAGTGATCCGCGGCCCAGAACCCTGTGCCACGGAGCGTCGGAGGGGAGCGGGGAGAGGCGTGGGCAGCGGCCGGCAGGTGGATCGACCGGCGGAGGACTCCGACGGTGCGGCGGCGCATTCGACGGACGCCACCGTCACCGCCGACCTCGACATCGCCGCGACCGGAGACATGCCACTGCACGTCGACGACCTGCCCGACGGTGTCGTCGTCGCCGACGCACGCGGTCGCGTGGTGTTGTTCAACACCCAGGCCGCGCAACTCGTCGGCGTTCCCGCCGCGACGGCGCTCGACAGCGACTACCGCACCGCACTTCCCCTGCGCGGCCTCGACGGCCACGACTGGTGGGAGGCCAGCGACCCCTACGGCGGCGATCGCGACCGCACCCGCCAGGTCGAACGCGTCCTGTGTCTGCCCGACGAACGCGAGATCCTCGTCGCCGCCCGCTACGTGCGCGCCCGTCCGGGGGGAGACGTCGTCCGTCTCGTCGTCACCCTGCGGGACGCCTCCGCCCGCGCCGAGCGCTCCCGCGCCGACCTGGTCTCCGAGGTCGCCCACGAACTCCGATCGCCGCTCACCAGCGTCAAGGGCTTCACCTCCACCCTGCTCACCAAGTGGGAACGGCTCACCGACAAGCAGAAGCTGTTCATGTTGGAGACGGTCAACGCCGACGCGGACCGGGTCACCCGTCTGATCCACGACCTTCTGGACGTCTCCCGGATCGAGTCCGGTCGGCTGGAGGTGCGCCGCCAGGTCGTCGACCTGACCGAGGCCGTCCGTCGGGTGGTCGCCGGCCGCGTCGCCGCGGGGGAGGCCGAGGAGCGCTTCCGGGTGGAGACCCACGGGGAACTGCCCCAGATGTGGCTCGACCCCGACAAACTCGAACAGATCCTCTCCAACCTCGTGGAAAACGGGGTGCGGCACGGCGCTGGTACTGTCAGTGTCGTGATCGAGCCGTGTGAGGGAGGAACATCGGTGTCGGTGCGCGACGAAGGCCAGGGCATAGCGCCCGAGACCATTCCGCGCGTCTTCCGCCAGTTCTGGCGTAGCAAGCGCCGTGGCGGAACGGGACTCGGACTGTTCATCGTCAAGGGTCTCGTCGAGGCCCACGGCGGCACGATCACCGTCGGCCGCGCCCCCAACGGCGGCGCAGAGTTCCGATTTACCATGCCCGCCGGGACACCCGAGTTCGTCTGAGTACTCAGACCCTCCGGCCCCGGTGGGCGCACACGGCCACGCCCCGGTTCCCGGCGACGGATCCTCGGCGGCGCGGCCCGTCAATCCCGGGCTTGCCGTGACACCCGGGCCGGCTTCGCGCCCGGCTCGCGGTAACCCCGTGCTTCTTCCTGTCGGCTTCGTCCGCCCCGCGCGGACCGTGACCACCGCCCGCACCCGCGTCCGCCGGTGCGGTGACGGCGAGGCAACCACATGTCTGCACCGAACAATTCCTTCGACCCGGTCGAGGTGACCTCCCTGCACCCCGACGAGGTCGCCCGCATGCGCGAGGAGGCGTTGGCCGCCATTGAGGCCGCCGCCGACCTCGCCGAACTCAAGGAGGTCCGGCTCGCCCACGCCGGCGACCGTTCCCCGCTGGCCCTGGCCAACCGTGAGATCGGCGCTCTGCCGCCGGCCGCCAAGGCCGACGCCGGCAAGCGTGTGGGCGGCGCCCGCCGCGACGTCGGCCAGGCCCTCAAGGCCCGGCAGGGCGTCCTGGAGGTCGAGCGCGACGAACGCGTCCTCGTCGAGGAGCGCGTCGACGTCACCCTGCCCTGGGACCGTACGCCCACCGGTGCCCGGCACCCGCTGATCACCATCGCCGAACGCATGGCCGACGTGTTCGTCGGCATGGGGTTCGAGATCGCGGAGGGGCCCGAGGTCGAAGCGGAGTGGTTCAACTTCGACGCGCTCAACTTCCTGCCCGACCACCCCGCCCGCACCATGCAGGACACCTTCTTCGTGGAGGGGCCCGAGGGCGGCGAGTCCGGTCTGGTCATGCGCACCCACACCTCACCGGTCCAGGTGCGGTCCCTGCTCACCCGTGAGCTGCCGGTGTACGTCGTCGTTCCCGGAAAGACCTTCCGCACCGACGAGCTCGACGCCACCCACAGCCCGGTCTTCCACCAGCTTGAAGGCCTGGTCGTGGACAAGGGCATCACGATGGCGCACCTGCGCGGCGCCATCGACACCTTCGTCGAGTCCTTCTTCGGCGAGGCCCTGCGGACCCGGTTCCGCGCCTCCTACTTCCCCTTCACCGAGCCCTCCGCCGAGGTCGACATGGAGTGCTTCGTGTGCCGCGGCGCGTCCGTGGGCGACCCGGAGGCACCCTGCCGCACCTGCTCCAGCGAAGGCTGGATCGAGATCGGCGGCTGCGGTGTGGTCAACCCGCGTGTGCTGACCGCCGCCGGGGTCGACCCCGAGGTCTACAGCGGATGGGCCTTCGGCCTGGGAGTGGAACGAACACTGATGTTCGCGCACGGTGTGCGCGACATGCGCGACATGGTCGAGGGTGACGTGCGCTTCACCTCGGCCTTCGGGAGTGAGATCTGATGCGTGTCCCCATGACCTGGCTGCGCGAGTACGTCGAGCTGCCCGCCGACGTCACCGCCCGTGACCTGGCCTCCCGTCTGACCCTGGCGGGGCTGGAGGTCGAGACCGTCGACGAGCTCGGCACCGACCTGACCGGCCCCATCGTCTTCGGGCGCGTCCAGGAGATCGAGGAGCTCACCGGCTTCAAGAAGCCCATCCGCTACTGCCGGGTGGACGTCGGATCGGCCAACGGCTCCGGTGAGCCGCAGGAGATCGTCTGCGGTGCCCGCAACTTCTCCGAGGGCGACCTGGTCGTCGTCTCCCTGCCCGGGGCCGAGCTGCCCGGTGGGTTCAAGATCGGTGCCCGCAAGACCTACGGCCGGATGTCCGCGGGCATGATCTGCTCCGCCACCGAGCTCGGCCTGTGGGAGGACCACACCGGCATCGTCGTCCTGCCCGAGGGGTTCGGCGCGGTGGGCGACGACGCCATCGGGGCGCTGGGCCTGCGCGAGGACGTCCTCGACATCGCCGTCACCCCCGACCGCGGCTACGCGCTGTCCATGCGCGGCGTGGCCCGCGACGTCGCCGCTCTGTACGGCGTGGCCCTCCACGACCCCGCCGAGGTGCGCGTGGCCGAGGCCACCGGTGAGGGCCACCCCGGGGCCATCGCCGACCCGGCCCTGGCCGACCGCCTCGTCCTGCGCGGTGCCACCGGGTTCGACCCCGAGGCGCCCACCCCCCTGTGGATGAAGCGCCGTCTGCACCAGGGCGGGGTGCGGCCCGTGTCCCTGGCCGTGGACGTCACCAACTACGTGATGCTCGAACTCGGCCAGCCGTTGCACGCCTGGGACCGTGATCGGATCACCGGGACCGTCACCGTGCGCGCCGCCGAGGCGGGCGAGAAGCTGGAGACCCTGGACCACGTCCAGCGCTCCCTGGACACCGACGACATCGTCATCGCCGACGAGGCCGGTGCGCAGGCGGTCGCCGGTGTGATGGGCGGTCTGGAGACGGAGATCGGAGCGTCCTCCGGCACGGTCCTGGTCGAGGCCGCGCACTTCGACCCACGGCACATCGCCCGCGCCTCGCGCCGTCACCAGCTGTCCTCGGAGGCCTCCCGTCGCTTCGAGCGCGGGATCGACTCCCGGGTGCAGCTCGTCGCCGCCACCCGTGCCGTGGAACTGCTCGCCGAACTCGGCGGGGCCACGGTGGAGACCGCCTACACCCACGTCCACCACCCGTCCGAGCCCACCACCATCACGGTGCGCGCCGGGCACGCGGGGGCCGTCGCCGGGGTCGACTACCCGGAGGGCACCACGCAGACGTGGCTGCGCGCCATCGGCTGCGCCGTCGAGGCCGACGGTGACGTGCTCACGGTCACCCCGCCGTCCTGGCGCCCGGACCTGACCGACCCCAACGACCTCGCCGAGGAGGTCATCCGTTTCGAGGGCTACGAGAACATCCCCTCGATCGTGTTCAAGGGGTTCGGCCGCGGCCTCACGTCGAGCCAGCGTCTGCGTCGAGCCGTGGGCCGCACCCTGGCCGCCACCGGTCACCACGAGGTGCTCTCGTACCCGTTCGTGGGCGAGCGCGACCTCGACGGACTCCAGCTGGCGGCCGACGACCCGCGTCGCGCGAGCGTGCGTCTGGCCAACCCGCTCAACGACGAGGAGCCGCTGCTGCGCACCACGCTGCTGCCCGGTCTGCTGAGGACCCTGGCGCGGAACGTGGGCCGCGGATTCCCCGACGTCGCCCTGTTCGAGATGGGTCTGGTGTACCTGCCCGGGACCGGGACGGAGCGCGCTCCGCTGCCGCCGGTGGACCGTGCCCCGACCACCGAGGAACTCGCCCGGATCGAGGCCGCCCTGCCCGACCAGCCGCGCCGCGTCGGCGTGGTGCTCTCCGGCGCGATCGAACGCGCCGGCTGGTGGGGACCCGAGCGTCGGGCCACCTGGGCCGACGCCGTCCAGGCCGCCCGGGACATCGCGCGTGTGGCCGGCGTGGAGCTGGAGATCGAGGCTGCCGTGCACGCCCCCTGGCACCCGGGCCGCTGCGCCGCGCTGTACGTGCGGGCCCAGGGCGAGCGTGTGCTCGTCGGACACGCCGGCGAACTGCACCCGCGCACCCTCAAGGCGTTCTCGCTGCCCGAGCGTGCGGCCGCCATGGAGGTCGACCTCGACCTGATGGAGGGCGCCCGCAGCAAGGTCGTCGCGCCCGAGGTGTCCACCTACCCGGTGGCGACCCAGGACGTGGCCCTGGTCGTGGACGCCTCCGTCCCGGTCGGCGACATCAGCGCCGCCCTGGCCGAGGGCGCGGGCGAGCTCCTGGAGAGCGTGCGTCTGTTCGACGTCTACACCGGTGAGCAGGTGGGGGAGGGGCGCAAGTCCGTCGCCTTCGCCCTGCGGTTCCGGGCGGACGATCGCACCCTGACCGCCGAGGAGGCCGGCGCGGCGCGCGACGCCGCCGTCGCCCTGGCCGGTGAGCGCACCGGCGCGGCCCTGCGCGGCTGAACCGTGTAACACGCCGTTCACACACGGGCGGGACGGGTTCCTCTGGAGGGGGAGACCCGTCCCGCCCTCGTGTGTTAGGACTGTGCCGTGGTCTCCTCGTCGGAGATCCCCGAGCGGCTCTCCGCCCCTGCCCGCCAACGAAACGCTCGGCGCGCAACCCCGGATTCCAAGATTTTTTAGGGGCTGTTTTTCCAGCGTAGTAAGGGTTTTGGGGTGCAGGGCCGAGGGTAGCCGGAATGAAGTTTGGGTTTCGGGGCATGAAGCTCCGTTTTGGCTCTTGCTGTGGGGCGGGTCGAGAACTTAGCCTGCAAGCACCTGACACAACCTGGGTGCCCGGGTATGGGGTCGGATCCGTCTTCCGCTGCGCGGTCTCGCGCATGTACACGGCTCGGAGGTCGCCATATGACCGAAACGGTTGTCTCGTCCGCGCTCGCTCCCAAGCAACACCGGGAGTCCAGCCGTCTCTGGCACACCTTCTGCGATATGAACACCGTGGCCAAGGGCCCGGAGTTCGTGGTGGCCCGCGCCGAGGGCGTGTGGCTGTGGGACCGGTCCGGTGACCGTTACCTCGACGGCACCGCCAGCCTCTGGTACTGCAACGTCGGACACGGTCGTAACGAGATCGCGGACGCGGTCCACCGGCAGATGAACACCCTGGACGCCTACACCGTCTACGGCGACTTCGCCAACGAACCGGCCCTGGAGCTGAGCGAGCGCCTCGCGGCGCACGCCCCGATCGAGGACCCGCGCACCATCCTCACCAGTGGTGGTGGGGAGTCCATCGACACCGCCGCCAAGCTGGCCCGCAGTTACTGGGCGGCCCTGGGTCAGCCCGAGCGCCAGCACCTGATCAGCCGCACCGGCGGTTACCACGGTCTCAACGGTTTCGGGACCAGCATCATCGGGATGGACCGGTTCCGCAGCGGGTACGGCCGGCTGATCGAGGACACCTCCGTGGTCCCGCACGACTCCGCGGCGGCCCTGGAGGCGGAGATCCTCCGTGTGGGCCCGCACCGTGTCGCCGCCTACTTCGCCGAGCCGGTCATCGGCGCGGGCGGCGTCTTCCTTCCGCCCGAGGGCTACTTCACCGAGGTCGCCCGGATCTGTCAGAAGTACGGTGTCCTGTTCGTCGTGGACAGCGTCATCTGTGGCTTCGCCCGTCTGGGCAACTGGTTCGGGATCGAGCGCTTCGGCGTGAGCCCGGACATGATCGTCTTCGCCAAGGGCGTCTCCAGCGGGTACCTGCCGCTGGGCGGGGTCATGGTCAACGGCAGGGTGGCCGACCCCTTCTGGAACCAGGAGGGGCACCCCTTCCTGCACGGCACCACCTACGCGGGGCACCCGACGGCCTGCGCCGCCGCCCTGGCCAACCTGGACATCCTGGAGCGGGAGGACCTGTTCACGGTCTCCCGTGAGGTGGAACGGCACCTGGACTCGGCCCTGCAGGGACTGGCCGGCCACCCGCTGGTGGCGGAGGTACGGTCCGGGGTCGGTGTCATGGGCGCCGTGGAGCTCACCGAGGAGGCGCTCACCGAGCGGGGGATCACCACGGCGGAGGTCTTCCAGGAAGCCCGCACCCGCGGTGTGGTCGTGCGCCCGGTGCCCAAGGCCCTGCTGGTCTCGCCGCCCCTGACCATCACCTGGGAGCAGATCGACCACCTGGTCTCCACGCTCGCGGGGGCGCTCGACGCCGTGATGGCCCGACACTGACCCCGGGCCCCCGGGCCCCGCACACGGATCCGACCCACACCCGTCGGCGCGAGCAGCGCGCCGGCGGGTGGTTTATTTTTCTAGGAAACTACTGTCGTCAATTGCTATCGTAGAGTAATATTTTCTCGGAAGATATTTCTTCAGGGTGCGATATCGCCACGGGCGCCCTGTGACACGACGGGGGGCAGTGGATGACCACGCAGCGGACCGACGACGCCGAAAGGGTCCGAGGTGAGGGCGGGGCCGATGACGACGACCTCATCACGGCCTGGGGGCTGGTGTCGGAGGCGATGAACTCCATCGGCCCCAAGCTCCTGTGCGGTATCACCCCGGACGGCAAGGACATGGCCGGACCCTGGTTCGAGGTCCTCATCCGTCTCCAGCGCACCCCCGGCCATCGGCTGCCGATGAGTCGCCTTGCACGTGAGGTCAGTCTCAGTACCGGTGGCTTCACCAAGCTCGCCGACCGCCTGGAGAAGGAGGGCTACCTGGAGCGGCACAACTGCGCCGAGGACCGCCGGGTCGTCTACGCCACCCTCACCGAGAGCGGGCTCGCCTTCATCAACGCGGCACGGGTCAGGCACGTCGAACGCCTGCGCGAGCACGTGCTCACCCCGTTGGGCGGTGACGGCGTTCGACAACTCGCCTCCATCGCGCGTACCCTCCGTGACAGTTCCAGCTGAGGGTTCTCGGAACTCTGTGTAGTCGAATCGGCATTCCATGGGCCGCGAATCCTCGCGAATGTGTAGAAAACATCCCACTCACCATCGTTCCCATGTAGGTTGGCCAAAGTTCGGGGACCCAACGCGAGGTGGGTCGGGAGCACCGAGTTTCCGGGGGGAATGATGAGGCTGTTCACCACTGCTGCCCAGTTGAGGCCGATTCCCCGGTCCGCGCGCTTCGCCAACGGTGGGGTCTCCCACTGGTTCCGCGACACCGGGGTGCCCGAGCGTCGGGCGGCACTCGCCGGGGACGCCGACTACGACGTCTGCGTGGTCGGAGCCGGGTACACGGGTCTGTGGACCGCCTACTACCTGAAGAAGGACCGCCCCGACCTGCGCGTCTGCGTGATCGAACGTGAGTTCGCCGGTTTCGGCGCCTCGGGTCGTAACGGAGGGTGGTTGTCGGCCGAGTTCGCCGGCTCCCGGGAAGGTTACGCACAGTCACACGGCAAGGCCGCCATGGTCGCGCTGCAGCGCAGCCTGATGTCCACCGTCGACGAGGTGCTCACCGTCGCCGAGTCCGAGGGGATCGACGCCGACCTCGTCAAGGGCGGCATGTACCTGGTCGCCGACAACGAGGCCCAGCGTGAACGGCTCCGGGACTACATCGAGTACCTCCAGGACTGGGGCTACTGGCCCGACGACCTCCACATGGTCGACTCCCTGGAGGACCCCCGCATCGCCGTGCACGGCGCCGTCGCCGCCGGCTACTCGCCGCACGCCGCCCGCGTGCACCCGGCCAAGCTGGTCACCGGTCTGGCCCGGGTCGTCGAGGGACTGGGCGTCGACCTGTTCGAGGGCACCACGGTGGAGGAGATCCGGCCGCGTCAGGGCGCCGAGCGCCCCGCGGTGGTCACCGACCACGGCACCGTGCGCGCCGATCACGTCGTCCGGGCCACGGAGGGGTTCACCTCCACCCTGCGTGGTCAGGGCCGTCGCTGGCGCCCCATGCGCTCCGCGATGATCGTCACCGAGCCGATCCCGGACGACCTCTGGGAGAAGATCGGGTGGGACGGCGGCGAGCTCCTGGGCGACACCGCCCACTCCTCCGTCTACTCCCAGCGCACCGCGGACGGACGTATCGCGGTGGGCGGTCGCGGGGCGCCCCGACGTCCGGGTTCCTCGCCCTCCGACGAGGGCGCCACCGAGCCCCAGGCGATCGTCGAGCTGTGGCGCGCCCTGACCCGGATGTTCCCCGACGTCGTCGACGTGCCGGTCGAACACGCGTGGTCGGGCGTCCTCGGCGTGCCGCGGGACTGGTCCCCGACCGTGCACCTGGACACCGAGTCCGGCCTGGCCTGGGCGGGGGGCTACGCGCACAGCGGGGTCTCCACCAGCAATCTGGCCGGGCGCACACTGCGCGACCTGATCCTCGGTCGCAGCACCGACCTGACCCGCCTGCCCTGGGTCGGCCACGAGGTCAGCGACTGGGAGCCCGAGCCGCTGCGCTGGGTCGGAACCCGGCTCGTCCGCGGTCTCTACCGCACGGCCGACCGCCGTGAGTCCCGCCCCCGGGGCAAGGGTCACACCTCCCGTCTGGCCGGTCTGGCCACCCGCATGCCCGGTCGCTGATCGGGTCACCCCTTCCCTGGCCCCGTCGGGACGACCGTGCCCCGTCGCTCTCGTCGCGGGGCCGTCCCGGCGCTCCCTGCGGGCTTCACCGGCGTTGTCACGCATGTCACGTGGGTCACGGTGGCCGCCCTCTCGCCTGGTTGCATAAACTTGCAAGGGCATGCATGATGGTTCAGTTCAATCGCGAGGAGGGGGTCTCACCATGGGATACACAGCGGCGATCGCCGGGGCCAGTGGCTACGCCGGAGGTGAGCTGCTGCGTCTGCTCCTGGGACACCCCGAGATCGAGATCGGTGCTCTCACCGCCGGAAGCAACGCCGGAACCCCCCTCATCCGACACCAACCGCACCTGCTCCCGTTGGCCGACCGGGTCCTGGCCCCCACCACCGTCGAGGAGCTGCGCGGTCACGACGTCGTCTACCTCGCCCTGCCGCACGGACAGTCCGCCGACATCGCCCGACAACTCGGCGACGACGTCCTCGTGGTCGACTGCGGCGCCGACTTCCGGCTCGACGACGCCACCGCCTGGGAACGCTTCTACGGCACCCCGCACGCCGGCACCTGGCCCTACGGTCTGCCCGAACTCCCCGGTCGGCGCGAACAGCTCAAGGACGCACGCCGCGTCGCCGTCCCCGGCTGCCACGTCACCGTCGCCACCCTCGGCCTCTTTCCCGGTCTGGAGCGGGGACTCGTCGAACCCGACCTGACCGTGGTCGCGGTCACCGGTACCTCCGGCGCGGGCAAGGCCCCCAAGCCCAACCTGGTCGGCAGCGAGGTCATGGGCGCCCTCAGCCCCTACGGCGTCGGCGGCGCCCACCGGCACAACCCCGAGATCATCCAGAACCTCACCGCCGTCACCGGCGGACCGGTCCGTCTGTCCTTCACCCCCGTCCTGGCACCCCTGCCCCGCGGCATCCTCGCCACCTGCACCGCCCCCCTCAAGCCCGGTGTCACCGCCGAACAGGTCCGCGCGGCCTACGAGACCACCTACGCCGACGAGCCCTTCGTGCACCTGCTCCCCGAGGGCACCTGGCCCAACACGGCCATGACCCTGGCGGCCAACACCACCCTCGTCCAGGTCACCGTGGACGCCGACGCCGGTCGCATGGTCGCCGTCGCAGCCCTGGACAACCTCACCAAGGGCACCGCGGGCGGCGCGGTCCAGAGCACCAACCTCGCTCTCGGCCTTCCCGAGGACACCGGCCTGCCGCTCGCCGCGGTCGCCCCCTGAGGAAGGACCCGTCATGAGTGTCACCGCACCCCAGGGCTTCCGCGCCGCGGGCGTCCACGCGGGCATCGGCCCCGACGGCCGCCGTGACGTCGCCGTCGTCGTCAACGACGGACCCTCCCGCGCCGCCGCGGCGCGGAAGCCCTGGGGTGCGG
>NZ_QOCZ01000033.1:0-8291 GCF_018207095.1 Nocardiopsis sp. MG754419 | reverse complement strand
CCGCCGGCGCTGTGGTCCCGCCAGGTCGTCTCGGGCGGACGTGTGCGCGCCGCCGTCCTCAACTCCGGCTGCGCCAACGCCGGGACCGGCCCCCTCGGCTTCCAGGACGTCCACGCCGAAGCCGAACGCGCCGCCGAACTCCTGGCCGACTCCGCCGCCGAGATCGTGCTGTGCGCCGCCGGCCCGATCGGGACCCGACCTCCACTGGACGCCCTCGACGACGGGCTCACCCGGGCCGTCGCCGAGGCCGGACGCGGTGGCGGCCTGCCCGCGGCCGACGCCATCCGCACCAACGACACCGTCGCCAAGATCGCCTTCCGGCGCGGTGGGGGAGTCACGGTCGGCGGGATGGCCAAGGGGCCCGACCCCTCACTGGGATCGGTCCTGTGCGTGCTCACGACCGACGCCGCGCTCGACCACGAACAGTGCCGACGCCTGGTCGAGGAGGCCACCGCCGCCTCCTTCGCGCCACTGACCGGGACCAACGACACGGTGTTGTTCATGGCCAGCGGAGCGGCCGGCGGGACGGCCGACGAGGACGTCGTCCGCGACCTCCTGACGCGGGTGTGCGCCGAACTCGCCGCCCAGATCGACGCAGATCCCCCCAGTACCGACGACAGGCAGGTCACCGCATGAACTCCCGCACCTCCGAGGACCAGGCCCAGGCCATGGACAAGGCCGCCCACCTCATCGAGGCGCTGCCCTGGCTCTCCCGCTTCCACGGCCGCACCGTCGTGGTCAAGTACGGCGGCAACGCCATGATCAGCGAGGAGCTGCGGGTCCGCTTCGCCGAGTCCATCGTCTTCCTGCACTACGCCGGACTGCGACCCGTCGTCGTCCACGGCGGCGGCCCCCAGATCAGCGCCATGCTGGAACGCTCCGGGGTGGAGTCCACCTTCACCGCCGGGCTGCGCGTCACCACCGACGACGCCATGGACATCGTCCGCATGGTCCTCACCGGTCAGGTCAACCGCGAGATCGTCGGCCTCATCAACCAGCACGGCCCCTTCGCCGTCGGCATGTCCGGCGAGGACGCCAACCTCCTGTACGCCGAGCGCAAGAAGGTCGAGGTCGACGGGGAGACCGTGGACATCGGTCGGGTCGGTGAGGTCGCCGAGGTCGCCCCCGAGGCGGTCTCCGCGCTGATCGCCGACGGTCGCATCCCCGTCATCTCCAGCGTCGCCCGCGCCGACGACGGCGGTGTCTACAACATCAACGCCGACACCGCCGCCTCCGCGCTCGCGGTGGCGCTCGGCGCCAGCAAACTCATCATGCTCACCGACGTCGAGGGTCTGTTCGCCGACTTCCCGGCCAACACCGACCTCATCAGCCGGCTCAACGTGGACGAGCTGCGCGCCCTGCTGCCCTCCCTGTCGTCCGGCATGCTGCCCAAGATGGAGGCCTGCCTGCGGGCGGTCGAGGGCGGCGTCCCACAGGCCCACATCATCGACGGCCGGGTCCCGCACTCCCTGCTCCTGGAGGTCTTCACCGACCGGGGCGTGGGCACCATGGTCGCCGACGAGGAACTGGAGGCCGAGCTGCTCAGCGGCAACGGCCACTACCCGCGCCCCTGGCGCCCCACTCACACCAACGGCACGAACCCGGGAGAGACCAAGTGACCAGCAGCGACCTGAGGGAGCGCTTCACCGCCTCGCTCATGCCCAACTACGGGGTCCCTCCGATCGCCCTCACCCTCGGGCGCGGCTGCGAGGTCTACGACGCGGACGGACGCCAGTACCTCGACCTCATCGCCGGCATCGCCGTGTCCGCGCTCGGACACGGACACCCCGCCCTGGTCGAGGCCGTCGCCCGCCAGGCGGCCACCCTGGCCCACACCAGCAACCTGTTCGTGCACGAACGCGAGGTACAGCTCGCCGAGCGCCTCATCGGCCTGGTCGGCGGCGACGCCAAGGTCTTCTTCGCCAACTCCGGCACCGAGGCCAACGAGGCCGCGCTGAAACTGGTCAAGCGCGCCGCCGGGCCCGGCCGACACTACTTCGTCGCCTCCGACCGGGGCTTCCACGGCCGCAGCGCCGGCGCGCTCGCCCTCACCGGCAAGGAGGCCATCCGCGAACCCTTCGGGCCCTTCGGCATGGACGTGCGCTTCGTCCCGCACGGCGACCTGGACGCGCTCACCGAGGCCGTCGACGAGCACTGCGTCGCCGTGTTCGTCGAACCCACCCAGGGCGAGGCCGGGGTCGTCCCCGCTCCCGAGGGCCACCTGGCCGGGGTGCGCGCCCTGTGCGACCGCACCGGCGCCGCGTTCGTCCTCGACGAGATCCAGAGCGGTATCGGCCGCACCGGCGCGTGGTTCGCCCACGAGGCCGAGGGCGTGCGGCCCGACGTCCTCACGCTCGCCAAGGGGTTGGGCGGCGGTCTGCCCATCGGCGCCGCCATCGGCTTCGGGCGCTTCGCCGACGCCTTCCACAAGGGCGACCACGGGTCCACCTTCGGCGGCAACCCGGTGGCCTGCGCCGCCGCCCTCGCCGTCATCGACACCATCGAGAGCGAGGGACTGCTCGCCCACACCACCGTGATGGGCGACCTGCTCGCAGAACAGCTCGAGGGGCTCGATCACCCCCTTCTGGCCGGCCAGCGCGGCAGCGGCCTGTGGCGCGCCCTGGAGCTGACCGCCCCGCACGCCGCCCACGTCCAGGAACAGGCGGCCGTCCGCGGATTCCTGGTCAACGCGGTGGCCCCCGACGCCATTCGTATCGCCCCGCCCCTGGTCATCACGCCCGAACAGATCGGTGTGTTCATCGAGGCCCTGCCGACCATCCTGGACGCGGCCGAAGCCGCCGCGACGAAGGAGAAGTAGTCATGACCCGCCACTTCCTGCGAGACGACGACCTCACACCCGAGGAGCAGGCCCACGTCCTGAACCTGGCCGACGAGATGAAGCGCGACCGGTTCGGTCACCGGCCCCTGGCCGGACCGCGCAGCGTCGCCCTCATCTTCGACAAGCCCTCCACCCGGACCCGCCTGTCCTTCTCCGTGGGCGTCGCCGACCTGGGCGGCAGCCCGCTCGTCCTCGACTCCGGCAGCACCCAGATGGGCCGTGGCGAGCCGCTCGAGGACACGGCGCGGGTCCTGGGGCGCCAGGTCGCCGCCGTCGTCTGGCGCACGTTCGCCCAGACCGACCTGGAGACCCTGGCCCGCCACATCAACATCCCGGTGGTCAACTCCCTCACCGACCGGTTCCACCCCTGCCAGATCCTCGCCGACCTGCAGACCATCCGGGAGCACAAGGGCATCCTCGCCGGGCTCACCCTCACGTACCTGGGCGACGGCGCCAACAACATGGCGCACTCCTACCTGCTCGGCGGCGCCACCGCCGGCATGCACGTGCGGATCGCCGCCCCCGAGGGGTTCCACCCGGACCCCGTCGTCCTCACGCGCGCCGAGGAGATCGCCGCCGCGACCGGCGGGTCGGTCGACGTCACCACCGACGCGCGTCGGGCCGCCGAGGGCGCGGACGTGGTGGCCACCGACACCTGGGTCTCCATGGGCCAGGAAGAGGAGAAGGAGGCCCGCGAGGCGCCCTTCCGCCCCTACATCGTCGACGACGCCATCATGGCGCTCGCCCGGCCCGAGGCCATCGTCCTGCACTGCCTGCCCGCCTACCGGGGCAAGGAGATCACCGCCGGGGTCATCGACGGGCCCCAGAGCGTGGTCTGGGACGAGGCGGAGAACCGGCGCCACGCCCAGAAGGCGCTGCTCACCTTCCTCCTGGACGAGAACGACAAGGTCGAGGTCCCGCCGCAATGAGCCACGAGAGCGGCACCACGGCACCGATGACCAAGGCCGCCAGACACGCCCGGATCACGGACGTCCTCACCCGCGAGGACGTCCGTTCCCAGGGCGAGCTGGCCAAACGCCTTGCGGAGGACGGGGTACAGGTCACCCAGGCCACGCTCTCCCGGGACCTGGACGAACTCGGCGCGGTCAAGCTCCGCACCGCCGACGGCCACCTCGCCTACGTCCTGCCCGGGGAGGGCGGCGAGCGCCTCCAGCGCACCCGCCCCGACACCCTCGGCCTCGAACAGGTCTCCGGCGCCCGGCTGAACCGGCTCGCCGAGGACCTGCTCGTCTCGGCCGAGGCCTCCGCCAACATGGTCATCGTGCGCACCCCTCCGGGCGCCGCGCAGTTCCTGGCCTCGGCCATCGACCACACCGACTTCCACGCCATCCTGGGCACCATCGCCGGCGACGACACCATCCTGGTGATCTCCCGCGACCCCGACGGCGGCGAGGACCTGGCCGCCGCCCTCCTGCGACTGGCGGACCGCAGACCCTGACGGTGCCGACACCGTCCCACCGAACCGAACACGCAAGGAGAACACCATGGCCGACCAGCCCGAGGCCCTGCGCCTGTGGGGCGGCCGCTTCGAGGGCGGACCCGACCAGGCCCTGGCCCGTCTGTCGCTGAGCACCCACTTCGACTGGCGTCTGGCCCGCCACGACATCGCGGGTTCCCGTGCCCACGCGCGGGCCCTGCACCGTGCCGGGCTGCTCGACGCCGACGAACTCGACGGCACGATCGAGGGGTTGGACCGGTTGGAGGCCGACGTGGCCTCGGGGGAGTTCACCCCCGTGCTGGAGGACGAGGACGTGCACACCGCGCTGGAGCGCGGCTTCATCGAGCGCGTCGGCCCCGAACTCGGTGGCCGGCTGCGTGCCGGGCGCTCCCGCAACGACCAGATCGCCACCCTGGTCCGCATGTACCTGCGCGAGGAGGCCCGCTCCCTCGCCGACCGGCTGCTGGAACTGGTGGGGGCCCTCGCCGACCAGGCCGGTGCCCACCCCGACGCCGCCATGCCGGGCCGCACCCACCTGCAGCACGCCCAGCCGGTGCTGCTGGGCCACCAGCTCATGGCGCACGCGTGGCCGCTGGTCCGCGACGTCGCACGGCTCCGCGACTGGGACCGACGGGCCGCCGTCTCCGCGTACGGTTCCGGAGCCCTGGCCGGTTCCTCCCTCGGCCTGGACCCCGGGGAGGTCGCCCTGGAACTCGGTTTCCCCGAGTCCGTGGAGAACTCCATCGACGGAACCGCCTCCCGCGACGTCGTCGCCGAGTTCTCCTTCATCACCGCGATGATCGGCGTGGACCTGTCCCGCCTGTCCGAGGAGATCATCCTCTGGGCGACCAAGGAGTTCTCCTTCGTCACCCTCGACGACGCCTTCTCCACCGGCTCGTCGATCATGCCGCAGAAGAAGAACCCCGACGTCGCCGAGCTCGCCCGGGGCAAGGCCGGACGTCTGGTCGGCGACCTCACGGGTCTGCTCACCACCCTCAAGGGGCTCCCGCTGGCCTACAACCGGGACCTGCAGGAGGACAAGGAACCGGTCTTCGACGCCGTCGACAGCCTCCACCTGCTGCTTCCCGCCATGACCGGCATGGTCGCCACCCTGACCTTCCACACCGACCGCATGGCCGAACTCGCGCCCCAGGGCTTCTCCCTGGCCACCGACATCGCCGAATGGCTGGTCCGAGAGCGGGTGCCCTTCCGCGAGGCCCACGAGATCGCCGGCACCTGCGTGCGCGTGTGCGAGGAGCGGGGGATCGACCTGCCCGATCTCACCGACGCCGACTTCGCCGAGATCTCCGAGCACCTCACGCCCGGCGTGCGCGAGGTCCTCATCGTCGCCGGGTCCCTGGCCTCCCGATCCGGCCGCGGCGGCACCGCCCCGGTCCGGGTCGCCGAGCAGCTCCAGAGCCTGCGCTCGGCCGTCGAGGAACACCGCAAGGCGTTCCTCGCGACCTGACCCCGTCTCCTCCCCGTCCCGCCGTGTGCCGGGTCGCGGGAGACCGGCGACCCCGGGTCGCACGAGGCATCGTGGGACCGGCCCCCGGGGTCGGTGAGCCCGCACGTGGGCGCGCGTCCGACCGGGCGCGCGCCCACGCGCGTGCGCGCGATCGGCCCCCCGATCGGCCCCCACCGTGCGCATCACCCGAGGTGACGCGGTTTCCGCGCCCGATCCGGAATTCCCCGTACAGGGCCGCGGAGAGTGCGATAGCGTCCTCATTCTGTGGGCACCACACGTGTTCCTCTCTGCGCGCACCGTGATCACCGGCGCGGGAACCGCCACTCCGACGCGTGCTGTCCGGTGCCCGCGGCCGAGGCCGGGGGAGGAGCACAGTGGGACAGTCGGCAGGCACGGGGCCCGGGATCAGGGCGCAGCTCAACCGCATCGTGCTCATCCCCAGCATCACCTTTCTGGCCCTGTTCGTCGTACTCAGCTCCACCACCCTCGCCCAGGCGATCTCCCTGCGCTCCTCGGTCGGTGACGGCCGGGCCGCGGCCGAGCTCACCACCGCGCTCACGGCGCTCCAGCACGAGCGGCGCGTGGTCGCCGAGTACCTGGCACGCCCCGACGACGACCGTCGAGGCGCGCTCACCACGGCCGCCGAGGAGACCGACACCGCACTCACCGGGCTCCGCGCGGTCTGGGACACCCTCGCGGCCGATCCGGCCGACCCGGACCCGCGGGCGAGAGCCTTCCAGGAGTCCCTCGCGGCGGTGGAGGAGGCGCGCGCCGGTGACCTCGCCGACGTCGAGGACGCCCAGGTCGTCATGGGGCTGTACACCGAGGCCGTGCGCCAGGGTGTGCGCCTGTACGAGCACACGGTCCGCGAGCTCGACGACGGTGGTGCCTCCGTCGAGGCCACCACCACCGGCGATCTGCTCTGGGCCCAGGAAGGGTTCGCCCACGCCGACGCCGTCATCAGTGGTGTGCTGGCCACCGGAGGCCTGACCCCCGAGCGGCAGGCCGAGATCGCCTCCCTCGACGGTGAGGTGACCGGACGCCTGGAGACCCTCGCCGGAGCCGAGGGGGAGGGTTCCACCGTCGCCACCGAGCTCCTGGAGACGGCGTCCTGGGAGCGCGCGACCGAGATCGCCCGGACCCTCGCCCTCCACGAGGCGACGGTCGAGTTCGACCCCTTCACCGGTGAGCGCACCGAGGACCGCTCCGTGCCCACGGGCCTCGGTGACTGGCGCACCGTGGCCGACGAGACCGAGCAGGTCCTGGCCGCCGCGACGGCCGAACGCGCGACGTCCGTGGTCACCGCCACCGAGGCGGCCAGCGCCTGGATGTTCACCCTCGCTCTGGGCGGCGGTATCACCTCGCTCTTCGCCGGCACCGTCGCCTACGGCGTGGCCGCCCGGTCCGCCGGTCGCCTCACCTACCGCCTCGCCACCCTGCGCGCCCAGACCCTGGCCATCGCCCGGAGCGACCTGCCCAGGATCGTGCGTCGCCTGGAGACGGGGGAGAGCGTGGACCTCGACAGCGAGATGAAACAGCTCGACCACGGCACCGACGAGGTCGGCCAGGTCGCCGACGCCTTCAACACCGCCCAGCGCACCGCCGTGGCCGCCGCCGTCAAACAAGCCGACATCCGGGCCGGGATCAACCGCGTCTTCCTCGGCATCGCCCACCGCAACCAGTCGTTGGTCCAGCGCCAACTCCAGCTCCTGGACCGGGTGGAACGGGAGGAGGAGGACCCCGACCTGTTGGAGAGCCTCTTCCAACTCGACCACCTGGCCACCCGTGGACGCCGGCACGCCGAGAACCTCATCATCCTCGGCGGCGGGCGACCCGGTCGCCGCTGGCGTCACCCCGTGCCGCTGGTGGACATCCTGCGGGGCGCCATCTCCGAGACCGACGAGTACGCCCGGGTCGAACTCACCACCGTCCCGGACCTGTCCCTGGTGGGCGCGGTGGTCGCCGACGTCATCCACCTGCTGGCCGAACTCGTGGAGAACGCCACGGCCTACTCGCCGCCCCACACCGAGGTCACCATCGACACCGGCAACGTTCCCAAGGGTGTGGCCATCGAGGTCGAGGACCGTGGACTGGGCATGACCGAGGACGTGCTGCGCAGGGCCAACCAGACCCTCGCCGACGCCCCCGAGTTCGACGTCATGACCCCCGGAACCGACGGGCGCCTCGGCCTGTTCGTGGTGGCCCGTCTGGCGCACAAACACCACATCGGCGTGCAGTTGCGCCCCTCGCCCTACGGGGGCACCCGGGCGGTCGTGCTGATCCCGCACGCCCTGGTCGCCTCCGGGCCCTCGCACGACCCCGCCGGGGCCACCACCCTGAACGGGACCGGGGCGCCCGGACCCGGCGCGCACGCGTCCGAGCCCGACACCGCCGACCCGCTCGCCGCCGAGACGGGCCCCGGGAACGGCCGGCCCCTGCTCCGTCCGGTCCCCGAACACCACCGGGACGAGGACGTCGAACCCCGGGGCGAGCGCACCCGGACCCGCACGCTCCGCCAGGTGCCC
>NZ_QOCZ01000320.1 GCF_018207095.1 Nocardiopsis sp. MG754419 | reverse complement strand
CGGGCCGGGCTCGGCCATCTGGGTCATGTTGCCGGCATCGTCGTAGCTGAAGGTGGTGCGGTTGCCGTTGCCGTCGTCCTGGGCCGAGACCGTGCCGTTGTTGTTGTAGAACAACCGGGCCACGGTGATGTCCTCGTCCTCGGACACCGCCCGGGTCAGGTTGCCCGCCTCGTCGTAGCGCATCGACATCTGGTCCCCGTCGGGGGTGGTGACGTCGGTGGGCTTGGCGGGGTTGGCGGCGTCGTTGTAGCCCACCGCCGTTTCGGCGCCGGTGGGAAGCTCGGTGCCGATGAGGTTGTTGGCGTCGTCGTAGTCGTAGGTCACCGAGGCTTCGAGGGCGTCGGTGGTGGTGGCCACGTCGGAGTTGGCGGTCCAGGTCTGGGAGCGGGTGTTGCCGACCTGGTCGGTGGCCTCGGTCTGACGTCCCTGGTCATCGAACTCGTGTGTGGACTCGCCCCCGCTGGGGTCGGTGACCGTGGTCTCGCCCTGGGAGTGGTCGAAGGAGTAGGTCGCCCCGTCCTGGCCGAAGGGCTCGGTGAAGCTGGTCAGCCGCCCCTGGGGGTCATAGGACAGCTCCCATACCCCTCCCTCGGCATCGGTGATCTGGGTCAGGTACCCGTCCTCGTAGCCGAAGTCGATGTCGTTCCCGGCCCGGTCGGTCAGGGCGAAGGGCTGACGGCTGTGGTCCTGGCCGTAGGTGAAGGCGACCGCTTCCTCACCGGTGGGATCGGTGACCTCGGTGGGCCGCCCCTGGTCGTCCCAGCCCAGGGTGGTGACCCGGCCCTGGGCGTCGGTGATGGCCGCCAGGTCGCCGCCGGTGGTGTAGCGCAGGTCGTTGGTGTTGCCGTTGCGGTCGGCGTGGGTGATGGCCCACCCGTTGGCGTTGAA
>NZ_QOCZ01000319.1 GCF_018207095.1 Nocardiopsis sp. MG754419 | reverse complement strand
AGGTGGGGGTGCCCATGGTTCACGCCGCCTTTCGCATGCCGAACAGCTGCACGGCGTAGGCGATGACCATGGTCAACAGCCCCATGATGATCGCCACCGCCGCGGCGTAGTTCTGCTGCTGGCCCGAGAAGGCCAGCGAGTAGGTGTAGAGGTTGGGCGTGTACCCGGAGCTGATGGCGTTGGGCGCCACGCTCTGCAGGATGCTGGGCTCGTTGAACAGCTGAAAGCTGCCGATGACGGAGAAGATCGCGGCGATCACCATGGCCCCGCGCAGGGCGGGGAGCTTGATGGCGCTGATCACCCGCAGTTGTCCGGCGCCGTCGACCTCGGCCGCCTCGTAGAGGTTGTGCGGCACCGTGCGCAGCGCCGAGTAGAGGATGAGCATGTTGTAGCCGACGAACTGCCAGGTGACGATGTTGCCGATGGAGGCGAGGACGACCCCGGGGGCGAGCGGGTCGGGCAGGGTCACGCCCAGCAGGTCGTTGACGTTGCCGACGAGCCCGAACCGGGTCCCGTACATGAACCCCCACATCAGGGTGGCCACGACCGCGGGCACCGCGTAGGGCAGGAAGATCGAGATCCGGAAGAAGTCGCGTCCGTAGAGGCGGCCGCTGTCCAGGACCAACGCCAGGAGCAGGGCCAGGAACAGCATGATGGGCACCTGGACGGCGAGGAAGAGCGTCACCCGGGACACCGACTCCCAGAACACCGGATCGCCCAGGGCACCGCGGTAGTTGTCCAGTCCCACGAACGAGGTGCCGCCGACCAACCGGTCGCGGTACACGCTCAGATAGAGCGAGTAGAGGATCGGCGCCACGAAGACCACCGCGAACACGGCCATGAACGGGGCGAGGAACCCCCACCCGGTCCAGTGCGGGCGGGGTCCGCGACGCACCGGGGGTCTGTGG
>NZ_QOCZ01000318.1 GCF_018207095.1 Nocardiopsis sp. MG754419 | reverse complement strand
TAGGTACTGTTTTTTGAACGGGTCAGGTCACGGAGCCAGATCCGGATCGAGGCCACCTGCACGGTCCCGTCGAAGATCGCGGCCCGCTTGTCATAGCGGGTCGCGACCGCCCGGTTCTGTTTGAGCAGGTTGATCGCCCGCTCCACCGTGTTGCGGTCGCGGTAGGCCACCCGGTCAAAGGCCGGGGGCCGACCGCCCGCCGACCCTTGGCGTCGGCGGTGTTCGCGCTGGTCACGGGGTTGGGCGATGGTCGCTTTGATCTTGCGTTTGCGCAGGTGGCCCCGGTTGGCCTTGCTGGAGTAGGCCTTGTCGCCCAGGACCCGGTCCGGGCGGGTGCGTGGACGGCCGGTGCTGCGGGGCAGGCGCAGCGATGCCATCAGGGGTTCGAACATGGGGCTGTCCCCGCGCTGGCCTGGGGTGGTGGCCAGCACCAGGGGTCGGCGGCGGGCGTCGGCGAGCAGGTGGATTTTGGTGGTCAGTCCGCCCCGGGAGCGTCCGAGCGCTTCGACCCCGTCCGGTTCCTCCCGGACTGTGCCCCCTTTTTCGCTGCCCCGGCGGCGTGCTGGTGGGCGCGTACGGTGGTGGAGTCGATACTCGCGATGAGCTCTTCGCCGCTGTTGGCGTCGATGCGCAGCCGGTCGGCGATTCTTTGCCAGGTGCCGTCGATGGACCAGCGGCGGTGGCGGCCGGCTGCGGTTTCCCAGGGCCCGTAGCGCTCGGGCAGATCCCGCCAGGGGATGCCGGTGCGGGCGCGGAACAGGATCGCGTTGATGACCTTGCGGTGGTCGGCCCACTTCTTGCCTTTGGGCGCATCGGTGGGCAGGAGCGGGGTGAGCAGGGCCCACTCGGCATCGGTGAGTTCATGACGGCCAGGCACATCGACCACGATGCCAGCGCAGACCCTGCTCCGCTCCCACTTCCAAAAAACAGGCCCTAG
>NZ_QOCZ01000317.1 GCF_018207095.1 Nocardiopsis sp. MG754419 | reverse complement strand
GGCCGGGTTGCTCCGGGGAGGGCGGCGCCGGTGGCGCGGGCGGCTCCTCGGGTGCCGGTCTCATCGGCCGCACCTGCGGGGCCGAGGTCATCGGTTCCCGGCCGGGCCGACGGAAGGGGTTGCCCGGCGCGGACCGTGGTTCCCACTCCTGCGCGCCGGAGGTCCCCTGGGCGCCCTTTCCGCTCTCGGGCAGCCCGTCGAGCAGGCCGCCCAGGAGGGGGCCCAGGCCGGGCGAGGGTCGGCCACGCCGCTCGTGGGGTTCGTCGTCCCCGTGACGGGCGTCCTCGCGGTCATCGTTGGTCATGGTCGCTCCCCGAAGGCAGAGGTCCGTGGGTTGCCCGTTCTCGCCCGATCCGGCGTGGATTCGGACCAGCGTAGTCCGCGGTGTCGCACCGCTCACAGGGTCCCCCCGACCCCGGGCAACCGGTCTCCGGCGCAGTGCCGGATCCTCAAGTCACCACCAACTGTGCCAGAGACCGCGTCAGAGCGTGTCGGGTATCGGAGTCACGCACAGTCACACGGAATAACTCTCGTCACATGCTCGCGGAGGCTTCGTGGCACCGATCGCCGGCACCCGCATCGCCCGGGCCGCACCGCACGCGACTCCGAGCACGGCCGTGAGCAGCGAGAACGGGCCATCTCCGACGGAAGGCGGGGGGCGTGGGAGCCACCGGCGGTTCGCTACCACACCACGGTCCGAAGATCGATGCCGCCGACCGCGTTTTTTCCTCGGCGGGAGTGGCGACGGGACGGAGCGAGGCCGGAGGCGCCCCTTGGGACGGCACGGGTCGCCATGACCGGTGCGGCGGTGGCGGGCGCGACGGTGGCGCCCGAGGCGACACGGCCTCGCGGAAATCGGTGCTCCCCCCAGGCCCCTGTGGCAGGCTGATCCGGGGCTCATCCCTCTTCCACCGGTTCCGCCCGGCACCCCCACCCCTTCCTCTCCCCACC
>NZ_QOCZ01000316.1 GCF_018207095.1 Nocardiopsis sp. MG754419 | reverse complement strand
TTGCCGGGGTTCGAGGTGGTGGAGTGTTCTCCCGGTGAGGTGGACGCGCTGGTGGGGGAGTTCGCGCGTACGCCGTTCGACCTCGCGGTGGACCGTCCGGTGCGGGTGCGGTTGTTCTCCGCGGGTCCGGGTGTGGCGGTGCTGGTGGTGTTGGCGCACCACATCGCGACCGACGGCTGGTCCGAGGGTGTGTTCGTGCGGGACCTGGGGCGGGCCTACGCGGCTCGTCGCGAGGGCGGTCTTCCGGGCTGGGAGGAGCTGCCGGTGCAGTACGCCGACTACGCGCTCTGGCAGCGGGACGTCCTGGGTGCGCCCGACGACCCGGACGGTTTGCTCTTCCAGCAGTTCGACTTCTGGCGGGAGGCCCTCGACGGAGCTCCGGAGGTCCTCGCCCTGCCCCTGGACCGGGCCCGCCCCCCGGTCCCCTCGCACCGGGGCGAGAGCGTTCGCTTCGAGATCGACGCGGAGCTGCACGCGGCGCTGGCGCGGGTGGCCAAGGAGCACGGTTGCACGCTGTTCATGGTGGTGCAGACGGCCCTGGCGGTCGCGCTGTCCAAGGCCGGTGCCGGCGAGGACGTGCCGTTGGGCACTCCGGTCGCGGGTCGTACCGATCCCGCCCTGGACGACCTGGTCGGGTTCTTCATCAACACCCTCGTCCTGCGCACCGACACCTCCGGCGACCCGTCCTTCGGCGAGCTGCTGCAACGCGTCCGGGAGGCGGACCTGGCGGCCTTCGACCACCAGGACGTGCCCTTCGACCTGCTGGTGGAGGAGCTCAACCCGGAGCGCTCCACCGCCCACCACCCCCTCTTCCAGGTCACCGTCGCGCTCAACCCGGCCTTCGCGGACGCCTCGGGCTTCGACCGCGCCGGGACCCCGGAGATCACCACGGTGGACACGGGTGTGGCCAAGTTCGATCTCGCGGTGGGTTTCGTGGAGCGCCGGGATGGTTCGGGCGGGGCGGCGGGGCTGTCGGGGGTCGTGGAGTAC
>NZ_QOCZ01000315.1 GCF_018207095.1 Nocardiopsis sp. MG754419 | reverse complement strand
CCTAGATCGTTGATGGGAAATCCCTGAAACGCCTGCGGGCAAGACGAAGGGCGTCGAGGATCAGTGTGTGACCAAAGACCTTGACGCCCTTCTGACAGCACTCTACGTCCATCTGGACGATGACGTGTTCCCTTCCCGCAACCAACACCCCGGGCCGGGCCGCCCCCGCTTGCTCAACGACGCCGAACTCGTCTGTGTCGCCCTGGCCCAAGTGCTGTTGCGCCATGATTCCGAACGCCACTGGATGCGCGCCGCTCCCGCCCGGATCGGGCACTTGTTCCCGCGCCTGCCGGGCCAGTCCGAGTACAACCGCCACCTACGCTCGGCCGCCCCCGCCCTGTTCACGGTCGCGATGTGGCTGGCCCGAGCGGTTCCCACCTGGCACGAGAGGCTGCGTTTGATGGACGCCACCCCGGTGCGGTGCGGGGCTTCGCGCCTCACGGTCGATCGCTCTGGTCTGGGCGAGATCGCGGGCTATGGCAGGGACCCCTCTCACCACGCGTTCTACTGGGGCGCCAAACTCCTCCTGATCACCACCGCCGAGGGGGCGGTGTGCGCCTTCTCGTTGGCCCACCCCAAGGAGCTGGACGAGCGTAAGCAGGCCCTGCACCTGCTCCACGTGCGGGAATGCGCCCCCGGCCCGGAACCGGTGCCGATCGTGTGCGACAAGGGCTTCGCCGGGGCCGGAATCGAAAAGGCCGCCGCGGACCTGGGGCACCCTCTGGTCCGCCCGTCTCGCAAGGGCGAGTCTGAGCAGGTGTTTCCTGGGTGGTTGCGGCAGCGGATCGAAGCGATCATCTGGACACTGAAGAACCAGTTGGGGTTGGAGCGCCACCAAGCCCGCACCACCGAGGGGCTCTGGGCCAGGGTGTGCCAGCGCGTGTGCGCGTTGAACGCGGCGATCTGGCACAACTGGCTGATCGGTGCCCCGGTCAAACGGTCGTTGATCGCTTACGACCACTGACCAGGGCACACATTTCCCCATCAACGATCTAG
>NZ_QOCZ01000314.1 GCF_018207095.1 Nocardiopsis sp. MG754419 | reverse complement strand
TTGCCGGGGTTCGAGGTGGTGGAGTGTTCTCCCGGTGAGGTGGACGCGCTGGTGGGGGAGTTCGCGCGTACGCCGTTCGACCTCGCGGTGGACCGTCCGCTCCGGGTCCGCTACTTCGACTGCGGTCCCGGTGGTTCGGTGCTGGTGGTGTTGGCGCACCACATCGCGACCGACGGCTGGTCCGAGGGTGTGTTCGTGCGGGATCTGGGGCGGGCCTACGCCGCTCGCCTCGCCGGTGGGGCGCCCGAGTGGGAGCCGCTGCCCGTGCAGTACGCCGACTTCGCACTCTGGCAGCGGGACGTCCTGGGTTCGCCCGAGGACCCGCACAGCCTCCTCGCCCAGCAGACGGACTTCTGGCGGAGTGCCCTGGAGGGGGCACCCGGCGCCCTAGGGCTGCCCTTCGACCGAGCGCGTCCGGACACACCCACGGGTCGGGGCGCTCAGGAGACCCTCGACCTCGACGCGGACCTGCACGCGCGCCTGCTGGCGGTGGCCGGTGCGCACGGTTGCACGCTGCTCATGGTGGTGCAGGCCGCGTTGGCGGTGACCCTGTCCACGGCCGGCGCCGGCGAGGACGTGCCGTTGGGCACCCCGGTCGCCGGTCGTGACGAGGAGGCCTTGGAGGACCTGGTGGGGTTCTTCGTGAACACCCTGGTGCTGCGCACCGGGGTCAGCCCGGACCAGACGATCGCGGGTCTCCTCGCGGAGGTGCGCGAGGCCGACCTGCGTGCCTACGCCCACCAGGACGTGCCCTTCGACCTGTTGGTCGAGGCCCTCAACCCGGAGCGCGTGTCCGGACGCCACCCGCTGTTCCAGGTCACCGTCGCGGTGAACGGAGCCCAGGGGGAAGGCGCGGACACGGAGTTCGCCGGGGCGGTGAAGGCGGAGTTGGTCCCCGTGGACACGGGTGTGGCCAAGTTCGATCTCGCGGTGGGTTTCGTGGAGCGCCGGGATGGTTCGGGCGGGGCGGCGGGGCTGTCGGGGGTCGTGGAGTAC
>NZ_QOCZ01000313.1 GCF_018207095.1 Nocardiopsis sp. MG754419 | reverse complement strand
ATCCTGTACGGGGTGTGGGCGAGGGCCGAGATCAGGCCTCGTCGAGGTCCTTGAGCATGTCCTTGAGCATCGAGACCGTCTCGTCGGGGGTGGCGGCCGAGACACTGAGCTTGGTCATCGCCTTGGTGTAGGCCTCGACGGTCGCCCGCTTGTCCACGATGTCGCCGTCGGTGAGGTGCTCCAGGTAGAGCACGTCGGAGAGTTCGAAGTCGGAGAAGCGCAGGAGCGTGAAGGAACCGGCCTCCGCGGCGTGCGCTCCCACCTCGAACGGGATGATCTGGAGGGTGATGTTGTCCTGGTTCTCGCAGATGTCGATCAGGTGGCGGAGCTGACCCCGCATGATCTCCTTGCCGCGTTCCCGACCCCCGATCGGCCGACGCACGGCGGCCTCGTCGAGGATGATCCACATCTTCTTGCCACCGTTGAGATGTTCCTGTCTCTTCAGTCTGGCCTGGATGCGCTGTTCGGAGACGGTGTCGGCGTCGACGCCACCGGAGATGATCTCGCGGGCGTAGTCCTCGGTCTGCAACAGCCCGGGAACGAACTGGGACTCGTAGATACGGATCTGGTCGGCCGCCTCCTCGAAGCCCACATAGCGGGTGAACCACTTGTGGAGGGCGTCGCCGTACTCCTTCCACCAACCGGGTTTGTTGGATTCGAGGGCCAGTTCCTTGAATTCCTTCAGGAGCTTACGGTCGGTGACCCCGTACATCTTCAGCAGATCCTCGATATCACGAGGCTTGAATCCGACACGGCCCAGTTCCATGCGGCTGATCTTGGAGGCCGAGGCGCGAATCCTCTCCCCCGCTTCCTCCCGGGAGATGCCGCGGAGTTGCCGGTACCGCCGGAGCTGCTCGCCCAGGAGCATGCGGCGCACGGTGGGGCCACTCCCCTGGCGCAAATGAGCGATATCCACGTTCGCCGCCTCTCTTCTTTCTCCGCACAAGGGTATCGGTTCGCGCGGTCCCCTTTGCCGTGCGACCGGCACACGACGCCCCCACGGTATCGACGGCGTCCCGTTCCCCCCACGGGAACGTCCCCATGGCCCCCAC
>NZ_QOCZ01000312.1 GCF_018207095.1 Nocardiopsis sp. MG754419 | reverse complement strand
CCTGTGCGGGTTGTTCGCCGAGGTCCTGGGCCTGGAGCGGGTCGGGATCGATGACTCCTTCTTCGACCTGGGCGGCCACTCCCTGCTCGCCACCCGGCTGGTCAGCCGGATCCGTTCCGTGCTCGGTGCCGAGGTGAGGCTGCGGGAACTGTTCGCCGCCCCGACGGTGGTGGGCGCCACGGCGGCGATCGACGCCGCGGGTGAGCGCGCGGCGCGTCCGCGTGTTCTGCCCGCGTCCCGCCCGGACCTGCTGCCGCTCTCCTTCGCGCAGCGACGCCTGTGGTTCCTCAACCGCCTGGAGTCGGCGAGCACGTCGTACAACGTTCCGCTCGTGCTGCGGCTCAGCGGCGAGGTCGACGCGGGGGCGCTCGGTGCCGCGCTGGGCGACCTCGTCGACCGCCACGAGTCGTTGCGCACGGTGTTCCCCGCACCCGGTGGCGAGCCCCACCAGCGAGTACTCGGGGAGTCCGAGGCCCGCGCCCTGCTGCGCTTCGCGGTCGTGCCCTGCTCACGCGAGGAGGTGCGTGGGACCGTGGACGCCCTCGTAGGCCGGGTGTTCGACCTGGCCGAGGCCCTGCCGGTGCGCGCGGACCTGCTCAGGGTCTCCGACGACGAGGCGGTACTGGTGGTGCTGCTGCACCACATCGCCACCGACGGGTGGTCCGAGACCGTTCTGCTCAGGGACCTCGCCGAGGCGTACTCGGCCCGTCGCGCGGGCTCACCTCCGGACCGGGCCCCACTCCAGGTGCAGTACGCCGACTACGCGCTGTGGCAGAACGCCCTGTTGGACGAGGCCGACCCCGGGGGAGTGGCCGCCGATCAGCTCGACTTCTGGCGGCGATCCCTGGCCGGTGCCCCGGAGGTGCTGGAACTGCGGACGGATCGTCCGAGGCCCCCCGTGGCCTCCAACCGGGGGGAGAACCTGGCCTTCTCGCTGGACGCCGAACTGCATGGACGCTTGGCGGAGTTGGCGCGAGCACGGGGCTGCACGCTGTTCATGGTTCTTCAGGCGGCGTTGGCTGTGGTGTTGGCGCGGTCTGGGGGTGGGGTTGATGTGCCGATTGGTACGCCTGTGGCCGGGCGTGAGGATGAG
>NZ_QOCZ01000311.1 GCF_018207095.1 Nocardiopsis sp. MG754419 | reverse complement strand
CTGGTGCGCTCGCCGTCGGAGGCGATGTTGGTGACACCCAGGGCGGTGTTGGACAACTGGCGGTCGATGCGCTCACCGTCGAGGACGTCGGTGATGCCGCGCATCTGGGTCTGGTCGGTGGTGTCATAGCTCAGGCTGGTGGCCAGATCACCCTCGCCGTCATCGATGCGGGTGTTCTGGTTGGTCACCGAGTACTCGTAGACGTACTCGCCCCGGCCGGTCATGTTCCCGGCCTCGTCATGGGCCACGTCCTCACCTCGGGCTGAGGTGGGCTGGTCGGCGTCGTTGTAGGAGAACTCCTCCTCACCCGAGGTGAGCAGGTTGCCCGCGTCGTCGTAGGTATAGTCCACCTCACCGTTGCCGGTCAGGCGCTGGAGACCGTCGTAGGTGAAGGTTTCGGCCTCGCCATTGACGGTGCGCGACTGGAGCTGGGTGCTGTCATCGCCATCGGTGGTGTCCCAGGTGTAGGAGGCCTCCACCAGGGTCTGGTCATCGGCGCCCGTGGTGGTGATGTCCGTCAACCGGCCCGAGGCGTCGTAGGAACGGCTCTCCTCGGCCCCATCGGGGTGCGCGATCGAGGTGCGCTGGTTGTTGGAGTCATAGGAGAACGTGGTCTGGGCTCCGGTGAAGTCCACCAGGTCGGTCAGGCGGAACGCCTCGTCGTAGGTGTAGGTGGTGGTGCGGCCGTGTTCGGTGAACTCGGTCAGGTTGCCCACCGCGTCATAGTCATAGGCCGTGGTCTCCTCGTCGGCCGAGTCGGTGCGCACGCTCTCGCGAAGGTCACCGCGGGCGTTGAAGGTGAACGCGGTGCTGGCCTGGTCGGTGTGGGTGGCCAGCTGACGCCCGTTGGCGTCGTATTCGAAGGATTCGAGTACGTCCCCCTCGTGGGAGATGGCCACGACCCGGTCGAGGCGGTCGTAGGCGTAGTCCAGTCTGGTGCCGTTGCCGTCGGTCACCGACGTGACCCGGGACAGGGTGTCGTAGGTGAAGGACATCGACCCGATCGGGCCGGGCTCGGCCATCTGGGTCATGTTGCCGGCATCGTCGTAGCTGAAGGTGGTGCGGTTGCCGTTGCCGTCGTCCTGGGCCGAGACCGTGCCGTT
>NZ_QOCZ01000032.1 GCF_018207095.1 Nocardiopsis sp. MG754419 | reverse complement strand
CGGGGCGGGCGCGTGCGTGACGGTCGCACACGTGGTGGGTGGCGTCGATGGACGCGACCACCGTTCACGGGCCGGTGGCGCGCGCGGACGGCGAGGAGGTGGCGCGCATGGGGGCCTCGATCCGGCCCGTCCGCCCGGAGGGTCCGGGGCACGGAGGCGGGTTCCGAGAGGAACGAGATGTCCCGTACGGACAGGACCGGGCCGCTGTGGGTACGCCACCGCGACCACGATCCGGTAGCCCTGCACGATCACCCCGAGGGCGCGTGCGGCCTGTCGCCCGCGCCGACCCGCACGCCCGCCGAGACCCACTGTCGTCGGGCACCCGCCGTCGCGGTGCTCACATGCTTCGGGGGTGCTGCTCCGGCTGCCATCGGCGTGCCTGCGCCACGGAGTGGCGGGACTCCGTCGCGGCGTCCCACCTCAGGCGTCGACGCCGGGACCGGCTGCGCGCCCGACGATGGGCGCGTGAGTCCTCGACCCTCGGCGTCCCGGGGTCGAGGGTCGCCCCGAGCACCTCAGGGGTCCCGGCGGTCCCGCAGGGGGTCGGCGGCCGTAGCCATCATCACTTCGCGCTCCAGGGCGCGCACGTGGTCGCGCATGGCCCACTCCGCGCCGAAGCCGTCCTTCTCGACGACGCGGTCGAACACGGCCCGCTGCTCGCCGAGGGACGCCTCCAGGCGCCCCGGGCGCCGCAGGGAGGCGGTCACCAGCCGGGGGTAGGCGAGCTGGTTCGTCAGCTGTCGGTAGTGGTGGGCGAGTCGAGTATTGTCGGCACCGCGCACGATCAGGTCGTGGAACTCGTGGACCGAGGGGGAGTACGCCTCGACGTCCCGATCCCGCGCCGCGTGGGCGGAGCGTAGGAGGTTCTCCCTCAGGAGGGCGGTCTCGGCCACCTCGCCCCGCAGCGCCAGAAGCCGCGCCCCCAGACCTTCGAGCATCTCCTTGATCTGGAACAGCTCGACCACTTCGCGACGGGAGGGGCGGCGCACGAACGTGCCGACGCGCGACCGGACCTCCACCAGCCCTTCGACCTGCAGCTGCTTGAGGGCTTCGCGGATCGGAGTGCGGCTGACGCCGTGGATCTCGGCCAGAACCACCTCGGAGAGGGAGTCCCCCGGGCCGTAGCGGCCCCTGATGATCGCCTCGCGCAGCTCGTCGACGACACGCGTCCGGGGTCCCTGCGCGGGGTCCGCTGTCCTGGTCACTCCCACATCCTCGCCTTCTTGTATACAACAGAAGCTAGATCTGTCGTGCGTGGCGTGTCAAGACGCGTCATCCGTGACCTACGGAACCTCTCTGATGTGCATATTCACACAAAAGAGGGTCTTTCTTGACTCCCGTCGTTCAAGATCATTAGGCTGTCTTGCCATGCAAGAACCCGTGCTCGAGAGCACCACATCCCGCAACCCGAATCCCGGCCACCGGTGGCTCCGGTGAGTGCCGCGACCCGCGCAGGCGGGAAGGTGGGGACCGTCTTCTGGGTCTCCCTGGCCGTCTCCCTCATCTTCGTCATCTGGGGAGTCGTCGCGCCCACCCAGCAGATGTCGGTGATGAGCGCCGGCCTGAACCGGATCACCCGCGACTTCGGGTGGGCCTACCTCGTGCTGCCTCTCGTGCTGCTCGTGTTCCTGATCGTGCTGGCGTTCAGCCGTTTCGGCCGCGTACGCCTGGGCTCGGACGATGACCGGCCCGAGTTCGCCACCCACACGTGGATCGCCATGATCCTCTGCGCGGTCATGGGCATCGGCCTGGTCTCCTACGGCATCGCCGAACCCGTGTCCCATATGTGGGACCCGCCCCACGGACTGGCCGAGCCCGGCACGCCGCAGGCGGCCGTGGTGGCCATGCAGTACTCCTTCTACGACTGGGGTCTGCACGCCTGGGCGATCTTCGCCGCCTTCGGGCTGGCGATCGGCTACTCCATGTACCGCAAGAAGCGGCCCGGCCTCGTCAGCGCCCTGTTCCGGCCCCTGCTCGGACGCCACGCCGACGGCCCCCTGGGCAAGGCCATCGACGTCTTCACGGTGTTCGCGACGCTGTTCGGCACCACGACCTCGCTCGGCCTCGGGGCCCTGCAGATCGACAACGGGCTCAACCGGCTCCTGGGCACACCGACCGGCACCAACACCCAGGTCATCGTCGTCATCGTGGTGACGGTCCTGTTCAGCCTGTCGGCGGCCACGGGCCTCAAGCGGGGCATCCGCTACACCAGCGAGGTCAACCTGTCGATCGCCTCGGTGCTGTTCCTGTTCGTCCTCTTCCTCGGGCCGACGTCCTTCCTGGTCTCGCTCTTCCTGGAGTCCGTGGGGCGGTACGGCAACGAGTTCCTGCTCATGAGCCTGCGCGGGCCCGCCTTCGGCGACGTGGCCTGGCTCCAGCGCTGGACGTACTTCATGATGGCCTGGTGGGTGTCCTGGGGCGCTTTCGTCGGGGTGTTCCTGGCCCGCATCTCCCGTGGACGCACGATCCGCCAGTTCGTCCTGGTGGTGCTCGGCATGCCCAGCATCGCGTTCTTCACCTGGTTCGCGGTCTTCGGTGGCGCCGCCATCGAACTGGACATGAACCACGGCACCGACATCGCGAGCGCGACCGCCGCCGACATCAACAGCGCCTTCTACGCCACCCTGGCCGAGTTCCCCCTTCCGGTGCTCACCACCGCCCTGGTGGTCATCCTCGCCGTGCTGTTCTTCGTCTCCGGAGCCGACGCCAACACGTACGTGCTCGGCATGATCACCACCCACGGATCCGAGACCCCGCGGACGCCCATCCTGCTCCTGTGGGGTGCGATGACCGGTGCCCTGGCGGTGATCCTGTTGCTCTCCGGGGGCCTGTCCGCGCTGCAACAGACGGTCATCGTCGCCTCCGCGCCCTTCGTCATCGTCATCGTGGGCGTGGTCATGAGCTTCTGGCGCGACCTGCGCGAGGACCCCGCCGCCGTGCGGGCGCCCGCCGAACCGATCGCGGCGACGGACCCCACCGGGTCGGTCGCCACGACCGCGTCGGCGGACCCGGACGCCGACCCCGACCTCGAAGGCAGTGAGCGCTCCTGACCGAGGCCCGCCTCGGGTGGGCGCCTCGGCGCCGTCGTGAACGCGCGTCCCGGACGTTTCGTCCCGGGGCGCGCGTTCGCGTGTGCGGGGCGCCGCGGCCCCGCGCTCGGTGGCCCGCCCGATGGGCCGATGGTCGGGGGCGGGGGAGCGGCGGAACCTCCTTTCGAGACGGAGGATCCGGCCCCTGGGGCGATGCGCCGTCCCCGACGTGGTCCTAGCGTGGAGGGACAGCGGACGAACGCGATGGGAGTGAGAATGAACCTGCGACCGATCCCCGGGAGCGTCCCCGTCATCCAGGTGATGCTGGTCCTGATCGGCCTCTACCAGGTGTTCGTCGGGGGACTCGTCCTCCGCAACGGGATGTTCCAGATGGAGAGCCCGGACTTTCCGGACTTCCCGGCGATCGTCTTCCTCCGCGCCGCGTTCTCCCTCGCCTACGCGGTCGCCGCCGCCGTGCTGTTCGTCCTCGTCTTCGCCGGTCTCCCGGTGGCCCGGCCGGGCGTCGTCGGGGTCAACGTCCTGTTCGGGGCCGCGGCGACGGTCCTGATGGTCACGACGCCGGTGCTCGGTGTGAGCGCCGTGGGCGTGGCCGCCTTCGCGTTCCTCACGGCGGGGCTGATGTTCACGCCCGGAGCGCGCACGTACTTCACCGCTGGGAGCCCGGGGCCACACGGGCCGCGGGTCGACATGGAATGAGCGCGGGCCCGGGGAACGGGCCACGCGCCGGCGTCGTCCGGTTTCACGGACCCCTCATGGGGGAGATCACACGCAGCCGTCGCCGGGTGGGGTCCCCGCACCCGCCACCGGCGCTGAGCGGGCACGATGGCGGAAACGAACCGCTACTCTGGGACCCATGGGACCGGAGTGCGCCGCCCGACCGGGCGGTCGCCACCGATCTCCACCCCTCTCCGGGTTGAACTCGTCTATAACGAAATGATATCGGTAGGGGGTGCGAGTAGACAGAGCCCTCACCCAAGCGCCCGCGCCGGCCCCCTCCGTTGCACCGACCTCGTGGATGGAGTTCGCTCGCGTGGCCGCCATGGCCGCGGTCATCGTGGTGCATGCCTACTCACCGTTCGTGAGTACCACCTACACCGACATCGGTGGGTACGACTGGTGGACCGCGCACGTCCTGGACTCCGGACTGCGCTGGTGCGTCGCCGTGTTCGTGATGATCAGCGGGGCTCTGCTGCTCCGGCCCCGGGACGAACCCGTGGCCGACTTCTACCGCAAGCGCTGGGCCAAGATCGGCGTCCCCCTGTTCGTGTGGACCGCCGCCTATCTGATCTGGATGCAGTGGCGCGACGGCATCAGCCTCACCGAGGCCCTCACCCAGGCCGCCACGGGCTCCCCGTCGATCCACCTGTACTTCCTGTACGTCATCGCGGGCCTGTACCTGTTCACGCCCTTCCTGCGGACGGTGGTCGCACACACCTCCCGCAACGGGCTGTGGTGGTTCGCGGGCGTGGCGCTCGCGGTGGGCGTCGTCGACCAGCTGCTGTCCCTGATGGACGGGGTCGGCGGGGTGACCGCGGTGACGCGCTTCGTGCCGTTCCTCGGCTACTACCTGCTGGGCCGGCTGCTGTTCACGGTGGAACCCGGACCGCGGGTCACCCGTTTCGGTCTCGCCGCGTTCATCCTGGGCGTCGCCGGAACGATCGCCGGTGCCGCGGCGACCACGTTCGTGGCCGGCGAGTGGGGCGCGGGCGGTGAGTACTTCTACGACTTCCTCTCCCCGCCGATGATCCTCGCCGGCGTGGGTGCCTACCTGTCGCTGCGCGCCGCCGGGCTGCGTCTGGCCGCCGCCGAGGGGCCCATGGCGCTGGCCACCGAACGGGCGGTCCGGTGGCTCTCCGGGCTGAGCTTCGGTGTCTACCTGGTCCACGTGATGGTGCTGTACACGCTGCGCGACCTCGGCGGTACCCCGGACGGGGTCATCGGCGTGCTCGTGGCGGCCGGGTACGCCGTCGCGACCGCCGTGATCAGCCTGGTGCTGGTGGCCATCGCCCAACGCATCCCCCTGGTCCGCGCCACCGTCTGAGCGGGCTCAGGTGCGCTGCCAGCGGGCCTGGCAGAAGCAGTACGCCCCGTAGAGGACCACGCCCACCGCCACGGCGACCAGGGCGTAGGGGCCGGCCGCGGTCTCGGAGAAGGCGCGCAGTGTGCCGTCGAGGCCCTCCGCCCGTTCCTCGTCGAAGGCTAGGGCGGCCTGGACGAAGAACACCCCGGCCATGCCCAGGACCAGGCCGTGGGTGGTGATGCCGAGGGTCCCGGTCATCACCACCGCCCGACGCGTCGGGCGCCTGGTACCGCCCAGGGCCAGCTCGTGGGTGAACCGTCGGGTCAGCGCCTTCCACACCTGGTGGACGCCGACCGCGACCACCACGGCCCCGATGATCCCCACGATCCAGCGACCGAAGGGCAGTTCCATGAGCTGCGCCGTGAGTTCCTTCGACTGACCGTCCTGGCTCTCCGGAGCGCCTCGACCCAGCAGGAAGGTCGCGATGGCGGTGGTCAGCACCGCGCAGGTCACGGCCCGGGCGGCGGCACCGGCCCGCTGCGCGGCCGTGCCCGAGCGCACCACGGCGACCAGGGCCTGCCACAGGGTCAACCCGGCCAGACCCACGGCGATCGCCCAGAGCAGGAGCATGCCCCCGGTGCCCTGCGCGATGATCTGGAGCGCGCCGCCGTTGTCGGCCTCCTCACCGGGGTCCTCGCCGAACGCGATGCGCAGCGCGATGTACCCCACCGTCAGATAGATCAGACCCTTGGCGGCGAAGCCCAGACCCGCCAGGACGCGCAGCCACCGGCTGTGCGAGGCCCGTCTGCCCGCGCGTCGGCCGGTGGCCCGTGCCCTGCGTGCCTTGGAGGAAGCGTTCATGGCGCAGAGGTGCCCCCGGAAAGCGGGAGGAAACGGGTCTAATGCGACGTTTCGTTAAGTGGTCGGCCCGGTGGTGCCGTCTCCGGTCGGGCGTGCACGGCGGTGATTCCGCCGGGCCGGGCCCGGGATCGGCGGCCTCCTGGGCGGGACACTTCGGACACCCCTTGGTAGTCTCCAGGGGCCAGTCGTACCACGTACGTGGTCAGGGAATCCGGTGCGAATCCGGAACTGACGCGCAGCGGTGAGGGGGACGGGCGGGGTACTGACGCCACTGGGGCGGGTACGCGAAGACCCGAGGGTCGACGCGGAACCGACCCGGGAAGGCACCTCGTCCGGGTGAACCCGAGTCCGAAGACCTGCTGGCCCCGCCGCGTCACCCCCGCGGCGGGAGACTCCATGCCAGGCTCCGCGTTCGAGCCCCGACATCCAAGGCATACCTATGTCGCGCCACGCGCTCCTTCCCCCCGTCCTCCTTCTCGTGCCCACACTGCTGCTCACCGCCTGCGGGTCACCCGCGGACGGGGACGGTCCGGTCGAGGCCGGCCGCGGCCCCACCCTGGAGAACTGCGGTCACGAGATCACCCTCGACGCACCCCCGGAGAGGGCCGTCTCCCTCAACCAGGGCACCACCGAGATCCTCCTCTCCCTGGGGCTGGAGGACCGGATCGTCGGTACCGCCACCTGGACCGATCCGATCATGGAGGGGTTGGAGGAGGCCGACGAGGGCATCCCGCGGCTGGCCGAGAACGCCCCCTCCTTCGAACGGGTCCTGGAGTCCGAACCCGACTTCGTCACCGCGTCCTTCGTCGCCACACTGGGCCCCGGTGGCGTCGCCACCCGGGAGCAGTTCGAGGATCTGGGCGTGCCCACCTACCTCTCCCCGAGCGACTGCGCCGCGGGCAAGGACAACGAGAGCGGGGGTGACGGTTCCCGGAGCGAGGCGCTGACCCTCGACGTGGTCTACGGCGAGATCCACGACCTGGCCGAGGTGTTCGGAGTGCCGGACCGGGGTGAGGAGTTGGTGGACGAGCTCCGGGGACGCGTGGACACCGCCACCGCGGACCTGGACGTCGCGGACGTGAACCTCATGTACTGGTTCGCCAACGCCGAGTCCCCCTACCTCGCCGGTTGCTGCGGTGCCCCCGGCGCCATCACGAACGCGATCGGCGCGGAGAACGCCTTCGACGACACCCACGAGGAATGGCCCCAGATCAACTGGGAGACCGTCGCCGACCGCGACCCCGACGTCATCGTCCTCGGCGACCTGACCCGCGAGTCCCAGACCGCGGAGACCGCCGAGGCCAAGATCGACTTCCTGGAGTCCAACCCGGCCACCCGCAACCTCTCCGCCGTGCGGGAGGAGCGGTACATCCTGCTCAGCGGTCAGGCGATGAACCCCGCGATCCGCACCGTCGAGGGCGTCGAGCTGGTCGCCGACGGTCTGCGCGATCTCGGGTACACCCAGTGACCTCGGCGCGTCCGGCGCTGCTCATGGTCGGGGGCCTGGTGCTCCTGGCACTGTCGGTCTCCGTCGCGGTGACCATCGGCCCCGCCGACATCACCCCGGGCCAGGTCTGGCGATCGGCCGCCGCCCGTGCGGGGTGGGGCGAGAGCCCCCTGCCCCCGTTGCGCGAGGGCATCGTCTGGAACCTCCGGGCGCCCCGCACCCTGCTCGCCGCGGTCTGCGGCGCGGGCCTCGCACTGTGCGGGGCGGTCATGCAGTCCCTGCTGCGCAACCCGTTGGCCGACCCCTTCGTGCTCGGGGTCTCCTCCGGCGCCTCCACCGGCGCGGTCGCCGTCATCGTGCTCGGCTGGGGGGTCGGCGTCGTGTCGCTCTCGGCGGGGGCCTTCGTCGGCGCCCTGATCTCCTTCGCCATGGTGATGCTGCTCAGCCACAGCCTGGGCGGAAGCATGGACCGCGTCGTCCTGTCCGGGGTCGCGGCCATGCAGCTGTTCTCGGCGCTCACCTCGTTCATCGTGCTGACCTCGGCCGACGCGGAGACCACCCGGGGGATCCTGTTCTGGCTGCTCGGTTCGCTCGGCGGAGCCCGGTGGACCGACGTGCTGGTGTGCGGCGCGGTACTCCTCCTGGTGCTCCTGGTGTGCCTGGCCAACACCACCACCCTCGACGCCTTCGCCTTCGGCGAGGAGGCCGCCGCCAACCTGGGCGTGCGGGTGGACCGGGCCAGGGTGCTGCTGCTCAGCGCCACGGCCCTGCTCACCGCGGTCCTGGTCAGCGCCGCCGGGGCGATCGGTTTCGTGGGGCTGGTCCTGCCGCACGCCGTCCGCGCGATCACCGGTTCCTCCCACGCCCGACTGCTGCCGATCACGGCCGTGGCGGGCGCGATCTTCCTGGTGTGGGTGGACACGGTCGCCCGGACCGCGCTGGACCCCCAGGAGATCCCGGTGGGCGTGGTCACCTCCCTCATCGGGGTGCCCGCCTTCGTCATCGTGCTGTACCGCGTGAGGAGGAAGACGTGAACCACTCCGTTCCCGGCCCGGGGGAGGGTCTGCGCGCCGACCGGGTCGGTCTCGGGTTCGGCGGCCGGTTCGTGCTCGACGACGTCAGCCTCGTGCCCCGTCCCGGAGAGACCATCGGTCTGCTCGGCCCCAACGGGTCGGGCAAGTCCACCCTGCTCAGGTTGCTCGCCGGGGTGCTCGGCCCCTCGTCCGGTGTGGTCACCCTGGACGGCCTGCCCCTGAACCGGACCGGACGCCGGGCCGTGGCGCGCCGCGTCGCCACCGTCCAGCAGCACGCGCACACCCAGACCGAACTCACCGTCCGCGACGTCGTGGCCCTGGGCCGTATCCCGCACCGCCGCCCCTGGTCGACCATGACCGCCACCGACCTGGAGGCCGTCACGGCGGCACTGGAACGCACCGGCCTCACCGGCCACGCGGACCAGTCCTGGCACACGCTGTCCGGCGGCGAACGCCAGCGCGCCCAGATCGCCCGCGCCCTGGCACAGGAACCGAGCGAGCTACTGCTGGACGAACCCACCAACCACCTCGACATCCAGTACCAGCTCGACCTGCTGGAACTGGTCACGGGGCTGCCGGTGACCACGGTGATCGCCCTGCACGACCTCAACCTGGCCGCGATGTACTGCGACCGTCTGGTCGTGCTCCGGGACGGTCGTGCCATCGCCGAGGGCACACCCGCCGAGGTCCTGACCCCCGAGCTCATCGGCGAGGTCTACCGGGTCCCGGTGGAGGTCGGCTCGGGCTCGGGCCGCCCGGTGGTGCGCTTCCTGCGGCGCGGGGACGCCCCGTCCGGTCGGGCCGGCGCCTCGTGAGCTCCCCGCCGGTCCGGCCCGGAACGCGCGTGGTTAAAGTGAGATGCCTTTGCTCGTGGCGTAGGAACCCGGTGCGATTCCGGGGCGGTTCCGCCACTGTGACACCCCGACCCGGGGTGCAGCCAGATACTGGCCGCGAGCAGTCCGACCGCCGATGGGGCGAGAACCCCGAGGGAGGAGTCCGGCCATGACGGTACGGATCGCTCTGTTGTCCACGTCCGACACCGACCTGCTGTCCGCGCGGGCCAGCGGTGCCGCCTACCTGTGGGCCAACCCCGCCCGCGCCTCCGACACCGAACTCACCACCGCCGTCGAACGCGCCGACCTGGTCGTGGTGCGCCTGCTCGGCTCCTCCCACGACCTGTGGCCCGGCCTCGACGCCGTCCGCGAGCGCGGCACGCCCCTGGTCGTCCTCAGCGGCGAACAGCAGCCGAGCGCCGAACTCATGGAGCACTCCACGGTCCCCATGGGCGTGGCCACCGACGCGCACCGCTACCTCGCCGAGGGCGGCCCGACCAACCTCGGCCGCCTCCACGCGTTCCTGTCGGACACCGTCCTGCTCACCGGAGAGGGCTTCGAACCCCCGGCGGCCCTCCCTCTGTGGGGCTTCACCACGCGCGAGCGACCGCGGGACCCCGAGCTGCCGCGCGTGGGCATCCTCTACTACCGGGCCCACGAGAGCGGCGGCAACACCGCGTTCGCGCACGCCCTGGCGGACGCCGTCGACGCGACCGGCCGGGCCGTGGGCGTCCCCGTCTTCGCCGGATCGCTGCGTTCGGCCCCCGACGACCTCTACGAGGCGCTCGGCGACCTCGACGCGCTCGTGGTCACCGTGCTCGCGGCCGGCGGCAGCGTCCCCGCGTCCGCCGGCGCCGGGGGCGACGACGAGGCCTGGGACGTGGAGCGGATGGCCGCGCTGGACATCCCCGTCCTCCAGGGGCTGTGCCTGACCAGCCCGCGCGCGGACTGGGAGGAGTCGGAGGACGGGGTCACCCCGCTCGACTCCGCCACCCAGATCGCCATCCCCGAGTTCGACGGCCGGATCATCACCGTGCCGTTCTCCTTCAAGGAGATCGACGAGGACGGTCTGCCCCGCTACGTCGCCGACCCCGAGCGCTGCACCCGCCTGGCCGGCATCGCCGTCGCGCACGCCCGGCTGCGGCACGTGCCCGCGGCCCACCAGCGCGTCGCCGTCGTCCTGTCCGCCTACCCGACCAAGCACGCGCGCATCGGCAACGCCGTCGGTCTGGACACCCCCCGCTCGTTGGTGCGCCTGCTGCGCCGTCTTCGCGCGGAGGGGTACGACCTCGGCGCCCCCGAGGACCTGCCCGGTCTGGACCTGGCCGACGAGACGGAGGCGGGCGACGCGCTGATCCACGCCCTGATCGACGCCGGTGGGCAGGACGAGGACTGGCTGACGTCCGCCCAGCTCACCGACGCCCACGTGCGCATCACCCCCGAGCAGTACGCCGCCTGGACCGCGGGCCTTCCCGACGCGCTGAAGCAGGCCATGGAGGAGAAGTGGGGCCCCGCCCCGGGGCGCCTGTACGTCAACGACGACGGCGACCTCGTCCTGGCGGCGATGCGCGCCGGCAACGTCGTCGTCCTGGTCCAGCCCCCGCGCGGCTTCGGCGAGAACCCGATCGCGATCTACCACGACCCCGACCTGCCGCCCAGCCACCACTACCTGGCCGCGTACCGCTGGCTGGAGCACGGGTTCGGCGCCCACGCCGTGGTCCACCTGGGCAAACACGGTTCCCTGGAGTGGCTCCCGGGCAAGAACGCCGCCCTGTCGGCCGAGTGCGCCACCGACGCCGCCCTGGGCGACCTCCCGCTCGTGTACCCGTTCCTGGTCAACGACCCGGGGGAGGGCGCGCAGGCCAAGCGGCGCGCGCACGCCACGGTCGTGGACCACCTCATCCCGCCGATGGCCCGCGCCGAGACCTACGGCGACATCGCGCGTCTGGAGCAGTTGCTCGACGAGCACGCCAACATCGCCGCGATGGACCCGGCCAAACTCCCGGCCGTCCGCGGTGAGATCTGGGCCCTGATGCGCGCCGCGGAGATGCACCGCGACCTGGGTCTGGACGAGCGCCCCGACGACGAGGAGTTCGACGACTTCCTGCTGCACGTCGACGGCTGGCTGTGCGAGATCAAGGACACGCAGATCCGCGACGGTCTGCACGTGCTCGGCGCGGCGCCGGACGGCGAGGCCAGGATCAACCTGGTCATGGCCATCCTGCGGGCCGCCCAGGTGTGGGGAGGGGTCGGCGGGGCCGTGCCCGGCCTGCGCTCCGCCCTGGGACTGAAGGAGGACGCCCCCACCACCGAGGTCGACGAGGTGGAGGCCCTGGCGCGCGGCCTGGTCGAGCGCATGGAGGCGGCCGACTGGGACCCGGCCGCCGCCGCGACCCTGCACGACGACCCCGGGGTGCGGTCCGTTCTCACCTTCGCCGCCACCCAGGTGGTGCCGCGGCTGGCCCGGACCACCGACGAACTCGACCACGTCGTCCACGCCCTCCGGGGCGGGTTCGTCCCCGCGGGCCCGTCCGGCTCTCCGCTCCGCGGGCTGGTCAACGTGCTGCCGACCGGCCGCAACTTCTACACGGTCGACCCCAGGGCCGTCCCCTCCCGGCTCGCGTGGCAGACGGGACAGGCGATGGCGGAGTCGCTGCTGCGCCGTCACCTGGAGGAGACCGGGACCTACCCGGAGTCGGTCGGCCTGTCGGTGTGGGGGACCTCCGCCATGCGCACCTCCGGCGACGACATCGCCGAGGTCCTGGCCCTGCTCGGCGTCCGTCCGGAGTGGGACGAGGCCTCACGCCGGGTCGGCCGGCTCGCCGTCGTGCCCCTGGAGGAGCTGGGCCGTCCGCGCATCGACGTCACGGTGCGCATCTCCGGTTTCTTCCGGGACGCGTTCCCCCACGTGGTCGCGATGCTGGACGACGCGGTCACCCTCGTCGCCGGACTCGACGAACCCGAGGAACAGAACCACGTGCGCGCCCACATGCGCGCCGACCTGGCCGACCACGGCGACCAGCGGCGCGCAACCACCCGGATCTTCGGATCCGCTCCGGGGTCCTACGGCGCCGGCATCCTCCAGTTGGTGGAGTCCGGCAACTGGCGTGACGACCGCGACCTGGCCGAGGTCTACACGGCCTGGGGTGGTTACGCCTACGGGCGCGGCCTCGACGGTGTCCCCGCCGCGGACGACATGCGCGCCAACTACCGGCGGATCAAGGTCGCGGCCAAGAACATCGACAGCGCCGAGCACGACATCGCCGACTCCGACGACTACTTCCAGTACCACGGCGGCATGATCGCCACGGTGCGCGCCCTCACCGGCCAGGACCCGAAGGCCTACGTGGGCGACTCCACCACCCCCGACGCGGTCCGCACCCGGCCTCTCGCCGACGAGACCGCCCGGGTGTTCCGGGCGCGGGTGGTCAACCCGCGCTGGATCTCGGCGATGCGCCGCCACGGGTACAAGGGCGCGTTCGAGCTGGCGGCCACGGTCGACTACCTGTTCGGGTTCGACGCCACGGCCGGGGTCGTCCACGACTGGATGTACGAGAAGCTCGCCGCCGAGTACGTCCTGGACGCCGAGACGCAGGAGTTCCTGCGCCGCTCCAACCCGTGGGCCCTGCACGGCATCGTCGAGCGCCTGCACGAGGCCGCGCGGCGGGGTCTGTGGGCCGAACCCGACCCGGCGACGATGCTCGCCCTGCAGGAGGTCTACCTGGAGGTCGAGGGCGACCTGGAGGAGAGGTCCGAGTGAGGGTCCGGATCCTGGGGATCGGCATGGGCCCCCGGCACGTCACCGTGGAGGTCGCCGACGCGCTGCGCGGGTGCGACTACGCGGTCGCGGTCCGCAAACGCGACGACGACGGGCTGCTGGCCCTGCGCCGGAGCGTCTGCGACGCCTTCGGGGTACCGCTCGTCACCGTGGCCGACCCCGAACGCGACCGGGACGACCCGGCGGACTACCCGGCGGCGGTCGCCGACTGGCACGAGGCCAGGGCGGTCGCGTTCGAGCGGGTGCTCGTCGAGCGCGGCGGCACCGCGGCCTTCCTGGTCTGGGGCGACCCCTCGCTGTACGACTCCACGTTGCGGATCGTGGAGCGCATCGCCGCGCGCGGCCGGACACCCGTGGAGTACGACGTGCTGCCGGGGATCAGCGCGCCCCAGATCCTGGCGGCGCGGCACGGGATCGTGCTGCACGAGGTCGGGCGTCCAGTGCACGTGACCCCGGCGCGGCGGTTGCGCGAGGCCGTCGAGGCGGGCCAGGACAACCTGGTCGTCATGCTCGGCGGCCGGCACGGGTTCGAGGGCCTGGAGGACTGGACGATCTGGTGGGGCGCCAATCTGGGCACCGCCTCCGAGGAGTTGGTCGCCGGCAGGCTCGGCGACGTGCGGCCCGACATCGACGCGGCCCGGCGGCGGGCCCGGGACGGTGCCGGCTGGGTGATGGACACCGCGCTGTTGCGGCGGGCCTCGTGAGCGGGCCGGGCGGCCTGCTGATCGCCGGGACCACCTCCGACGCGGGCAAGAGCGTGGTGACCACCGCCCTGTGTCGGGCCCTGGCCCGGCGCGGTGTGCGCGTGGCGCCGTACAAGGCGCAGAACATGTCCAACAACTCGATGGTCTGCCACGGGCCGGACGGCCGACCGGCCGAGATCGGCCGGGCCCAGTGGGTCCAGGCGGCGGCCGCCGGGGCCGTCCCCGAGCCCGCCATGAACCCGGTGCTCCTCAAACCGGGCAGCGATCGGCGCAGCCACGCCGTGCTCCTCGGACACCCGGCCGGCGAGGTCTCCTCCGCCGACTGGGAGGCGGGCCGCCGTCACCTGGCCGAGGCCGCGCACGCCGCCTTCGACGACCTGTCCTCCCGTTACGACGTCGTCGTCGCCGAGGGGGCCGGCAGCCCCGCCGAGATCAACCTGCGCGCGGGCGACTACGTGAACATGGGGCTGGCCCGGCACGCGGGGATGCCCGTGGTGGTGGTCGGCGACATCGATCGGGGTGGGGTGTTCGCGGCCCTGTACGGGACCGTGGCGCTGCTGGAACCCGCCGACCAGGACCTCCTCGCCGGGTTCGTCGTCAACAAGTTCCGAGGCGACCCCGACCTGCTCCGGCCCGGGCTGGACGATCTCGAACGGCGCACGGGGCGCCGGGTGTTCGGGACCCTGCCCTGGGATCCGGGCCTGTGGTTGGACTCCGAGGACGCGCTGGACCTCGACGGACGCCGGGCCGGTGCGGGCGCCGTCCACCGTGTGGCGGTCGTCCGCCTGCCCCGGATCAGCAACTTCACCGACGTCGACGCGCTCGGGCTCGAACCCGGACTCGACGTGGTCTTCGCCTCCGGACCCCGCGACATCGCCGACGCCGACCTGGTGGTGCTGCCCGGTACCCGCTCGACCCTCGCCGACCTCGCCTGGCTGCGCGCGCGGGGACTGGACGTCGCCCTCACCGACCACGTCCGGCGGGGACGGCCGCTGCTCGGGGTCTGCGGAGGGTTCCAGATGCTCGGAAGGACCGTGAGCGACCCCGAGGGGGTCGAGGCCGCGCCGGGCTCGTGCGTGGACGGTCTGGGGCTGCTCGACGTGCGCACCGACTTCACGTCCGACAAGACCCTCCGCCTGCCCTCCGGCGAGGTGTGGGGCGTCCCCGTCGGCGGCTACGAGATCCACCACGGCCGCGTCACGGTGGGATCGGGCACGGAGGCGTTCCCCGGCGGGGCGCGTTCGGGGCGGGTCCACGGCACCATGTGGCACGGGAGTCTGGAGGGCGACGCCTTCCGGTCGGCCTTCCTGGCCCGGACCCTGGGGCACGCGCCCTCCGGAGTGGACTTCGCCGGAGCCCGTGAGCGGCGTATGGACCTGCTGGCCGACCTCGCCGAGCGCCACCTCGACGTGGACGCGCTGCTGGACCTGGCGCGCGATGGAGCATCCGCGCCTCCGCCCCTGCTCGGCCCGGGGAGCGCACTGTGAGACTCCTCCTGCTCGGAGGCACGTCCGAGGCCCGTGAGCTGGCCGAGCTCCTGGTGGCCGAAGGGATGGACGTGACCACCTCGCTCGCCGGACGCGTGGCCAGGCCGCGCCTGCCCGTGGGCCGGGTGCGCATCGGCGGGTTCGGCGGGGTCCCCGGACTCCGCGCGGCGCTGGCCGACTACGACGCGGTCGTGGACGCCACGCACCCGTTCGCCCTCGGTATGACCGCCAACGCGGCCGCCGCCTGTACGGACCTGCCGTTGCTGCGGTTGGAACGGCCCGGGTGGGAACCGGACCCGGCCTGGCACTACGCCGACACCCACGAGGAGGCGGCGGAGCGGGCCGCAGCGTTGGGCGAGCGCCCGTTCGTGACGGTGGGCCGCCAGGAACTGCCGCGTCTGGTCCCCGCGCTGGGGGAGCGCGCGGTGCTGGCCCGGGTGGTGGACGTGCCCGACGTCGCGCCGCCCGTCGCCTGGCGGCTGGTGACCGGCCGGGGCCCGTACCGCCTCGACGGTGAGCGGGAACTGATGACCGGGCACCGGGCGGACGTGCTCGTCACCAAGGACTCCGGTGGTGTCTACACGTGGCCGAAGATGGCGGCCGCCGCCCTGCTGGGCGTGCCGGTCGTGGTGGTGCGACGTCCGCCGGGGCCGCAGGGCGTCCCCACCGTCCACGAGGTGTCCTCGGCGTTCACGTGGGTGACCGAGCTGGGCTGAGCCCCCGCGAGGCCCGCGGGCGTTCAGGGGCCGCTGGGTCGGCCCTCGTGGCCCGTGTCGCTCCCGTCCGCCCGCGCCAGGGCGGCGAGCAGTGTGCGCGTCGCCTCGGGCGGGCGCACGGCCACACGCACCCAGGTGGCGTCCAGACCGGGGAAGGTGTCGGCCCGTCGCACGGCGATGCCCTGATCGCGCAGCCGCGCGTGGACGCCCTCGCCCACCCGGGCCAGGACGAACGGTGCCCGCGAGGGGACGAACGCGATCCCCGTCGCGCGCAGTCCGGCCTCCAGGTCCGCGCGCCGGTCGTCGAGCTCCCGTGCCCGGCGCTGCGCCTCCACGCCCGCCTCACCGGTCGAGCAGGCGATCATGGCGGCGATCGCGGAGGTCGACACCGACCAGGGCGTGCGGACCCGGGCGAGCTCGCGCACCACCGTCGCCTCACCCACCACGTAGCCGGCGCGGACCCCGGGTATCGACCAGTGCTTGGTGAGGCTCCGCAGCACCACGAGGCCCGGGATCCGATCACCGACGCAGGACTCCGGCTCTCCGGGCAGGGCGTCCATGAACGCCTCGTCGACCACGACCAGCCGTCCGGGGCGGCACAGCCCGCGCAGGACCGAGGCCGGGTGCAGCACCCCGGTGGGATTGGTGGGGTTGCCGACCATCACGAGGTCGGCGTCCTCGGGCACACGTGCGGGGTCCAGGACGAAACCGTCGTCCTCCCCGCACAGCACCGTGGTCACCGTGTGCCCGGCCTCGTCCAGCGCGGCGTGCGGCTCGGTGAACTGGGGGTGCACGACGACCGGTCGCCGCCACGGTCGCGCCCGGGCGATCAGGGTGAACGCCTCGGCGGCCCCAGCCGTCGGCAGGACCTCCGCGGGCGGTCGGGAGTGCCGCCGTGCCAGGGCCGCGCGGGCGGGGGTCTCGTCGGGGTAGACGCCCACCTCGTCCAGGCTCGCGCGCAGGGCCCGGTCGAGCCAGGCGGGCCGCTCGCCCGGGTGGACGTTCACGGCGAAGTCCAGCAGACCGCCACGGGCCTCGACGTCTCCGTGGTGGCGCAGCGGGTCGGCGACCGGCTCCGTGCGCGGTGAGGTGGCCGTCCCGTCGTCGGGGGGCGGGTCGTCCGGGGTCGAGCGCGCCGAGGGGGCCGGGCCGGTCCGTCCCGGTGCCCGCGATGACGGGTCCGTCGCCGCGAACGCGTGCACGGCGTCGGCGAACCGCGTCGCGAGCCGCGGGTGCCCCGCCCAGTGCACGTGCAGGTAGGAGGCGTGCAGGGTGGGGGAGGCGAACCCCTCGGGAGCGCCGTCGATCTCCCAGGCAGGGAGGTCCCCCCGCCCGGGGTCGAGGGTCGTGCGGTGGAACTCGTGGCCGGTGACCCGTTCCCCGGCCCGGGTCAGCAGCGTGTCCCTCGGCGCGAGCGCCTCCGGGTAGCGCAGGGTGAGCCTTCGCGTCATCCGGGCGTGCGCCGGGACGGCCCCGGCCATGGCGTGACCGTCGAGCGACTCCGCCAGATAGAGCAGACCCGCGCACTCGGCGACGGTCGGGACCCCGGCGCGCACCGCCTCGCGCAGCGCGGCGGGCAGGCTCCGGTTCGCGGCGAGCCCGTCCGCGTGCACCTCGGGGAACCCGCCGCCCAGGTAGACGCCCCGGGTCCCGGCGGGCAGGGCGGTGTCCGTGAGCGGGTCGAAGTGGACGACCGCGCAGCCGGCGGCCGTGAGCAGTTCCTCGGTCTCGGTGTAGCGGAAGGTGAAGGTCCGACCCCCGGCCACGGCCACCACCGGGCGGTCGCCTCCGTCGGGGGAGCGCACCTCCGTCGCCGGTTCCCAGGGGCGGCCGTCCAGCGCCGGGGCGGCGCGGGCCACCTCCACCAGAGCGTCCAGGTCGACGTGGGCGGCCATGTGCGCGCCGAGGCGGGCGACCACTCGGGCCGAACCCTCGTACTCCGAGGCGGGGACGAGGCCGAGATGCCGTGAGGGGCTGGCGATCCGTTCGTCGCGCGGGACCACGCCGAGGACCGGAAGCCGTACCGAGCGGGTGATCTCGGCGACGTTGCGCGCCGAACCGGCCTTGTTGAGGATCACGCCGACGACCTCGACCGCGGGGTCGAAGTCGGCCATCCCCGCCACCAACGCGCCCACGGACCGCGACATCCGGGACACGTCGACGACCAGGACCACCGGTGTGCGGGTCAGGGTCGCGACGTGCGCGGAGGAGGCGAACCCGTCGGTGCCGATCCGCCCGTCGTGCAGCCCCATGACGCCCTCGACGACGGCCACGTCCGCGCCCCGGGCGCCGTGCAGGAGCAACGGCACGACCCGGTCCTCGCCGACCAGGTGGGGGTCGAGGTTGCGGCCGGGGCGGCCGGTCGCGAGCGCGTGGTAGCCGGGATCGATGTAGTCCGGGCCGACCTTGTGGCCGCTCACCGCGAGCCCGGCGTCGACCAAGGCGGCCATCAGCCCGGTCGCGATCGTGGTCTTGCCCTGCCCGGTCATGGGCGCGGCGATCATCACCCGTGGCAGGGGGGTCGAACGGGGCGGTGCCGTCGGCCCGGAGGCCGCCGGGGTCCTCACCACTCGATCCCCCGCTGGCCCTTGCGGCCCGCGTCCATCGGGTGCTTGACCTTGGCCATCTCGGTGACCAGGTCCGCGGCCTCCACGAGCCGCGCGTCCGCGCGCCGGCCGGTGATCACCACGTGCTGGCGCCCGGGACGGTCCCGGAGCGCGGCCACGACGTCGTCGGCGTCGACCCAGCCCCAGTTGATGGGGTAGGTGAACTCGTCGAGGATGAGGAGGTCGTGCGTCTGCTCGGTGAGCCGACGCTTGATCTCCGCCCAGCCCTCCGCCGCGTCCGCCGCGTGGTCTTCGGCGGTGCCCTGGCGGCGGCTCCAGGACCAGCCCGAGCCCATCTTGTGCCACTCCACCGGGCCGCCCTCGCCGGTCTCCTCGTGGAGCCGTCCCAGGCGTTCGAGCACGGTCTGCTCGCCGATGCGCCACTTCGCCGACTTGACGAACTGGAACACGCCGATCCGCCAGCCCTGGTTCCAGCCGCGCAGCGCGAGGCCGAACGCGGCGGTCGACTTGCCCTTGCCGTCCCCGGTGTGGACGGCGAACAGGGGCTGGTTGCGGCGCTGCCGCGTCGTGAGCCCGTCGTCCGGAACGACGAGCGGCTGACCCTGAGGCATCAGGCGGCCCTCTCTCTCACGGCGTTGCCCAGCGCCTCGGCGCTGACCTCGCCGACGGGTAGGTGCTCGGCGCCCAGGCGGGCGGCGAGGTCGACGGCCAGCCCCAGCCGCAGCGGGCCGGACTCGCCGTCCACGACGACGGTGTCCACCCCCAGTTCGGCGACGTGGTCGGCGGCGGCCTGGGAACGGCCGACCGAGCCCCGGCCCCCGGTCGCGCGGCCGTCCGTCACCAGGACGAGGAGCGGGCGCTGCCTCGGGTCGCGCAGACGCTCGCGTCGCAGGACCCGCGCCGCCTCCAACAGACCCTCGGCGAGCGGCGTGCGCCCTCCGGCGGGCAGTGCGTCGAGGCGGGCGGCGGCGGTGTCCACCGAACGGGTCGGCGGGAGCACGAGTGCGGCCTCGGCGCCCCGGAAGGTCACCAGACCGACCTTGTCGCGGCGACGGTAGGCGTCCAGGAGCAGGGACAGGATGGCGGTCTTGACCTCGCCCATGCGCTTGCGCGCCGCCATGGAGCCGGAGGCGTCGACGCAGAACAGCACCAGGTTGCTCTCCTGGCCCTCGCGTACCGCCACGCGCAGGTCGTCGGGGCGCAGACCGATCCGCCCACCGCCGTGCGGGCGGCCGGCCGCGGCCTTGACGGTCTCCACCAGGTGGAGCGAGGTCCCGGCGCCCCGGCCGGGCGGCGTGGCCCCGATCCGGCGGCCTCGGGTGCCCAGGGCGCGACTGCGCCGGCCGTCGGCGCCGACCCCCGTGCCCCGGACGGTGAACGTCCGCGGGCGGTAGGGCGTGCTCGCCCCGACCGTGGTGCCCGCCCCGGGTCGGGGTTCCTCCTCATCGGGCTCGGACTCCGCGGCCCCCTCCACGTCCTGCGGAGTGGCCGGGGGCGGTTCCGGTCCGGTGGGATCGGTGTCCGGGGCCTCGGCGGGCCCGCCCTCGGGGCCATCGGTGTCGGGACCCTCGGCCTCCGGTCCGCCGTCGGTCTCCGGGGTGTCCGCGCCGGGCTCGTCGGAGCCGGTCGGAGGTGCGGGATCGGTCGGGGGTTCGGGGTCGTCCGGCGGGGGCTCCTCGTCCCCCAGGATCCGGTCCAAGAGCTCCTCGTCCAGCCCCGGCGCGTCGAAGGGGTTGCGTCGACGCCGGTGCGGCAGGGCCAGCAGGGCGGCGCGGCGGATGTCCGCGCGCGTCACCGAGGTCCGACCCTCCCACGCGGCGTGCGCCAACGCCGTGCGCGCCGTCACGATGTCCGCGCGCAGGCCGTCGACCTCGAAGGCCGCGCACACCTCCGCGATCTTCAGGAGGGCGGCCTGGGACAGGCGGGCGTTCCGGACGGTCTGCCGCGCCGCCGCGATGCGCCCGGCCAGGGCCTTCTCGGACGCTCCGTAGCGCTCCGCGAAGGCGTCCGCGTCCGAGTCGTAGGCCATGCGCCGGCGGACCACCTCGACACGGGCGGCCGGGTCCGAGGGCGCGGCGACCTCGACGGTGAGCCCGAACCGGTCGAGCAGCTGCGGGCGCAGCTCACCCTCCTCGGGGTTCATGGTGCCGATGAGCAGGAAGCGCGCGGCGTGCTCCACGGAGAACCCGTCGCGTTCCACGGTCACGCGGCCGGTCGCGGCGGCGTCCAGCAGGAGATCGACCAGATGGTCGTGGAGGAGGTTGACCTCGTCCACGTACAGGAGCCCGCGGTGGCTCCGCGCCAGCAGCCCCGGTTCGTAGGCGACCCGGCCGTGGGTGAGCGCCTGCTCCAGGTGCAGCGAGCCCAGGACGCGATCCTCGGTGGCGCCGACCGGAAGCTCGACGAGGCGGACCGGGCGGTGCTCCACGGCGGTGCCGGCGGGGAAGGGGCCGTCCGGCGACTCCTGCGCGGTGTCGGCGGGGTCCACGGAGAAACGGTCGCCCCGGTAGACCTCGACGGGGGGCAGGAGGGAGGACAGGGCCCGCACCGCGGTGGACTTGGCGGTGCCCTTCTGGCCGCGGACCAGCACACCGCCGATCTCCGGCGAGACACTGGCCAGGATCAGGGCCAGACCGAGGTCGTCGAGTGGTTCGGCGTCGCAGCCGACGATCGCGGAGAAGGGATAGTGGGACGTCCGCAATGGCATGTGAGGCTCCCGCTCGTTGCGCCACCGTTCATGGGCGGGTGCGGGGCCGGTCTTCGGACTTGCCGAGTCCTCCTGTACGGAGGCTCGGTTCACCGCAGCGGGCCTGTGCCGGAGTCTCACCGGGCTTCCCAGATTCTCCCCGGCCGCCGTCCCCACCGTTTCCGATGGCTGGGCCGCAGGGGCACCTCACACCTTCGGCCGCCACGATAGCGTCCTGCCCATGAAGGTCGAGACGTCCCCTCCCCGAATCACCGTCGTCGGCGTCGGCGCCGACGGATGGCAGGGTGTGCCCGAGAGGCTGCGCCGCCTGGTGTCGGCCGCCGACACCGTGCTCGGCGGGCACCGCCACCTCGCCATGCTGCCGGAGGCGCCGGAGCAGCGGCGTCGACTGTGGCCCTCCCCGCTGCGGGCGGGGCTGCCGGACCTGCTCGCCTCCCTCGGGGACGGTGACGTCGTCGCGCTCGCTTCCGGTGACCCGCTCGTGTCCGGGATCGGCGCCACACTGATCGACCTGCTCGGAGCGGACGCGGTCCGGGTGGAACCGGCGGTCTCGTCGGTCGCGCTGGCCCGGGCCCGGATGGGTTGGCCGGCGCACGAGTGCGAGGTGGTGACCCTCGTGGGGCGTGATCCGCACCTGCTGATGCGCGTCCTGGAGCCGGGCCGTCGCGTCCTGGTGCTCTCGTCGGACGCCACCACGCCCGCGACGGTCGCTGCCCTACTGGTCGGCGCGGGGCGCGGCGACACTCGGATGACCGTGCTCGGCGACCTGGGCGCCACCACGGAGTCGCGTCGGGCGGGCACGGCGCACGACTGGCTCGCCGCCCCTCCCACCGAGGTGCCCCCACTGCACGTCCTGGCGTTGGAACCGCTCGGCCCGGCGGGGTACGGGCTGGCGACGGGGCTGCCCGACGACGCGTTCGAGCACGACGGCCAGCTCACCAAGCGGGATCTGCGCGCCTCGGCGCTGGCACGGCTGGCGCCCTCGCCGGGGCGGCACCTGTGGGACGTGGGGGCGGGTGCGGGCTCGGTCGGCATCGAGTGGATGCGGGCGCACCCCTCGTGCACGGCGACGGCGGTGGAGGCCGACGCCGCGCGCGCCGAGCGGATCGGGCGCAACGCGGACCGGCTCGGCGTGCCGGGGCTGCGCGTGATCCACGGACGGGCACCGGAGGCACTGACCGGGCCGCCCCCGCCCGACGCGGTCTTCCTCGGTGGCGGCGCGACCCGACCGGGCGTACTCGACGCCTGCTTGGACGCGCTGCGCCCGGGCGGCCGACTCGTGGTGCACGGAGTGACGCTGGAGACCGAGCACCTGCTCGCGGACGCCTACCGGCGCCACGGCGGGGAACTGACCCGGATCGCGGTCGAGACGACCGCGGCCATCGGCACGTTCACCGGGTGGACCCCCGCCCGCACCGTCACCCAGTGGTTCCTGACGACGGAGCGCTGAGGCGGGGTCGCGCCGGGTCGTACAGGAAGGATTCGCCGCCGCCCTCGGGGTCGAGCGCACGGCCGACCAGGACCACCGCCGCCTGCCGGAGTCCCGCCTCCTCCACCCGATCGGCGATGGTGGCGACCGTGCCGCGCAGGACCGTCTCCTCCGGTTGGCTGGCCCGGTACACGACCACCACGGGACAGTCGTCGCCGTACTCGGAGACGATCCGGTCCATGAGCGCGCGGACCCGCCGGATCGCCAGGTGCAGCACCAGCGTGGCCCGGGTCGCCGCGAACGCGGTCAGCGACTCGCTCTCGGGCATCGCGGTCGACCGTGCGGCGGTCCGGGTGAGCACCACCGACTGGGCCACCAACGGCACCGTCAGCTCCCGGCCCACCAGCGCGGACGCCGCCGCATAGGCGGGGACCCCCGGTGTGACGTCCCACGGGACACCGTGGGCGTCGAGCCGCCGGGTCTGCTCCGACAGCGCCGAGTACAGCGACGGATCACCGGACGTCAGCCGCACGACGTCCCGGTCCGCGGCGTGTGCGCGGACCAGCCGCTCGGTGATGCGGTCCAGGTCCAGGCCCTGGGTGTCCACCAGGTCGGCGTCGGGCGCACAGTGGGTGAGGACCTCGGGGTCCAGGTAGGTGCCCGGGTAGAGGACGACGTCGGCCGCGGCGAGCATGCGCGTGGCGCGGACGGTGAGCAGGTCGGCGGCGCCCGGACCGGCCCCCACGAAGTGCACGGTCACGTCCGCACCCACCTGGGCGTCCACACACGGCCCGTCCGGGACACGCGGGTTCCGGACGCGCCGACGATGATGAGGCAGCGCATGTCGATGGCGGCCGGATCGAGCCCACCGAGCGTGGTCACCTCCAGGGACTCGCCCTCGCGGCCGACGTCGCGGCCGATGACGACCACGGTCTCGCTCTTGCGGTGTTCCAGCAGGACGTCGCGGGCGGTGGCGATCTGCGCGATCCGCGCACGAGAGGCCGGGTTGTAGATCGCGAGCGCCATGTCGGCCTCGGCGACGGCCCGCAGACGACCTTCGATCACCTCCCAGGGCTTGAGCCGGTCCGACAGGCTCATCACCGCGAAGTCCCCGCCCACGGGGGCGCCCGCCCGTGCCGCCACCGCCTGCACGGCGCTGACGCCCGGCAGCACCCGCACGGGGACGTCCTGGAAGGCGGGGTCCTCGGCCGCCTCGAACACGGCGGTGGCCATGCCGAACACTCCGGCGTCCCCGCCCGAGACCACGGCCACGCGCCCGCCGTCGCGGGCCAGCCCGAGGGCGAGCCGCGCGCGGTCGATCTCCACGGTGTTGCCGGACGCGTGCCGGGTCAGGCCGGGGCGCTGCGGGACGCGGTCGACGTAGGGCCCGTAACCCACCACGTGGTCGACCTCGGCCAGCGCGGCGTCGGCCTCGGGGGTGAGCCAGTGCTCGGGGCCGGGGCCCAGGCCGACGACCAGGAGTTCGGCGGCCGGGTCGGTGCCCTCCACGGTCGCGGGTCGGGGCTCCGTCCGGTCCCGGGACCGCCTGCCGTTGCGGCTGTCCCCGGTGACCAGGATGAGGGAGAAGTACGGTACGGATCCGGGGTCGACCTCGGCCACGGGCAGCCGTCGCTCGCCGCCCATGGAGGCGCGCTCCACGTACACGGCGTGCTCCAGCCGGCCGGCGGACTCCAGCGCGCGGCGCACGGCCGGGAAGGTCCGGCCCAGTTTCATGATCACCGCGGCGTCGGTGTCCGCCAGACGGCGGGCCAGCTCCGGTTCGGGCAGGGTCCCGGGCAGCACGGTGAGCACGTCGGTCTGCCGGGCCAGCGGGGCCGCGGCCGCCGCTGCGGCGGCCCCGAAGGCGGGCACCCCGGGGACGACCTCGGTCGCGTAGCGCTCGGACAACCGGTCGTGCATGTACATGTACGAGCCGTAGAACAGCGGATCGCCCTCGGACAGCAGCACCACGTCGCGGCCGGCGTCGAGGTGGCGGGCCAGCCGTGCGGCGGACTCCTCGTAGAAGTCGGCGAGCGCGCCCGCGTAGCCCCCCGGGTGGTCCGTCGTTCCGGTGGTGACCGGGTAGGTGAGCTGTTCCTCCACCGCGGTGGCGGGGATCAACGAGGCGGCGATCCGGCGGGCGTTCGACTGTTTGCCCACCCCGGCGTGGTAGGCCACGACGTCGGCCTCGGCGATGAGGCGGGCCGCCTTCAGGGTGATCAGTTCGGGGTCGCCGGGGCCCACCCCGACCCCGTGGAAACGTCCGGTCACTCCTGCTCCTTCGCGAGTGCGTTCAGCGCCGACGAGGTCATCGCCGACCCTCCGCGGCGTCCTCGGACGGTCACGTACGGGATGTCGACGCCGTGTCGTTCGGCGAACTCCACGAGGGCCTGCTTGGACTCCGCGGCACCGATGAAACCGACCGGACACCCGATGACGGCGGCCGGGCGGGGCGCCCCGTCGGCCACCATCTCCAGCAGGTGGAACAGCGCGGTCGGCGCGTTCCCGATCGCGACCACGGCACCGTCGAGCAGGGGTTCCCACAGCGACACGGCGGCCGCCGTGCGCGTCGTGCCGAAGTCGCGGGCCAACCCCGGGGTCCGGGGATCCCCGAGGAAGCAGAGCACGTCGTTGTCGCGGGGCAGGCGGCTCGCGGTGACCCCGGTGGCCACCATGGTGGCGTCGCACAGGATCGGAGCCCCCGCCTCCAGGGCGGTGCGCGCGGCGGGCACCAGCGCGGGATGGACCACCAGGTCGTCGGCGAGTTCGACCTGGCCGGTCCCGTGGATCATGCGCACGGCGAGCCGCTCGGCGTTGGCGGGCAGGTGATCGAGTCGGGCCTCGCGGCGGATGGTGGCGAAGGAGTCCACGTAGATCGCGGGTCCGTCATCGACGTACTCGTAGTGCCGTCGGGGGCGACGGGGCGCGCTCATCGGGCCCTCCCGGGAACGAGGACGCCCCGCCAGGGGGTCACGACGAGCTCGTCGGTCGCGGCGGTGAGCGCCGCCTCGACCAGGGCCTCGGAGTCGGACCGCCCCAGACCCGCGTCGCCCACGGGGACGTGGCGGCCGCCGTCGGGCAGCGGGCCGTACGGCAACGGCGGTGCGGGCTCCGGCACCCGCGGATCCCGGGGCGCGGGGGCGGTGAGCGGGGTCGGGAGTTCGGTGACGTGCCACGGCGCGGTGGGTCCCTCGCCGCGCAGGCTCAGGAAGTCGTCCGCCAGGTCCACGAGCAGGGTGGCGGCCTCCTCCAGCGGGGCCGTCGGTCCCCACCCGTCGCCGATCCTGAGCTGGAATGTGTGCGCGTCGAGCGCGACGATCCCCAGGTCACAGGTGCGGTCGAGCAGGTCGCCGGTCCCGTCGTCCAGCACGAACAGGAAACGTCCGGGCAGCGCGGCGCGATGCGGTGCGGCGCGCAACGCCGCGTCCAGGGCCGTGGCGACCGGTCGCAGGTCGGCGCGGCCGTGCGTCGGCGTACCCGTGCGCGGGGACACCATGATGTTGCGGACCAGCTCGTGGGTGCGCGAGGGCAGCAGGCCGGTGTGCTCCAGCGCCCGCAGCACCTCGGGATCCAGGTCCCCCTCGTGGCCGGGCAGGGCGCGGAGCTGGAGGTTGGCGCGACCGGTGACGTGGACACGGCCGTCGCCGTGCCGCTCGGCCACGGTGGTCAGGGCGCGCAGGGAATGCGCGGGCAACCGTCCGCCGACGAGGCGGAGGCGGACCAGGAGCCCGTCGTCGGCGGGCCAGGGTCTGAGTACGCCGGGGCAGCGGTCACGCCGCGTGCGGAGCGCATCGGGCATGCGTGTCCTTCGGGTCAGGGACCCGTTCGCGGGGTCCGCGGATGACCTGGCGGCCCGTCACCGCCAGCGCCAGCAGGTCTTCGGACTCGGGGTCGACCGGTGCGGGGCGCCTTCCCGGAGCGTCGCTCCAGTGGCTGTCCCGGGAAACGTGTCCCGTGACGTGCCCGCCCGTCACCCTCACCGCTGCGCGTCAGTCCCGGATTCACACCGGGTTCCCTGCTCCAAGAGATGGAGTTCGACTGGCCCGACGAGGGTATCGCGCCACCTCGTGGGTCGTTCAGGCCGGTCGTTCCCACCGCCTCCCGGCCGGGTCCGACCCACGGTGACGCGGGGCGCGCGGAGCCCGCCGGTGGTGGCGCGCCCACCGGTGGACGGCGGACACGACAGCGGCCCCCGGCGGACGGAAGCCGGGGGCCGCTGTCGGACGGAGGGCCGAACTCACACCTTCTCGGTGGGCTCCTGCACGTCGATCACACGGGTGGCGGCGCGACGCTTGCGCAGGTACCCGATGAGCGGCACCACGGCGGCGACGGCCACCAGCACGTACAGGCCCACGGAGATACCGCTGGCGACCAGGATCGACGGGTCGCCGGAGGAGGCCGCCAACGCCCGACGGAACTCCGTCTCCGCGATCGGACCCAGCACCACACCGATGAGGGCGGGGGCCACCGGCACACCGAAGGTGCGCATGACCAGACCCAGCACCGCGATCACCAGGAGCATCACCAGGTGCGTCACCGAGGTGTTGATCGCGTACACCGCCAGCACCGAGAACAGCGTGATGCCCGCGTACAGGTACGGCTTGGGCAGCTTCAGCAGCTTCGCCCACAGCGGTGCGAACGGCAGGTTGATCACCAGCAGCAGGACGCTGCCGATGAGCAGCGACGCCAGGAGCGTCCACACCAGGTCGGCGTTGCGCTCGAACAGCACCGGACCCGGCTGGAGACCGTACTGCTGGAACGCGGCGAGCATGATCGCCGCCGTCGCCGACGTGGGCAGACCCAGTCCGAGCAGGGGCACCATGGTGCCCGCGGCGCTGGAGTTGTTGGCCGACTCCGGACCGGCCACACCCTCGATGGCGCCCTCACCGAACTCGTTCTTCACGCCCTTGCGACGCGCACGACGTTCGGCGAGCTTGCGCTCCAGACCCAGCGACAGGAACGTGGGGATCTCGGCGCCGCTGCCGGGGATCGGCCCGAAGGCGCTGCCCATCGCGGTGCCGCGCAGCCACGGCTTCCAGGAGCGGCGCAGGTCCTTGCGGCCCAGCCACGGACGACCGGTGCGGATCGCCGCGAAGTCCGGCGCGGACTTGCCCCGCGCCGCGATGTACAGCACCTCGCCCAGGGCCAGCAGACCCACGGTCACGATGACGATGTCGACGCCGTCCAGCAGGCTGGACGAGCCGAAGTCGAACCGGGCGGTGCCGCTCTGGGCGTCGATGCCCACCATGCCGATGGCCAGACCGATGAGCAGCGAGGTCACACCGCGCAGCACCGAACCCGACACCACCGCGGCCACCGCCACGAAGGAGAACACGGTGAGGGCGAAGTACTCGCCGGGCCCGAAGTTGAGCGCGAACGCCACCATCACGGGGGCGAAGAGCGCCACGACGAGCGTGCCGATGATGCTCGCCACGAAGGAACCGATCACCGCGGTTCCCAGCGCCTGGGCCGCTCGACCCTTGAGCGCCATCTTGTGGCCCTCGTAGGTGGTGGCGATCGACGACGCCTGACCCGGCGTGTTCAGCAGGATCGAGGTGGTGGCGCCACCGAACATGCCGCCGTAGTACACACCCGCGAACAGGATGAACGCGCTGGTGGGGTCGAGTCGGAAGGTCACCGGCAGCAGCAGCGCCACCGCCATCGCCGAGCCCATGCCCGGCAGGATGCCCACGGCGGTGCCCAAGAGCACACCGAGGAAGGCCCACATGAGGTTCTGGGGGGTCAGCGCCGCGGCCAACCCGTCCATCAGGTTGATCAGAGTGTCCATCACAGCACCAACTCCAGGAAGCCGCCCGGCAGGTTGAGCCCGAGCCCGAGCGAGAAACCGACCTGCACGGCGGCCGACATCGACAACGCCACGATCGCGTCACGCAGGTAGGCGCGGGCGCCGAACGCGTAGGCCACGATCCAGAACAGCAGGGCGCCGGCGAACAGCCAGCCCACGAACTCCAGCAGGGCGGTGTGCACCACCAGGCCGGCCAGGACGAGCACGACCGGCCGGCCCTCGAACCAGGCCAGGGGCGCGGAGGCCGTCCCGCTGCCGGCGTTGCGCAGGTTGACCACGCTCATGCCGACGGCGGCGACGAGCAGCAGTGCGCCGACCGCACCCGGGAAGGCGCCCGGGCCGGGGCGGGTGGCGTTGGGCGGGGCCTCGATGGTGAAGGCGCCCCACACGGCCACCAGGCCCAGGATCGCCGCCAGCGCGGGCACGACCCAGGCCGCGGGTCCGCTCCAGGCGGTGGTCTCGGGGTCGACCGCCGTGGTCTCGGCGGTGTTCACCGAGGTCTCTTCGGTCCCGGGGGACACGGTGGACTCGGTGGTCTCGACGGTCTCGGAGGCCTCGGTCTCCGCCGTCGTCGTCTCGTCTGTTCCCTTGGGGCTCACAGTCCCAGCTCCTCAACGGTCTCCTGGGTCAAGGCGATCTCTTCGCCCAGGAACTCCTCGAACTCGGCGCGCCCCTGGTAGGTGTCGGTCCACCGGTTGCGCTCCAGGGTGTCGGCCCAGGAGTCGGTGGCCCGCAGCGCGCGCACCAGCTCCTCCAGGTCGTCGGCCTCCTCGCCGGTCAGACCGGGAGGGGCGATGACGCCACGCCAGTTCGACATCTCCAGGTCGTAACCGAGCTCGATCATGGTCGGGATGTCCACCCCGTCCAGGCGCTCGGGCGAGGAGACGGCCAGCGCGCGGAGCGGACCGTCCTCGGCGATCTGGTCGCTGAAGTCGCCCAGGGTGCCGAAGCCGACCTGGGAGGTGCCCGACAGCAGCGAGGTCAGGGTCTCGCCACCGCCCGAGTAGGGCAGGTAGTTGATGTCACCGGGGGAGATGTCCATGGCCTGGGCGACCTGGGCCGCGAAGATCTGGTCGACCCCGCCCATGGAGCCGCCCGCCACCGGCAGGGTCCCGGACTGTTCCCGCCAGTCCTCGGCGAGGTCGTCGAGGGACTCGTAGGGCGAGTCCTGCGGGACCACGACCGCGAGGTACTCGGAGGCCAGCTGGGCGATGGGGGTGGAGTCCGCCATCGCGTACAGCGACCCGGTGGTCTCCACCGCGCCCACCATGCCCAGGCCGGTCATGGTCAGCACGTTGTCCTGGCCGTCGCGGCCCACGGTCTGGGCCAGCCCGATGGTGCCGCCGGCGCCCTCGGCGTTGCGGACCTCGACGTTGAATCGCAGGTCCTCCTCGCGCATGCCGTTCTGCATCTCGCGGGCCAACGTGTCCCAGCCGCCGCCGGGGCCGGCGGGTGCGATGAGCAGGATCTTCTCCTGAGCACCGTCGCCGGAGGCCGCGCTCTGGCGAACGTCGAACAGCGCCGTTCCGACCAGCAGGAGGGCGCACAACCCACCCACCACACGGAGCACCACGCCACGATCGCGCATCGGTCCTCTCCTTCTTCGTTCGTCTGTGCACATCCCCCGGTGCGCAGACGCAGGGGAGATCCAGGACACAGTGTGACCCGGCCCACGCGCGGATGAGGGTTTTGTTAAAACTGGAGTCATATTGGTCGTATTGTTCGTGGAACGCGCCCACACGCTGACGACCTGCGCGTTCACCGGCCGGGCCGCCCACGAACCCCGGCCACTGGAGCACCCATGACTTCACCACCCGTTCACGGCCGGCTCACACTCACCGGCTCCCTCTTCATCGGTTACGTCTGCCTCCTGGCGGTCGCGCTCGCCGGCATCGGGGTCCTGTGGGCGCTGCACGTCGACAGTGAGACCGACCGGCAGTACGCCGAACGCGTCCTCACCGTCGCCCGCTCCGTGGCCGTCATGACCGAGGTGGTCGACGGGATCCAGGGGCCCGAACCCGCCGCCGAACTGGACCCCATCGCCGACCGCGTCGCCGCGGCCACCGGGGCCGACTACCTGGTCATCGCCTCACCCGCGGGGGTGCGTTTCACCCACCCCGACAAGGACCTCATCGGTGAGACGGTCTCCACCCCTCCGGGCTCCGCCGCGGACGGGGTGGAGTGGACCGGAGTCCAGGACGGCACCCAGGGCCGCACCGTCCGCGCGAAGGTGCCGGTGTTCTCCGGTGGGGGATCGGTCAGCGGCGATGACGCGAGCGGCGAGGTCGTCGGCTACGTGTCGCTCGGCATCCTCACCTCCAGCGCCGCCGACGACGCACGCGCCGCGATGCCCGTGATCCTCGCCGTGACCGTGCTCGTCCTCGCCGTGGGCGTGGGCGGTTCCTGGGCGCTGTCCCGGCAACTGCGCACCAAGACCCACGGCCTGGAACCCGCGGACATCACCGCGCTCCTGGAGAGCCGTGAGGCCCTCCTGCACGCCGTGCGCGAGGGCGTGCTGGCCGTCGACACCCACGACCGGGTCGTCCTGGTGAACCGCCCGGCGCGCACCATGCTCGACCTGCCCGAGAGCGCCGAGGGCCGGCACCTGGACGAACTCGACCTGTCCGCGCGGGTCCGCGACATCGTCTCCGGCGCCGACCCGGGCGACGACCTCATCCTGCTGTCCGGCGACCGGGTCCTGGTCGCCAACCGCATGCCGGTGAGCATCCGCGGTGTCGAGTCCGGCGCCGTGGTCACCCTCCGGGACCGGACCGAGGTGGACCGGCTCGCCGGGGAACTCGACGGCGCCCGCACCGTCACCCGGGGTCTGCGCGCCCAGACCCACGAGTTCGCCAACCGGGTGCACACCGTCGCGGGCATGCTCGAACTGGGCGCCCACGAGGAGGCCCGCGCCTACCTGGCCGACCTCGCCGCCACCCACACCCGCACCTCCAGTGGTGTGGCCGAACACGTGCGGGACCCGGCGCTGGCCGCCCTCACCCTGGCCAAGTCCGCGCAGGCCTCCGAGCGCGGTGTCGACCTGCGGTTGTCCCCGATGACCAGCGTTCCGGACCGTCTGCGGGGCGAACTGCGCTCCGAGGCGCTCCTCATCCTCGGCAACCTGGTGGACAATGCCCTGGACGCCGTCACGCAGGGAGGATGGGTGGAACTCCTGGTGCGTCTGCACCGGGCCGCCGACACGGACCTGCCGCACGACCTCCTGGAGATCCGGGTGACCGACTCCGGGCACGGGGTCGCCGACGACGTGGCCGAGGAGATCTTCCGCTACGGGTTCACCACCAAGGCCTCCCGCGACGGGGGCACCCGAGGGCTGGGCCTGGCCCTGGTCAAACAGGTCTGTGAGAGTAGAGGAGGCAGCATCGAGATGGAGGCGCCCGACGCGGAGGAGGGGGCGGTGTTCACCGCCTGCCTGCCCGTCGCCGTGTCCGCGGGGGTGAGCGGATGATCCGTGTCCTCATCGTCGACGACGACGTGCGCGTGGCCCGCAACCACCAGGAGTTGGTGGAGTCGGTGCCCGAGTTCACGGTGGTCGGGGTGGCGCACACCGCCGCCGCGGCCCTGGCCCAGGTGCGGGGACACCGCCCCGACCTGGTCCTGTTGGACCTGCACCTGCCCGACGCCTCGGGGATCTCGGTGATGCGGGCCCTGCGCTCGGCAGGTGAACCCGGCACGCCCCAACCCGACTTCCTCATGATCACCGCGGTGCGCGACATCGCCCAGGTGCGCTCCGCCCTGCACGGCGGTGCCGTCCACTACCTGCTCAAACCCTTCCCGCTGAGCGCCCTGCGCGACCAGCTCGAACGGTTCGCGGTGGCCCGCCGCCAGATGGAGGGGGAGGGCGAGGCCACCCAGCAGGACGTGGACCGTCTGTTCGGGCTGCTGCGTCCGCCCGCGGCCCGTTCCCTGCCCAAGGGGCTGACCTCGGCCACCGTGGACCTGGTCTCCGGGGTGTTGCGGGAGGCGGAGGGGGAGTTGTCCGCCGCGGACGTCGCCGAGCGTTCCGGGGTGTCCCGGGTGACCGCCCGACGTTACCTGGAGCACCTGTGCGCCGACGGCCGCGCGGAGCTGCGCATGCGCTACGGCTCGGCGGGCCGCCCCGAACACCTCTACCGGTGGGTCGCCTGAGTCGGAGATCCCGAGTCGGTGGTTCCGCCCCGGCGGGCGTGTTCCGCGCGGCCTCCCGTCGGTGACGGGTGTCACACTGGTGCCATGTTGGATCACCTCGGAATCCAGGTCGCGGACGCCGCCGAGAGCGCGTCCTTCTACGACGCGGTGCTCGCCCCCCTGGGCCACCGGCGCATGCGCCAGTACGGGGAGGTCATCGGCTACGGATCCGACCAGCCCGCCTTCTGGATCGCGCCCACCGAGACGGGCGGGCCGGCGCGGGAATCGCACATCGCGTTCACCGCGGCCGACCGGCCCGCGGTCGACGCCTTCTTCGCGGCGGCCGTGGAGGCCGGGGCACGGGTCCTGCACGCGCCACGGGTGTGGCCGGAGTACCACGAGCACTACTACGGCGCCTTCGTCCGCGACCCGGACGGCAACAACGTGGAGGCCGTCTCCCACGGGCCGGTGCACGCCTGACCCGTCGGGCGTCCGGCCGCGGGGACGTCCCCGATCACCTCGTCGGCGCCGCCGAACGCGTGTTCCCGGGGGCGGTGGCCAGCGTCGCGGCGCGCACGGCGCTGGTCAGCGCCACCTCGCCCAGCAGCCCCGGGGCCGCCACGCGGTCCCCGGCCAGGTACACCCCGGCGCCCCGGTCGATGGCCGGACGGTCGCGCCAGGTGCGGCCCGGCAGATCCAGCGCCCCGGTGCGTCCCCGTGCCATCTGCTCGCGCCGCCAGGTCGACCGTTCCCGCCACGCCGGCAGGGCGGCGTCGAGCAGGGTCTCCAACCGGAGCCTGACGTCGGCCCGCGACTCGCCGGGCCGGACCGGCATCTGGGCCTGGACCAGGTCCTCACCCGCAGGGGCGAGCGTGGGGTCGACGAGGCTGTAGCGCGACAGGTAGCCGCACTCGTCGGAGTCGAACACCAGGAACGGGTCCCCACGTCGACGTGTCAGGCCCAGGTCCACCATCAGCGTGTGTCCGCTCTCCCCGCGCAGCCCGTCGTCGCCCAGCAGGGAGCGCGCCGCGTCCAAGGAGGTCGCGACGATGGTCGGTCCCTCCGGGAGCGCGTCCACCCGGGTCCGCGTCGCGATCCGCACGCCCCTGCTCCGGGCCTGCTCGACCAGGTGGTCCACCCACGTCCCCCACCCCCCGATCAGGTAACGGGCCGACGGTCGTCGCGGGGCGGTCACCCGCTGGAACCGGTCCCAGACGAAGGCGGCCGACAGGCGGGCGGGATCGGCGTCGAAGAGCGCCACCCCCATCATGTTGGCGACCGCGCGCGCGGTCGCCGCTCCGAGACGCTCGGTGGCCCACGCACCGAAGTCCACGTCGTGCGGGGCGCGCAGACGCCGGCGCGTGGCCGCCCCCAGGACCTCGGCGGGCGGACCGCCGACACGGCCTCGGTACCGCCACCGGGCACCGAGCGCCCCTCGCAACGGCAGGGCCTTCGAGGGCGACACCAGACCGCGCCGCCGCAACCAGGCGTAGGGGGCTCCGTCCCCGTACAGGACGTGGGGTCCGTCGTTGGCCACGTACGGAGGGGCGGTCGAGCGGGCCCGACCGCCGAGCGTGGCATGGGATTCGAACAGGGTGACGTCGGCGCCTCTCTCGGCACCGGCGATGGCCGCGGTCAGTCCGGCGAGGCCACCGCCCACAATGGTGAGTTCCATGGCCCTAGGACGGGTCGGGCACCCGCAAACGTGACAGCTTGTCCGGGTTGACCAACAGGTAGACGTGCTGGATCCGGCCCTCGAAGACGTCCAGCGACAGCACGATCACCGGTCCGCCGGCCACGGACGCCACCACGCTCGGACCGCCGTTGACCTCGGTGATCCGCACGTCCAGCTCGTCCACGGCGTCGATCCCCGCCGAGGCGAGGAACCGCGTGACGTTGCGCTCCTCCGCGACGGCGGTGAGGAACCGCCCGACCTTGCGCGCGCTGTGCAGGACCCGCATCGGAGCGCGGGCCTTGCCCCCGCTGTCGGCGACCAGGGTCGCGTCGGTGGCGAGCAGCCCCGTGAGCCCCTCCAGGTCGCCCTCCAGACACGCCCGGAGGAAGCGTTCGGTCATGCGTCGGCGTTCGGCACGGTCGGCCTCGAAGCGGGGCCGACGGTCCCGCACGTGGTCACGGGCGCGCTTGGCCAACTGCCGGGTGGCCGCCTCACCGCGGCCGATGACCCGGGCGATCTCCGCGTAGGGGAGTTGGAAGGCCTCGTGCAGCACGAACACGGCGCGCTCCAGCGGGCTCAGGGTCTCCAACACCACCAGGAGGGCGAACTCCACCGAGTCGGCGAGTTCGGCACGTTCGGCCCCGCCGGGCAGGTCGCTCACCGGTTCGGGCAGCCACTCGCCCACGTAGGACTCCCGCCGGGAACCGGCCCGGCGCAGCCGGTCGATGGCCAGCCGGGAGACCACGGTGACCAGGTAGGCGCGTGGATCGTCGATCCCGGTGGGGTCGATGCCGGACCAGCGCAGCCAGGCCTCCTGGACCACGTCCTCGGTGTCGTTGGCGCTGCCCAGGACCCGGTAGGCGACCCCGTTCAGGAGGGAGCGGTGCTCCTCGAAGACCTCTGTCGTCGTCATGGCAGGGAAGACGTACCACGGGAGCCGTCGTGTGACACGTCCGCGCCCGGTTCCGGCCACGTTCCGCCGATCACCTGGAGGGATACCGAACAGTGATCCGCGCGCGCCAAGAAAACGCTTGCCCGTGGCGAGGGCGGGTTCTAGGTTGGCGCGACCGGGGAGTCGAGGAGAGGGAGTGTCGTTGTACCGACTGCGCGAGTGGAACCGAGGGGACGTGGACCGGCTGTTGGAGGCCTTCGCCTGGGAGGAGCTGGCCTGGCAGGAGCCCGACGTCCCGAACACCGTGGACCTGGCCCTGGAATGGATCGATCGTCGTGCCGAGCTGGCCCGGACCGAGGACGTCCACGGGTTCGCGGTGGTGGACGGCAGGGACCGGGCCCTGGGCCACGCCCAGGTGGCGGTCACCAGCCGTGCCCACGGGCTGGGGTGGTTGTCCTTTTGGACCCACCGCGGTGAGCAGGGGCGCGGTGTCGCCACGGAGGGGGCGCGCCTGGTCTCGCGGTTCGCCTTCGACGACCTGGACCTGTTCCGGGTGGAGGCGGGGCACCGGCTCGACAACCCGGGGTCGTGTCTGGCGCTGGGGCGCGCGGGTCTGCTGCCGGAGGGGATCGAACGGGCCAAACTCCGTTACGGGACCTCCCGCTACGACACCGCCTCGCACGCGCGTCTGGTCACCGACGCCGAGGTCCGGTCGCCCGAGGGACCCTGCAAGGGCTGAGCGGGGACCGCGCACACGAACGAACGCGGGGCACGGCGGTGGATCCGCCGTGCCCCGCGTCGTCGACTCCGGAGGAGTAGTGGCTACCAGTCGGAGACCGCGATGCCGGAGTGGATGTCGTTGGAGATCACGTTGCAGCCCTCGGAGCTGAAGCCCGCGAAGCTGATGACGTCGGCGCAGACGGGCACCGTGACGTTCTGGATGTTGGCGTTGTTGTCGGCGGAAGCGGTGCCGGACATGGCGCCCAGGGCGAGGCCGGTGGCGAGGATGAGGCCGGAGACGGCGGTGATGCGCTTCATGGTGAGTGTTCCTTTTCGGTTCGCTGTGTGCAGGTGAAGTCGGCGGCTGTGTGAAGCCGACCCGGGTGACGTCCGGGTCTACTTGTCGTGGACCGCGATGCCCGAGGTCGCGTCCCAGTCGACGACGTTGCAGCCACTGGCGCTGATGCCGGAGGCCTTCAGAACGTCCACGCAGACCGGGATGGTGATGTTCTGGATGTCGGCGTTGTTGTCGGCCGCGGCGGTGCCGGTGAAGGCACCGAAGGCGAGGCCGGTGGCCAGGACGAAGCCGGAAACCTTGGCGATACGGGACATGTGAGTCACCTTTCGGAAGTACAGAAACGGGTTGGCTGCGGCCGCCGGAATTAACTTAGCGTAGCCGGAAGCCTGCTCGAAGTAGTTTTCGGGAAGATTCCCGAGTTCGATCAGACTTTCTTCGGCTTCTCGGGCGGCATGACCGACATATCACTGCCTTGAGGACCCGTCGCGTTACACAACCGAAAGCGCGACTAGAACAGGCTTCTGGCGAATACATCGGAAACGGTCGTTACCCGTCATGAATCCGCGAGTCGGGCACTTCGGGGGTGTCGAGTGCGGGGAACGGGCCGATCCGGACCGGCGAAACGGCCCGAACGCCACCCACCGTGAACGCCGATGGCCACGCTCGGTACGCACGAGGCCCGCACGGCGATGCCGTGCGGGCCTCGAAGAGACGTGCGGGGGAGGGCTACCAGCCCTGCTGCCCGTACCCCGGGTACTGCTGGCCGTATCCGGGCTGCTGCCCGTAACCCGGCTGCTGGTGGCCGTAACCGGGGTACTGCTGCTGGTCGTAACCGGGGTACGGCTGCTGGTGGCCGTACCCCTGGCCGTAACCGGCGTACGGGTCCTGCTGCTGTGCGCCGGTGTGGTGCTGCGGGTAGGCGGGCTGCTGGCCCGAGTGGTCCTGCGGCTGCTGGGGGTGCTGCTGGGGCTGGTGGGCCTCGGCCTGCTCCGCGGCCTTGGCCTTCTGCGCCTCGGCGTCGGGGCGGAAGAGGAACAGGCGGGCCGACGCGGACTCGCCGCCCTCGCTCGGGGTGATCTGCTCCAGACGCCACCCGGCCTCCTCGATCCCTTCGAGGATGCGCGTCAGGCCCGGGCGGAGCTTGCTCGACGCCTCGTCATAGGCGTTCACGTCCAGCTGGATGATGAACATCCGACGCTTCTGCTGCGCGGCGACCTTGGCGTGCTCGACGACCGTGCTGTCCCTGACGACCTGTGTGACGCTCATGAAAAACCGTACCCATCTGCTCTGCGGAGCTGCTTCACCCGTCGGGGCCTGTTCCCGGTCGTCCGCGTCCACCGTGGCGGGATTCCGCCGGGCTCCGCAACCATCATGCCCCCTAGAGGTGCATCTGGCCACAGAGCCCGAACGGCCCCCCGGGCTCCGGAGCCCGGGGTACGGATCAGCCGGCGGCGGCGCGGACGGCGTCGACGACGGGCGTCTCACCGTTCACCAGATTGAGAACCCCGCCCCGGGTCCCCGGTTCGTCCAAAAGCGCGACGATCACGGCGGCCACGTCCTCGCGGGTCACCGCCTCGCGCTCGACGTCCTCGCCCAGGTCGACGCGGCCGGTGCCCTCCTCGTCCGTCAGGCGTCCGGGACGCAGGATCGTCCAGTCCAGGTCCAGGTCCCGCTGACGGAGGTCGTCGTCGGCCGCCTTCTTCGCCGCCACGTACGCCTTCCAGACCTCGTCCGTGCCCTCGGGGACCGGCACGTCGACGTTGATCGCCGACACCTGGATCAGCCGGCGCACGCCCGCCAGAGCGGCCGCGTCGGCGGTCAGCACCGCGGCCTTGTGGTCCACGGTCTCCTTGCGGGCGGCGCCACTTCCCGGTCCGGCGCCGGCCGCGAACACCACGCCGTCGGCGCCCATGATCTTCTCGGTCAGTTCGGTGGCGGTGGCCTGCTCCAGGTCGATGACGACCGGTTCGGCCCCGGCCTCGACGACGTCCTGTGAGTGGTCGGGGTTGCGGATGAGGGCCACGGGTGTGTCACCACGGTCGGCCAGTCGCCTGGCCAGCCGTAGTGCGATCTTCCCGTGTCCTCCGACGATGACGATACGCATGGGGGCAGCGTATTGCCTCCGTCCAAAGTGGCACCGGCGACCGTCCCGGGCGAGGGTCCGGTTTTCTTCGGGACTCCGCCTCGCTTCGGCGCGCGCCCGGATGTGCGACGGCGCGGCGGGGACCTCCGGCAGCTCCCCGGGTTCCGGAAAGGAGCCGCCGCCGGTGCCCGTACGAAACACCCCTGGGGCGCGGGTCCGCCGAGCCGGAACCCGGGGTCCACCGCGGGGCCGGTGGCGAGGGGCCGCGGGTGCGCGGCTCACCCCCCGCCGGGGCCCGGGCACGGGTTTCTAGTCGACGGTCCAGGTGTCGCCGCCGGCCAGCAGGGCTTCCAGATCCCCGTCGCCGCGTTCGGACCGCGCGTCCTCGATCTGCTCGTTCAACAGGTCGTCGTAGGTCGGCCGACGCACGTCCCGGAACACCCCGATCGGCACGTGCTCGAAGGCGGGCCGGTCCAACCGGGACAGCGCGAACGCGTACCCCGGGTCCTCCCGGTGGGCGTCGTGGCGGATGAGCCGATCCTCGCCCACCTCGGCGACGTCCGCGACCTCCAGCCCGCCGAACTCACCGGCGACCACACCGCGGTCCGGGCCCAGACGCAACGGCTCGCCGTGCTCCATCCGCAACAGGCGCAGATCCCGGGAGGACGGGTCCTTCAAGGGTTCGAAGGCGTCGTCGTTGAAGATCGGGCAGTTCTGGTAGATCTCCACGAACGACGCGCCGGGGTGGTCTGCGGCGGCCCGCAGCACCGACGTCAGGTGTTTGCGGTCGGAGTCCACCGTCCGCGCCACGAAACCCGCCTCCGCGCCGAGCGCCAAGGACACGGGGTTGAACGGCTGGTCCAACGACCCCACCGGCGAGGACTTGGTGATCTTCCCGGGCTCGGAGGTGGGCGAGTACTGCCCCTTCGTGAGCCCGTAGATGCGGTTGTTGAACAGCAGGATGTTGATATTGACGTTGCGGCGCAGGGCGTGGATGAGGTGGTTGCCGCCGATCGACAGTCCGTCACCGTCCCCCGTGATCACCCACACCGACAGGTCCGGGCGGCTCGTGGCCAGCCCCGTCGCGATCGCCGGCGCCCGACCGTGGATCGAGTGCACACCGTAGGTGCTCAGGTAGTAGGGGAAACGCGAGGAGCAGCCGATCCCGGAGACCATCACGATGTTCTCGCGCGGCACCCCCAACTGCGGCAGGAACGACTGGAACGCGGCCAGGATCGCGTAGTCACCGCACCCCGGGCACCAGCGCACCTCCTGGTCGGACTTGAAGTCCTTCATCTTGTACGCGGTGTCGGTCCTGGGCACGAGCCGCAGCCCCGCGAGCCCGTCCTCGTGCCCCGGGCCGTCGACACCGTTCGGGTTCTCAGTCACGGTCGATCACCTCCTGCAGCACACCCGCGAGCTCCTCCGCCTTGAAGGGCAGTCCGCGGACCTTGTTGTAACCGATGACGTCGACCAGGAAACGGCCGCGCAGCAGGAGCGCGAGCTGGCCCAGGTTGATCTCCGGGACCACCACCCGGTCATAGGAGCGGAGCACCTCGCCGAGGTCGGCCGGGAACGGGTTGAGGTGGCGCAGGTGCGCCTGGGCCACCCGGCCGCCCGCGCGCCGCACACGCCGCACCGCCGCGGTGATGGACCCGTAGGTGCCGCCCCAGCCCAGCACCAGGACCTCGGCGTCCCCGGTCGGGTCCGAGACCTCCATCGCGGGGATGTCCCGCGCGATGGCGTCGATCTTGGCCTGACGGGTGCGGACCATGAGGTCGTGGTTGCCGGGGGTGTAGGAGATGTCGCCGCTCTGCGCGTGCTTCTCGATGCCGCCGATGCGGTGCTCCAACCCGGGTGTGCCCGGAACCGCCCACGGCCGCGCCAGCGTGTCCTCGTCGCGCAGGTAGGGCAGATAGGTGCCCTCCGGCCCGTTCGGCTCGGTGGCCAAGTCCGGCTCGATCACCGGTAGTCGGGACACGTCCGGCAGCCGCCACGGCTCGGAGCCGTTGGCGAGGTACCCGTCGGAGAGCATCACCACCGGCGTCCGGTACGTCACCGCCAGCCGGGTGGCCTCCACCGCCGCGTCGAAGCAGTCCGCGGGGGAGGAGGGCGCCACCACCGGGACCGGGGACTCGCCGTTGCGCCCGTACAACGCCATGAGGAGGTCGGTCTGCTCGGTCTTGGTGGGCATGCCGGTGCTGGGGCCGGCCCGCTGGACGTCGATGATGATCAGGGGCAGTTCGGTCATGACGGCCAGCCCCACGGTCTCCTGCTTGAGCACCATCCCCGGGCCGGAGGTGGTGGTCACCCCGAGCGACCCGCCGAACGAGGCGCCCAGGGCCGCCCCGACCCCCGCGATCTCGTCCTCCGCCTGGAACGTCCGCACCCCGAACCGCTTGTGCCTGGACAGCTCGTGCAGGATGTCCGAGGCCGGGGTGATCGGGTAGGAGCCCAGGAACAGGGGCAGCCCGGAGCGTCGGGATCCCGCGATCAGGCCGTAGGCGGTCGCCAGGTTCCCGGTGATGTTGCGGTAGGTGCCGGAGGGGAGCCGGGCCGGTTTGATCTCGTAGGAGACCGCGAAGTCCTCCGTGGTCTCGCCGAAGTTCCACCCCGCCCGGAAGGCGGTGAGGTTGGCCGCGAGGATGTCCGGCCTGCTCGCGAACTTCGCCTTGAGGAACGAGGTCGTGCCCTCCGTCGGGCGGTTGTACATCCAGGACAGCAGCCCTAGCGCGAACATGTTCTTCGCGCGTTGGGCGTCCTTCTTGGAGATGTCGGTGTCGGCCAGGGCCGCGACCGTCATCGAGGTCAGTCCCACCGCGCTGACCTTGAACCCGTCGAGGGTCCCGTCGGTGAGCGGGTCGGAGACGTAGCCGACCTTGGCCCGACTGCGCGCGGTGAACTCGTCGGTGTTGACGATGATGGTGGCGCCCTTCGGCAGGTCGCCGAGGTTGACCTTGAGTGCGGCCGGATTCATCGCCACGAGCACGTCCGGCGCGTCCCCGGGGGTCATGATGTCGTGGTCGGCGAAGTGCAACTGGAAGCTGGAGACCCCGGGAAGGGTGCCGGCCGGGGCACGGATCTCCGCCGGGAAGTTCGGCAGTGTCGACAGGTCGTTGCCGAACGACGCGGTCTCCTGGGTGAATCGGTCACCGGTCAGCTGCATCCCGTCGCCGGAGTCGCCGGCGAAGCGGATGATGACGCGGTCGAGCTGTTCGATCTGTTTGGCCACTGAGATCGACGACCTCCTCGGTGAGCCGCCGGTCGTGAAGGCGGCGGCGCTCGGGTGTTCCACCCCCGGTCGGACCGCACCGTCGCGGGCCGGGTGCCTGGATCGGGGACGGAGGACAGCTGTCGTGGCCCCCACACGCGCCGGGTGCGCCAACCCGGAGCGGTGTGTGCGGGCGCGTGCACCGCGGCCGGGTCGTGTGAGGCTGCCGACCTTCAACGACACGGCCCACCGTTCACCCGGGGACGGAGTTCCTCCGTTCCCCCGGTGCGCGGAGTGACAAGGGCCACGTCCGCACTATAGGTCGTCGTTCCCGGAACGAAGGGGGGCGGGTGGCGATTGTCACACTCGGCCTCCCTCCGCCGACGCCCGCGCCCTCGGCGGAGACTTCGCAACACCGGCCGGTCACATGGGGAACGCGAGACGCCGACCCGCACGTTTGTCACCATGTACGCATCCAAAGCCGGACACCGGCGAACAGCGGAAGGAGGGCGCGTGCACGCCAACGCGGTCCGCGCGGTCGGTCTGTTCGCCGGAGCCTCGGCACTCATCGTCCTGGTCGGCTGGCTCTGCGGTGCCCAGAAGGGCGTCCAGGTCGGGATCGCCCTCGTGCTCTGCGCGGGGATCCTCGTCTACCTGTTCGGGGAGTCCCTGGCGTTGCGGGCGATGCGCGCCCGACCGGTGAGCGAGATCGAGCGCCCCGAGCTCTACCGGATCGTCCGGGAGCTCGCCACGGCCGCGAAACAGCCCATGCCGAAGCTGTACCTGTCACCCGTGCGCTCGCCCAACGCCTTCGCCGCCGGGGGCACCCCCCGGCGGGCCTCCCTGTGCTGTACCACCGGGTTGCTGCGCGCCCTCGACGAGCGGGAGCTGCGCGGGGTGATCGCCCACGAACTGGCGCACATCCGCGCGCACGACACCCTGCTCAGCTCGGTCGCGGCGACGCTCACCACGCTCATCACCGCCCTGACCGCGGTGACCTTCCTCCTGCCGTTGGGCGAGTCCGAGGAGACGGACATGCCCAACATCCTGGGTGGGCTCATGCTGGCCGCGTTGGCGCCGCTGGCGGCCCTGGTCGTCTACTGCGGCGTGGGTCGGGCCCGGGAGTTCCGGGCCGACGAGAAGGCCGCCGAACTCACCGGTGACCCCCTGGGGCTGGCCGACGCCCTGCGCAAGCTGGAGTCCGGCAACCGGGCCTTCCCCCTGCCCCGCGAGCGGGTCCTGCTCGCCACGGCGCACCTGATGACCACCAACCCGTTCCCCGGGTCGCTGGGCCGGTTGTTCTCGGCCCACCCCCCGATCGCCGAGCGCATCCAGCGCCTGCGGGCCCTGCGCCGCAAGTGGGACCTGGGCTGAACACGGCGACGGCCGCCCACCGGAGGCGGGCGGCCGTGGGACGTGCACGCGCTAGCGGTAGTTGACGAACTGGAGCGCCAGGTCGAAGTCCTTGTCCTTGATGAGCGTCATGGCGCTCTGGAGGTCGTCCTTCTTCTTGGAGCTGACCCGGAGCTCGTCGCCCTGGATCTGCGTCTTGACGCCCTTGGGGCCCTCGTCGCGGACGAGCTTGGAGATCTTCTTGGCGTCCTCGGTGGTGATGCCCTCCTTGAGGTCCACCGGGAGGCGGTACTCCTTGCCGGAGGGCTTGGGCTCCTCCGCGGCGTCCAGGACCTTCAGGGAGATCTTGCGCTTGATCAGCTTCTCCTTGAAGACCTCCAGCGCGGCGGACGCGCGCTCCTCGGAGGTGCTCCTGATCTCGATGCCGTTCTCACCCTGCCAGGCGATGGTGGTCCCGGTGCCCTTGAAGTCGAACCGCTGGGCCAGCTCCTTGCCCGTCTGGTTCAAGGCGTTGTCGACCTCCTGACGGTCGAGCTTGGACACCACGTCGAAACTGGATTCGGCGGCCACGTACTCTCACACCCCGTAGATCTCATGGGTCACGGGCGGTACCCGTGCACGTCTGCTCCGGCCTCGGACCGGGCCGGCTTCAGAGCTTAGCCGCGCGCCGTCGGGCGTGCCCGAAGCCCCTGGCGGGGCGGCGCGCGGACCAACGATTTCAGGTTCGGGCCGATCATCCGCTATTGTCATTCATGCGCAGCGACGCACGCGTCGCCGCATCCCAGGCAGGTTGCCCGAGTGGCCAATGGGAGCGGACTGTAAATCCGTCGGCTTAGCCTTCGAAGGTTCGAATCCTTCACCTGCCACCCTGGGACGAGACCCCGGTGAACAGCGACAACGCTGGCCACCGGGGTCTCTCGCGTTCCGGGGGTGCACGGCGCTCGCGATCGCCCACCGGACGGCCGTGGGACGCCTCTCAGGGATCCGCGCGGTCGGGCCCTCGTTGCCCCCGGGG